>JAGIBE010000240.1 GCA_017744495.1 Caulobacter sp. | reverse complement strand
ATCCCGGCGAGGGCTCCAGGGTCTACGCCCGGTCCGGCGCGACCATCCTGCCGACGCTGGAGCGCCTGACCCTGGCCGCGCTCGCCGCCGGCGACATCCGATCGGACATCGGCTTCGAGGATGTCCTCAGGATCATGAGCGGCCTCAGCCTCGGCTATGAGCAGCCCGGCTGGGACGTCGTAGCGCGGCGGCTGTTGAGCGTGATGATGGCGGGGCTGCGGGCGAAGTAGTCGCCCTAAAGCGCCTTGCGATAGACCAGGAAACCCGACTTGTCGGCGACCTGGTCGTACAGCTTCATCGCCGTGGCGTTGGTCTCGTGGGTCTGCCAGTAGACCCGCGTCGCGCCCGCCGCCCTGGCCTTCTCGTACACCGCCTCGATCAGCGCCCGGCCCACGCCCTTGCCCCGCGCCTCGGCGGTCGTGAACAGGTCCTGCAGGTAGCAGAGCGGCTCGATCATCGTGGTGCTGCGGTGGAAGAGGTAGTGGACCAGACCCAGCAGGCGGCCGTCCTGTTCGGCGACCTGGCCGTGCACGGGCTCGTAGGCGTCGAAGACGCGCGACCAGGTCATGGCCGTGATCGCCGGGTCCAGGGCCGTCTCGCCTGAACGGCCGTAGAAGGCGTTGTAGCCGTCCCACAGGGGCAGCCATCGATCATAGTCCGAACGGATCAGCGGGCGGATGCGGGGCGTGTCGGCCATGGTCGGGTCCTGGAAGCGGCGGCGCGCCGCATCCTCCCTATTCCCCGAGGCGTTGCAACGGGTCGTGGCGCGACGGCCGGATGCGCTGCTCACGCTCGGCGCTCTCGGTCAGGTCGAAGATTAGCTTGGACGCCCCGGTCGCGACCAGCCACAGGAAAGCCAGGATGCGCAGCAGCGGCGCCTCATGCGGATGATGGGCGGCCAGGACCAGGAAGAAGACGAAGCCTCCGACCGCGGCGAGGGCCAGGGTCAGGGAGGCGAGCTTGCAGTGGAAGGCGGACATCGGACGGGCTCCAGAAGGTCCGTCCTTGTCGCGCCGCGCCGCGTAAGGGCGCCATTCGGCTCGGCCCGCCGCGCATAAGCGGGTCGTAAAGGTCGCTACATCACCAGCATCCAGACCGCCATGGCGATCATCATCAGGTTCTCGGTCAGGGAGACGAAGCCCAGCGGCACGTTGCTGTCGCCGCCCACGCAGGCGCACTTCAGCTGGCGTTTGTCGATATAGACGGCCTTGAACACCGACACCGCCCCGACGCCGCCGATGAACAGGGCCATCGGCGCCGAGAGCCAGGTCAGGGCTCCGGCGATCATCAGCACCCCGGCTCCGACCTCGGCGAACGGATAGATCCGGGCGTATGGCAACCAGCGCTGGGCCAGGAGGTCGTAGCCCAGGAACATGGTCGAGAAGGTCTCGATGTCGCGCAGCTTCAGCATGCCCAGGGCGCACATCGAAAAGGCGATGAACCACTGGAACGCGTGGGTCGTGAACACCTGACCGCTCATGGCGTAGCCGGCGGCCAAGGCCATCAGGGCCGTGACGGCGAAGACGGCGATCACCGGGGTGTAGGTCAGGGCCTTGGGATCGCGCACCCTCAGGCCGAAATGGCGGCGCAGGTCGTCGTAGCCGCCGACCCGCTGGCCGTCGATGAAGGCCTGGGGCGTGGTCGCCACCCCGTGGGCGGCCTTAAAGACGTCGATCTCCTCGCGCGTCGTCAGCAGGTGGTCCTCGACCGCATAGCCTCGGCGGCGCAGCAGGTCCTTGGCGCGCAGACCCCACGGACAGACGTGCTGGTCGGTGACCATCCGGTAGAGGACGGCGGTCTTGGTCGCGGCCTGGGCGGCGAGGGCGGTCATCGCAGGGTCTCCGGCTTGTCCGAGAACAGGACCCCGCTCATATGGGTTCCGTACCATGGTACGGAGTCAAGAGATGAAGGCGACGACGATCGCGGGCCTGGCCCAGGCCGGCGGAGTAGGCGTGGAGACCGTGCGCTACTACCAGCGGCGCGGCCTGCTGGAGCAGCCGGCGCGGCCGGAAGGCGGCGGCTCGGCCGGCAGTGTGCGGCGCTACGGCGAGGCCGACGTGCGTCGCCTGCGCTTCATCCGCGCGGCCCAGGCGGCCGGCTTCACCCTGGAGCAGATCGCCGAGCTGCTGGCCCTGGACGCCGGCGACGATCACGCCCGGGCCCACGGCCTGGCCCTGGAGCGCATCGCCGCTTTGGACGCCAAGATCGCCGAACTGGAGACGGCCCGCGACGCCCTCAAGCGCCTGGCCCGCACCTGCGGCGAGACCACGACGGGCCCCTGCCCCATCCTGTCGGCGTTCGAGGAGGCTTAGGCGGCCTTCAGCTCCGCCACCACATCGCCCAGTTGGTCGTAGGCCGAGTTGGTCCCCTCCGCGTAGCCCATCTCGACATACTGATCGCGGACGGCCTTGGTCTCGAAGGTGGTGACCTGGGTCAGGGTGGTCTTGCCGCTCGCCTCCTCGAAGGTGACCACGGTGGTGAAGCGCGGCGAGCCTGGCGCGTCAAAGCCGTTGGTGTAGACGATCCGCCGGTCCGGTTCGATCTCCAGATATTCGCCGCCGAACGGCGGGCCGGGCTCGTCGTTGGGACCGGTCATGGCGAAGTGGAAGCGTCCGCCCACCCGGAAGTCCATCTCGCAGGTCGTCAGCGGCCAGTCCACGGGACCGAACCATCGCTTCACGTGCTCGGGCTTGCTGTGGGCCAGGAACAGGAGACACGCGGGGGCGTCGAACTGGCGGATGATGATGATCTGACGATCGGCTTCGGACTCAGTCGTCTTGTGGGGCGTCACGCGAAGTCTCCTCGGCTTGCAGGGTTTTGACATAGGCCTCGAGGCGGTCGTGGCTCTGGGCCCAGAACTGGCGGTAGCCACCGATCCACTGGTCGACGCCGGCCAAGGGGCCAGCCTCGAGCCGCACGGGGCGGAACTGGGCGCTGCGGCCGCGCGACACCAGGCCGGCGCCCTCCAGCACCTTCAGGTGCTTGGAGATGGTCGGCTGGGCCAAGTCGAACGGCGCGACCAGGTCGTTGACCGTGGCCTCCCCCTGGGCCAGCCGCGCCAGGATGGCCCGGCGCGTGGGGTCGGCTAGGGCGGCGAACACCAGGTCCAGCTGGGATGACGGGGCGGCGACCATTTTCATTGCCTCATAGCTATATTGCTAATTGGCTATATTAAGGAGGCGACGTCAACCCCGCCCGACCGCGCTGGAGCCCAGACAGCAAAAATCCCGCGCCGTTTCCGGCGCGGGATTTTCGAAAGCTTCGGTTTGGAAGCCGCCCTTAAGCGATCTTCTCGACCTGGCTGTATTCCAGTTCCACCGGGGTGGCGCGGCCGAAGATCGAGACGGTGACGCGCAGGCGAGCCCGCTCCTCGTCGACCTGCTCGACCGAACCGTTGAAGCTGGCGAACGGACCGTCGGTGACGCGGACGTTCTCGCCGACCTCGAACAGCACCACGGTCTTGGGACGCTCGACGCCCTCTTCGATCGTGCCGATGATGCGCTGGACTTCCTTTTCGGAGACCGGCTGCGGCTTGGAAGCGCTGCCCAGGAAGCCCGTGACCTTCGGGGTGTTCTTGATCAGGTGGTAGGCTTCGTCGGTCAGGTTCATCTTCACCAGCACGTAGCCGGGGAAGAACTTGCGCTCGGCGTTGACCTTGCGGCCGCGACGGATCTCGACGACGTCCTCGGTGGGGACCAGGATCTCGGAGAAGCTGTCTTCCAGACCGTGGCTCTTGGCCTGCTCGCGGATGCTCTCGGCCACCTTCTTCTCGAAGTTCGAGTAGGCGTGGACGATGTACCACTTGTGGTTCGGATTGGACGCGGTTTCGTTGCTCATGATGTGTCTTATCCCGCGGCGATCTTGAGGAGCAGGTTGGCGCCCAGGCCCAGGATCCAGTCGGCGAAGGTGAAGAACAGCGAGGCCAGGACCACCATGATGAAGACCATCACCGAGGTGATCCAGGTCTCCTTGCGAGTGGTCCAGGTGATCTTGCGGGCCTCGGCGCGGACTTCCTGCGCGAAGCGGACCGGGTTGAACGGCTTCTTCGGCGCGGCCGGGGCCTTGGCGGGGGTCGCCCCCTGACCGGCGGGCGCGAGCGCCGCGGCCGTCTTCGCGGCGCGGTTCTTGATCGCAGACGGGCTGGAACCCGGTTTCCTGGCCATGACTTAAGAGGCTCGCGACTTTCGATAGGTCAGCCCGGAGGTCGGGGTGACCGATGACATATAGTGGCAGGAGTGGAGGGACTCGAACCCACGACCCTCGGTTTTGGAGACCGATGCTCTACCAGCTGAGCTACACTCCTGCGGAACCGCGATCCCCTTAGCGGAGATTCCGGCTTTCCGACAATGAACATCGCGCCGGTAGGCTCTTTGAAGCCCGCCGGCGCGTTGGTCTCATCGCCAGAGCCGCGTCGTTTAGCAGGGTCGTTCGAGCCCGGCAAGCGGCCGGAGCGCGATCAGTGCTTTCGAGCGCGCGGCCCTCGTAAGGATCAGCCCCGGGCGCGGCGCGTTAGGCCTGAGCGCCCGTCGATATCTCCAGGAGCCCGTCATGCCGACCGCCCAGACCCCGGATCGTCCGTCGAACCGCGAGGTTGAGAACGAGAACCAGCGCCCCGCCCACGACGGCGCGAGCCAGGGAGGCAGGGCTCCTCGCCCCGCGACGGAGCCTCACGGCGCCGAGGGCAGCTCCGACTCGCCGAAGACCCGGACGGATCCGGGCTCCGGCGAAGCCTGAGTCGTCAGCCGGCCTTCTCCGGCGCGGGAGCAGGAGCCGCCGCAGCGCATTGGACGTTCAGATACGACCACTTCACGTCCGCCAGCTTCCGTCCGCACTGGGTGTTCTCACCCAGGTCGCGTCCCTGCAGGGAAATCCCCACGCCCTTGGCGGGGTCCGGCGCGGGACTGGCGCCGGAAATATCGTAGTAGCCGCCGCCGGGGCCGCGGACCACCATGCACGAGGTGTTCTCCACCGGGCGCACGCAGCCTGAGGCGGTCACCGACTTGCCTTCAAGAGAGACCTGTTGGGCTTGGGTCTGACCGGTGTTCCCGGTTTCATTCCCGCACGCCGTTACGCCTAACGCCAACACACTGACCGCCGCGGCGGCCATCACGAACCTAACCCGCATCCGTTCCTCCGTATCGTTGGCCTCCACACCACTTGGGACGCGGGGGCAGGAGGAAGAGTGCGCCCCGTTTTGGGAGGCGGCAATCACAATTTTGACACGGTTCAAAAAACAGGCGCCGCTCGTTTTGACGCATTTGAGGAAGATTTTCTCAAAGCCCTTTCAGACCACGAAAGTTGACATCCACGCGCCTGTGCTCACATGAGACGCAGTCGCTTCTAGGGCCTTGGCGACGCCATCTCAGAATTGCGTGGTCCGCCGCGCGTCCAGGACTTGAAACGCACTTATGTCGGCCATCGAAACCACCGCCCCCGCGCCCGTCAAGGAAGCCGCCTGGCACACCGAGACCGTGCTGTGGGTCAAGCACTGGACGGACCGCCTGTTCAGCTTCGCCATCACGCGACCAGCCAGCTTCCGCTTCCGCTCGGGCGAGTTCGTGATGATCGGCCTGCCGCCGCGCGAAGAGTTGGGCGAGAAGAAGCCGATCCTGCGCGCCTATTCGATCGGCTCGCCGCACTTCGCCGAGGAACTGGAGTTCTTCTCGATCAAGGTGCCCGACGGCCCCCTCACCTCGCGCCTGCAGCAGATCAAGGAAGGCGACCAGATCCTGCTGGGCAAGAAGCCGACCGGCACCCTGGTGCTGGACGCCGTCCGCCCTGGCAAGCGCCTGTTCCTGTTCGGAACCGGCACGGGCCTGGCGCCCTGGCTGTCGGTGGCTCGCGACCCCGACGCCTACAGCCGCTTCGAGCAGGTGATCGTCGCCCACGGCGTGCGCGAGGTTCAGGAACTGGCCTATCGCGATCTGTTCACCGCCGAGATCCACGACGACCCGCTGGTCGGCGACGAGGCCAAGGCCCAGCTGGTCTACTACCCCACCGTCACCCGCGAGCCGTTCGAGCGCCAGGGCCGGTTCACCGACCTGATCGAGAGCGGCAAGCTGTTCGCGGACCTGGGCCTGGAGCAGGTGAAGTTCGACCCCGAACACGACCGGGCCATGCTGTGCGGCTCGATGGCGATGATCAAGGACACCGCCGCTCTGCTGGAAGCCCACGGCCTGGTCGAGGGCTCCAACGCCGAGCCGGGCGACTTCGTGATCGAGCGGGCGTTCGTCGGCTAAGGCCTCGCCCTGCCCGCACGCCATGAACGGAGAGCGCGGGTGAGCGAGGACAAGCTTCAATTGAAGAACCTGACCGTCGCCGAGGCGCGGGGCAGGATGCTGTCCGACGCCGCGCGGCTGGGCGTCGAAGAGGTCGCTCTGACCGACGCCGTCGGCCGGGTGCTGGCCGCGCCGATCGTCGCCGACCGCGACCAGCCGCCGTTCGACGCCTCGGCCATGGACGGTTGGGCGATCCGCCGCGCCGACCTGACGCCTGGCGCGACATTCCAGGTCGTCGGCGAGAGCGCCGCCGGGCGGGCCTACGCCCAGCCGGTGCAGTCCGGCCAGGCCGTGCGCATCTTCACTGGCGCCCCCGTGCCCCCGGGCGCCGACCTGGTGGTGATCCAGGAGAACGCCGCCCGCGACGGTGACACCGTCAGCTTCACGATCGACCGCGACCCGCCGCCCAGCAACATCCGCTCCGCCGGCGGCGACTTCCGGTCAGGCGACCTGCTGCTGGCCGACGGCGTGCGGATCGACGCCTGGCGATTGTCCCTGGCCGCCGCCGCCGGCCGCGCCACGCTGGACGTGGCCCGCCGTCCCCGCGTCGCCATCCTGGCCACCGGCGACGAACTGGTCCCGCCCGGGGCCAGCCCCGCCCCCGACCAGATCTTCGAGTCCGGCTCGTTCAGTCTGGCGGCTCTGGTGGCGGCTTGGGGCGGCGAGGCGATCAAGCTGAAGGCCCAGGCCGACGACCTGGAGGCCATCGCCCGGGCGGTCGAGGCCGCCGAGGCCGACCTGATCGTCACCGTCGGCGGCGCCTCCGTCGGCGATCACGACCTGGTTAAGCCGGCCCTCCAGACCCTGGGCCTCAGCCTACGCGTCCAGACCATCGCCGTGCGCCCCGGCAAGCCCACCTGGTTCGGACGTCTCGGAGACGGCCGCCGCGTGTTGGGCCTGCCCGGCAATCCGGCCTCGGCCCTGGTCTGCGCCGAGCTGTTCCTGCGTCCGCTGCTGGCGGCCCTGACCGGCGCCGATCCGACCCTGGCGATCAGCGCCGGGACCCTGACCGCGTCCCTGCCTGCCACCGGCCCGCGCGAACACTGGATGCGCGCCGTCCGCGCCGTCGACGCCGAGGGTCGAGTATGGGTCACCCCCTTTCCCGATCAGGACTCCTCGCTGATCGGCGTCTTCGCCCGCGCCGACTGCCTGGTCGTACGGCCGGCGGGCGCGCCGCCGACGGGCGCTGGCGAGGTGGTCGACCTGCTTCCCCTGGCGCGAGGCTGAACGGCCCTCCCCTTTCTCCTTCTAGGCGCCTCCCCTGGCGACGACGCACGCGGAGCATGCTAAGCCGCGTCCGAAGCGGTTTGACGGCGACCGCGGCGGGAGTTTGCGTTCATGGGTCGTATGGGCAAGATCGCGGCGCACATGGTGCTGGCCTTCGTGGCCATGCTGTTGGCCCAGGCGCTGACCGCCGGCGCCGAGACCTTCACCGCCTCCGCCTTCGCCCACGCGGCCCTGTTCGCCGGCGCCGCCCTGCTGGTCGAGATCCTGTTCCAGGTCGAGCGCTCGCCCTGGCGGTTCTTCGCGGCCAGCGATGGCCTGCGCCTGGCGCGCTCGGCCGCCCTGTCGGTCCTGACCTTCGCCCTGATCGCCCGCCTGCTGGATGTGCGCCAGCCGGGCGGCCTGCGCACCCTGGCCGCCGCCTTCCTGCTGCTGACGGCGGCGCTGGCCGGACTGCGCATCGTCCGTCGCGCCCTGCACGAGAAGGTGCTGGTGGACGCCCTGACCCGCCTGCGCCCGGCGCCGGCCTCGCCCGCCCTCCCCCGCCTGCTGATCGTCGGCTCGGCCAACGAGGCCGAGGCTTTCCTGCGCGCCCCCGCCGCCCTCGGCGAGCGCTACGCCCCGGTCGGGGTGTTGACGCCCGAGGCCCGCGAACGCGGCGATGAACTGGGCGGGGTCTGCGTCCTGGGCGCGGTCGATGAGTTCGACGCGGTCATGGCCCAGCTGCGCGACGGCGGCCTGCAGCCCTCGGCCCTGCTGTTCCTGACCGACGGCCCGCTCAGCGCCTTCGGGGCCGAGCGCCTGGGTCGGCTGAAGACCGAGGGCGTGCGCCTACTGCGCCGCCAGGGCCTCGTGGACATGGCCGCCCCTGGGGCCGGCGGCGCGGCCCTGCGCGAGATCAGCCTGGAAGAACTGCTCAGCCGCGCGCCCGTGCGGCTGGACCCCGCCCCGGTCCGCGCCCTGGTCGCCGGTAAGCGCGTGCTGGTCACCGGCGCCGGCGGCAGCATCGGCTCGGAACTGGCCCGCCAGATCGCCGCCAGCGGCCCCGCCCAGCTGACCCTGCTGGACGCCGCCGAGGCCAATCTGTTCCACATCGACCGCGAGCTAGGCGAGGCCTGGCCCCAGCTGCCCCGCCGCGACGTGCTGTGCGATGTGCGCGACGCCGCGCGCCTGGACCTGGTGTTCGCCGCCGAAAAGCCCGACCTGGTCTTCCACGCCGCCGCGCTCAAGCACGTGACCCTGGTCGAGAACCACCCCTGCGAGGGCGTGCGCACCAACGTGCTGGGCAGCCGCAACGTCGCCGCCGCCGCCAAGGCCTGCGGCGCGGCCCACCTGGCGCTGATCTCCACCGACAAGGCCGTGGCCCCGGCCAGCGTCATGGGCGCGACCAAGCGCGTGGCCGAAGCCGTGGTCCGCCAGGTCGGGGGCGGAGCGGACACCCGCGTCAGTGTCGTGCGGTTCGGCAACGTCCTGGGCTCGGCCGGTTCGGTGGTGCCGATCTTCCAGCACCAGATCGCCCGCGGCGGCCCGGTGACCCTGACCGACGCCGAGGTCGAGCGCTACTTCATGACCATCCCCGAGGCCGTGCAACTGGTCCTGCGCGCGGTGGCCCTGTCGGCGGTCGACAAGGCCCCGCCCACCGGCGTCCTGACGCTGGAGATGGGCGAGCCGGTCAAGATCATCGACCTGGCCCGCCGGATGATCGAGCTCCAGGGCCTGGTCCCCGACAAGGACATCGAGATCAAGATCACCGGCCTGCGCCCCGGCGAGAAGCTGACCGAGGCCCTGGTCGACGTCAACGAGACCGCCCGGCCCAAGTCCGAGGGCGTCACCGAGGCCACGCCCGTGGCGCCGCTGCCGCCGATCCCGTCCGAGGCCCTGGCCGCCCTGGAAGCCGCCGCCCTGGCCGGCGACGAATTCAGCGTCCGTACGCAACTATTTGGCTTGGTCGAGAACCTGCGGGCCGTCCCCGCCGAGACGACCGACAAGGGGACGATCGGCAATGAGCCGGCCGGCAAGGGCAAGACCGCCGCGGCCAAGACCCGCGCCTGATCGGCGCCCGGGCTCATCGCCTATAAGGCGAGCGGGAAAGCCAGAATCAGCCTCCCATGTTCTGTGTCGCCTTGCCTGCAAGGGCGAGCGGTCCCCTCCCCGGGACATCAGTAGCGTCATCGGGAACCTGGATGTTCGAACAGACGGTGGACGTCACCCGCCTGGACGGGTTTGTTCGATACACGCGCGGGATCGTGCGCGCCCGCTTCGTCCTGGTCGCGGTGTTCATGGGGGTGCTGGCGTTCTTCGCGCCCCTGAACATGGCCCTGTTCGGCGTGATCGAGTTGGCCATTTACAGCGCGCTGTTCCTGGCCACCCATGTGGCGCTGCGGGATTCCGATCCCATCCGAGCCTTCCGGCGCCTGCGCCGGCGGTCGATCTTCCTGGTCTTCCTGCTGTCGGCCAACGCCTGCGTCCTGGCCGTGAAGATTCGGCTGCTAGGCGAGCCGATCATGCGGGTCGAGGCCGCGCTTCTGGCCACCGCCGTGCTGCTGTTCGGCGCCCTGCGGGTCCATACCGGCCGGATCAGCTACCTCACCGCCGTGGCGCCGCCAGTGGCGACGCTGCTGTGGATCGCCTTCGACCGCCACACGGCGTTGCTCGCCAACCACTACGCGGCCGCCATGCTGCTGTTCATCGCCGCCGTCCTGACCGCCACCTGGCGCCAGCAAGCGACCGACCGCGCCCTGGCCCAGGCGTTCCGCGATCTGGCCCGGAAGAACGCCGACCTGACCGAGGCCATCGCCGAGGCCAAGGCCGCCAGCCGCGCCAAGTCCGACCTGCTGACCGTGGCCAGCCATGAAATCCGCACGCCGCTGAACGCCGTGCTCGGCTTCGCCCACGCCCTGCGCCGCGACACCTTCCTGACCCCGATCCAGGCCGATCTGGCCCAGGGCGTGCTTGAGGGCGGCGCTCAGCTGACCCGCCTGCTCGACACGGTGCTGGACCTCACCAAGCTGGAGGCCGGCCAGGCCAGCCTGACCCTGGCGCCGGTCGACCTGCGCCGCCTGGTGCGGACTGTGGTGCGGGTGTGGAGCGCCCACGCCCAGGCCGTGGGTGTGACGCTGAGCTTCGAGGACGCCGACCCCGACCTGGCCTATGGCCTGCTGGCCGACGAGGCCAAGCTGGAGCAGACCCTGGTCAACCTGGTCTCCAACGCCCTGAAGGCCTCGCCCTCGGACGGGGCGGTCGTGGTCCGGCTGGCGGGCCACGCCGAGGACCAGACGATGAGCGCCCTGGTCGAGGTGCGCGATACCGGCGCCCCCGTGCCGCCGGAAGATCGCGCGCGGATGTTCGACGCCTTCGACCAGACCGAGCGCGGCCGGAACCTGGGCGGCAGCGGCCTGGGCCTGTCGGTCTGCGCCGCCAACCTGGCCTTGATGGGCGGCGAGATCGGCGTCGACGATGTCCCAGGCGGCGCACTGAGCAAACCTGGCAGACGCGGCGCGGTCTTCTGGTTCGCCTTCGAGGCTGAGATCCTGACGCCCCCCGCAGCGGGCTCGCCGGCCGAAGCCCAGGTGGCCGCCCCGATCCGGGTGCTGGCGGCCGAGGACAATCCCGCCAACCGCCGGGTGCTGGCCGCCCTGCTGGCCGCCTCGCCGATCGAGCTGGTGTTCGCCGAGGACGGCGCCCAGGCCCTGGACGCCTGGCAGGCCGAGACCTTCGACCTGGTGCTGATGGACGTCAACATGCCGGTGCTGGACGGCGTCGCGGCCCTGGCCAAGATCCGCGAACGGGAAGCCTCGACCGCGCGCCCGCGCACCTCGGTCTGGATGCTGACCGCCAACGTCTTCGACGACGACGTCGCCCGCTACCGGGCCGACGGCGCCGACGGCGTGTTGCGCAAGCCGATCGACACCGTGGCCCTGTTCGCCCTGCTGGCCGAGGTGGCGGCGGAGAAGGCGAAGGCGGAGGACGAGCGGCCGGTGATGGCCTAGGGATCGAACCCGCCTAGGTCGCCGCCTCGAGATAGCCGTCACCGCGTGCCGGCTGGGGACCAACCCCGAAAGCGGGAATACCAGGCTGCGCAACTCTAGATAACCGTGTTAGCGCTAGCTTGAACGGGGGGCGCCGGCGTGATGGGCTTTCGACTGATGACGTCGGTGATGGCGTTCGCCTTGGCGACGACCGTCGCGTGGGCCCAGCCCCAACCGACCCCATCCGCTCCGATGGAGAAGACCCAGGCGATCCGCGACGCCGAGCGCCCTCTCTGGTCGCCGGGCGAGGCGCGCTATCTACGCCGATGGATGGTCAAGGGCTTCGCGGAGCCGCCCGCCGACGAGGCTGGCCTGGTCGCGGACGGCGGTTGGAAGCCGCTCGTCGCCTGGGACGATCTGATCGACCTCACGGCCGCCGGCGCGGAGGGACGCTGGCTGTATGCGTCCGCCGTCGTGCAACGCGAGGCCGCCGGACCGGCGGAGCTTTCCCTGGGCGCGGGCGGGCCGCTGGCGGTGTGGGTCAACGGCGCGCCGCTCACGGTCCCCGACAGGCCGGCGGGCCTCTACGACACCCTACGCCTCCCCGTCCGACTGCAGGCCGGCGCCAATGTCGTCGTGCTGCGGGCCGAGCGCGGCTCGGGCGGGTCCCTGCTGACGGCGCGAATTCTGTCGCCCGGACAGCCCTTGCCGGACATCCGCCTCGAGCCGGCCGTCTGGGACCAAGGCGGCGACTTGAAAGTGCGTACCGACGCCCACCCCCGCCAAGGCGCCGTCGAGGTCGAGGTCATCGCCCCGGGCGGTCGCGTCATGGGACGGGCCAGCGCACCGCGTGGAACGATCGCGTCCCTCCCGACACGCGACTGGCCCGATGGTCCGTACGAGGTCGCCGTTAGGACGACCAACGCCGCCGGCGTGCCGTTGCTGACCTTCACGCCTTGGTACAAGGGCGACATGGCCCCGGCGGCCAGGGCGTTGCTCGACCAAGCCGCGGCGGCGACGGGCGCCGACGTAGAAGCCGGACATTGGCGGATGCTGGGCGCCCTGGTGACCGACCGCGCCGGCGCGGACCTCTCACGCCTGAAGGACGCCTATGAGCCGGTCCATTCGGCTCTGATGGAAGCGGCTGAAATGCGGATGGGCCCGAAGGCGGCGCTGCACGCCTCGGGCTTCGTCCGGCTGGCCTGGATCGATCCGCTGGACGGGTCCGCCCAGTTCTGCCGCGCCTATCTGCCGGCCGGCTACGAGCCCGATCGCGCCTGGCCGGCCGTGCTGAACCTGCATGGCGCCCACCCCGCTTCGCCGCCCTATGTTCGCTACTGGAGCGTCGACGCCCGTCACAGCGGCCTCGCCGAGCGCTGGCCGGTGGTCTGGATCGAACCGCACGGGCGCGGGACCAACGGCTATCTCGGCCCCGGCGAACTGGACGTGCTGAACTGCCTGGAAGCCGCCCGGGCGCGGCTGAACCTGGACAGCGCCCGGACCTATCTCACCGGCGGTTCGATGGGCGGCAAGGGGACCTGGCAGATCGGAACGCGTCACGCGGGCTTGTTCGCAGCCCTTTCGCCGGTGTTCGGCGGGGCCGACCCGCGCCTCGATCCCGCCGCCGGCCGCGATGACCCCGCCGCCGATCGTCCGATGGAACGCTGGATGCGCGAGGCCGAGAGCGACTTCGTCGGGCTGGAGACGCTCAACAACACGCCTGTCTTCATCCACCAAGGCGACCAGGACGCCGCCAGCGACGTTCGCTACGCGCGTCACGCCGCCTCTCTGCTGCAGCGCTGGGGCTACGACGTCCGCTATCGCGAGTATCCGGGATGGGGCCACGAGGCTCTGGGCGAGCTGGACGGCACCGTCGACTGGTTCCTTCGGCGTCGACGTGACGAGGCTCCCACGACGGTCCGCGTCCGCGCCGTCGACCTGCGCGCCGCCCAGGCCCACTGGGTGACGGTCGAAGGCGCCATGGTCCCGCTGTCGATGATCCAGGTCGACGCGGAAATAACCGAGCCGGGGGTGCTGCGGCTCGACACCCGCAATGTCGCGCGCCTGACCTTGGCGCCGCCGCCGCGTCTGGTGAAGCCCGACCAGCCCCTGAAGGTCGTGTGGAACGGACGCGCGATCGACGTCGTGCCCGGCCCGGACGGCCGGTTCGGCCTGGTCGCTCCCGATGCGCCGAGGGGCGCCCGGCTGAAAACCCCGGCCCTGCCCGGCGGCGCCTTCGACGTCCTGTCGACGCCTTTCGCTATCGTCGTGGGAACGACGTCCCAGGACCCCGACATGCGCGCCATGATCCGCGGCAAGGCCGAGGCCCTGGCCGGCCTCTGGCGCGCGATCTATGGCGGCGAGGCGCGCGTCGTAGACGACAAGGCCCTGACGGCCGAGCAGGAAAGGAGCTTGTCGCTGATCCTGCTGGGCGGGTCTGACGCCAACGCCGTCGCCGCCCGGCTCCGCCGCGACCTGCCCCTCGCCGTGACCCGCGAAGGGATCACCGTCGACGGTCGGCGGTTCGCGGCCACGGACGCCTATGTCGTAATGCTGCGCCCCAGCCCGCGCGCCGCCGACCGCTATGTCCTCTCCGTCGCCGCCAACTCAGCCGCCGGCCTGTTCACCTGGGAGCCTCTGTCGCTGGTGACCGCCATGGGCGATTCCATCGGCAATGGATACGACTGGTGGATCGGAGACGGTCGCCGCCCCGTCCAGGCCAGGGGGCGAGCACCCGATCGGGCCTGGATCGCGTCCGGCATCTTCGACCAGGCGTGGCGGCGCGACGATCGCTGGACCTTCCTGGGCGACCCGGCGCTGCGGGCGTCCGCGCCGCTGCTGACACGCCCGAAGGCCACGGCGGCGCTGCCGGCCGCGACGCTGGACCGCTATGTCGGCCGCTACGCGCTGGTCGATCACCCGGAGGCGACGCTGACCCTGCGGCGCGACGGTGATGTCCTCGCGGTCGATCCGCCGCGCGGCCTGCCCAGCGACAAGCTGCTCGCGGAAAGCCCGACGCGTTTCCGTCTGGCCTCGGACGGCTCGCTGGCCGAAGCGGTGCTCGATCCGGACTCCAGGGTCGTCGAGCTGCGCTTCGGCGAAGGCGTCGGCGTTTCCATCTGGCGTCCCGTTCCGAAATGATCCTCAGTGGAAGTCCCGGCTCCGCTGAAGTCGTCCGGACGTCCGCATACGCACCGTCGGGGCCGGCGCCTCCGGGTCCTCCTTCATCCGCGCCAGCTCGGCCGACAGGTCGGTGAAGCTTTCGGCGACCAGGTGGATCACGCCGTCGGCGGCCTGGACCTTGCCGTGGACGACCAGGAACGAGGCGCTCATCACCGTGCGGCGGTTGGCGTCGAAACAGTCCTTCCAGACCACCGTATTGGCCACGCCCGTCTCATCCTCCAGGGTGACGAACACCACGCCCTTGGCCGTGCCCGGCCGCTGACGGATCAGGACCAGGCCCGCGACGCTGATCCGGCGGCCGTCGCGCACGCCCTTCAAGCGTTCAGCGGTCAGGACGCCCATCCGGTCCAGCATCGGCCGGAAGAAGCCCAGCGGATGGGCCTTCAGCGACAGGCTGGTGGTGCGGTAGTCCTCGGCCACCTGCTGGGGCAACACCATGGTCGGCAGGGCGACGGCGTCCTCGAACAGCGGCAGGCCGGCCAGCAGGGGCGCCTGGCTGGTGACCTTGGCCTCGCCCTTCAGACCCTTGACCGCCCATAGGGCGTCGCGGCGCTTGAGGCCCGTGGACGCGAAGGCGTCGGCCTCGGCCAGCAGTTCCAGAGCGCGCTGGGAAACGCCGGCGCGGGCGAAGTCGGCCGGCGTGCGGGCGCCGGCGGCGCGGGCGGCGATGATCCGGTCGATATCATCGGGCTCTTTGGGCTCCCCTTCCTTCTGGTCCTTCTTGGTCAGCCCCTTGATCTGGCGCAGACCCAGGCGGACGGCCTTCCAGTACGGACGGGTCTCTTCGTTCGAGATCTTGTCATCGGCGATCGGTCGCTCTCGCCTCGTCGAAGGCGCCGCGTCTTCGAGCGTGCAGTCCCAGTCGCTCATCAGGATATCCGGCGCCCGCACCTCGACCCCATGCTCCTTGGCGTCACGCACCAGTTGGGCCGGCTGGTAGAAGCCCATGGGCTGGGAATTGATCAGAGCCGCGCAGAACACGTCCGGCCAGGCCCATTTGATCCAGGCCGAGACATAGACCAGCTTGGCGAAGCTGGCCGCGTGGCTTTCCGGGAAGCCGTAGTGGCCGAAGCCCTCAATCTGTTTGAAGCAGCGCTCGGCGAAGTCTCGCTCGTAGCCGCGCCCCACCATGCCCTCGACGAACTTGTCGCGATATTCCGCCGGCGTACCGAGGTTGCGGAAGGTGGCCATGGCCTTGCGCAGGCCGTCGGCTTCGTCGGGCGTGAACTTGGCCGCCTCGATGGCCAGGCTCATGGCCTGTTCCTGGAACAGCGGCACGCCAAAGGTGTTGCCGAGGATTTCTTGCAGCTCGTTTTCGGGGCCGTGCTCTGGCGCCGGCTTGGGCCAGGTGACCGGCTCGAGCCCATTCTTACGCTTGAGATAGGGGTGGACCATGTCGCCCTGGATCGGGCCGGGACGGACGATCGCCACCTCGATGACCAGATCGTAGAACTTCCTCGGCTTCAGCCTGGGCAGCATCGACATCTGGGCCCGGCTCTCGACCTGGAACACTCCGACGCTGTCGGCCTTGCAGAGCATGTCGTAGACGCCCGCCTCCTCCTTGGGGATGTCGGCCAGATCCTTGAGCCAATCCAGGCCGTGGTCGACGCGCAGCATGGTCATGGCCTTTTGAATGGCCGTCAGCATGCCAAGCGCCAAGACGTCGACCTTCATCAGGCTCAGGCTGTCGATGTCGTCCTTGTCCCACTCGATGAAGGTGCGGTCAGCCATCGCCGCGTTGCCGATCGGCACGGTCTCGTCCAGCCGCCGCTTGGTCAGCACGAAGCCGCCCACGTGCTGCGACAGGTGGCGGGGGTGCTGCAGCAGCTCCGTGGCCAGGGCGATGGCGCGGGCGATCTGCGGGTTCTTCGGGTCCAGCCCCGTCTGGCGGATGTGCTCGTCGGGCAGGCCGTCGCCCCAGCTGCCCCAGACGGTGTTGGCCAGGACCGCGGTGATGTCCTCGGTCAGGCCCAGGGCCTTGCCGACGTCGCGGATGGCGCTGCGCGGGCGGTAATGGATCACCGTGCCGCAGATGGCCGCGTACTCCCGGCCATAGCGCCGGTAGACGTATTGCATCACTTCCTCGCGCCGCTCGTGCTCGAAGTCGACGTCGATGTCGGGCGGCTCGCCGCGGTTCTCGGAGATGAAGCGGGTGAACAGCAGCCGATGCTCCATCGGGTCGATCGCCGTCACACCCAGGCAGTAGCAGACCGAGGAATTGGCCGCCGAGCCACGCCCCTGGCACAGGATGCCCATCGATCGCGCCTCTTGGACGATGTCGTGCACGGTGATGAAGTAGTTGGGGTAGTCCATCTTGGCGATGAGCCCCAGCTCGGTGCGCAGGTTGTCCTGGACCTTAGGCGGTACTCCGCCGGGATAGCGCCAGGCCGCGCCGTTCCAAGCCAAGTCCGTCAGGTGCTCCATCGCCGTCTTGCCGGGCGGCACCGGCTCGTCGGGGTACTGCTCCTTCAGATCGCCCAGGTCGAAGCCGATGCGCTCGACGATCTCGATCGTGCGCTCCACCGCCCCCGGCCAGCGCTCGAAAAGGCGAGCCATCTCGGCCGGGGTCTTGATGTGTCGTTCGGCGTTGGCCTCCAGGCGGAAGCCGGCCTCGGTGATCGAGCAGCCCTCGCGGATGCAGGTCATCACGTCCTGCAGCGGCCGCCGCTCGGGACCGTGATAGAGCACGTCGTTGGTGGCGACCATCGGCGCGCGGGCGTCCCGGGCCAGGTCCGACAGACGCGCCAGGCGCTTGAGGTCCTGGGCGGCGTAGGCTCGACTGGCGGCCAGCCAGACCCGGCCGCGCAACTCGCCGGCGATGCGCGTCAAGTCGATCTCGAACGCCTCGTCCAGCTTGGCGGGCGGCACGATCAGGGCCAGCTGGCCGTCGGCGTGCTCCAGGAAGTCCTTCCAGAACAGGTGGCACTCACCCTTCTCGGCCCGACGCTGGCCGACGGTCAGCAGGCGGGTCAGGCGGGCGAAGGCCTCGCGGTCGGAGGGATAGACCAGGAGGCTCGGCGTCCCGTCCATGAAGTCCAGCCGGCAGCCGGTCAGGGCCCGGACCTTCAGCGCCTTGGCCGCCGTCCAGGCGCGCACCACCCCGGCCAGGCTGTTGCGGTCGGCCACGCCCACGGCGGCCAGGCCCAGGCCCTCGGCGGTCAGCATCAGCTCCTGGGCGTGCGAAGCTCCGCGCAGGAAGGAGAAGTTGGTGGTGGCCTGGAGCTCGGCGTAGCGGTGGCTCATGACTAGTCCTTCCCCCTGTGGGGGAGGCGGCCCGAATGGGCCGGAGAGGGGAGTGAACCCACCTCAGCCGTATCCCCCCACCGATCGCTGCGCGATCGCCTCCCCCACAGGGGGAGGGACCTACCCAAACAAGCCATGCAACCACCACTTCGGGGCCCTCTCCCCGTCCGCATAGACCCCTGCCCGGAAGATCCAGAACCGCTCGCCCGTCTCGTCCTCCACTCGGTAATAGTCGCGCACCTTGCCCGGTCCGATCTCGTCGAAGGCCTTGCGCCACCATTCCTGACTGATCCGCTCGGGGCCCTCGGCCAGGCGCACGCGGCGTGACTTGCCGCGCCAGCGGAACTGGACCGGCGGGTCGTCGGGCAGCTTGGCCATCACCTCGATCGCCTCGGGCCGGCGCAGCAGGCGCGAAGGCCGGGGCCGATCCGGGTCCCAGGCGTCCTCCGGCTGAGGATCCAGCGGTGCACGGCGCGCCACCGAGCGTTCTGGGACGTGACTCTGGTAGGGGTCGGCGCGCCAGACCCGGGCCTCGCCGAGGCGGTTGATCAGCCGGTCGACCAGCGGCGCCAAGCCCTCCTCCAGGCTGACCCCGCCGTCGGCGTCGAGGCTCCGTTGGGCGGTCGACAGCGGCTCGACGTCGGCGGCCCACAGTGTGACCACCTCGATGCCGAAGCCAGGGTCCACCGTGTCCAGCTTGGGCTTCAGCAGCTTGGCGATGCGGACGGGGTCGCGGCCCGGGCGCGACAGACCCACCTGCACCGGCTGGTCCTTGCCGTCCAGGCGGTGGAACACCAGCTCGAACCGCCGCGCGCCCTGGCCCTCGGCCTCCAGCCGCGCGCACAGCAGGCCGCAGATGTCCCCCGTCACCCGTTCCAGGTCCGACAGGGCGCTGATCGGCTCGAAGAAGGCCAGACGGTCGAACCACGGGGTGGCGGGGCGGCGGAAGGTTAGGGCTTCGCGGGCCGCGCCCAGGGCCTGGTCGATGCGCAGCACGGTCGACAGGCCGAAACGCTTGGCCAGTTGGCCGCGCGGCAGGGCCAGCAACTGGCCCACCTGGAACAGGCCCAGGCGCGGCAACTGGCCCTGGGCGGCCTCGTCCAGACGCAGGGCGGCGACCGGCAGGGACGCCAGCAGAGGCGCTTGGCCGCCGGGCGGCGCGATCGTGCGGTCGGAGGCGTAGCGGGCCAGGGCCCAGGCCGCGCCGGGGGTGTCAGCGATCGCCCCTCGGGCCGGCGCGCCCCGCTGGGCCAGGCGGTCCAGCAGGTCGTCCAGCAGGGCCGCCTCCCCGCCCCACAGGTGCGAGACGCCCTCGACGTCGAGGAACAGGCCGTCCAAGCCGTCGATGGCCACGGCCGGCGAGAAGCGCACGCACCAGTCGCAGAGGATCTCCAGCGCCGCGCGGTCGGCCTCGGGATCATGGTCTGTGGTGACCAGGTCCGGGACCAGGGCCGCGGCGTCGGCGGCCTTCTGGCCGACGAACAGGCCCAGGGCCGCGGCCGCGTCATCGACGGCGGCCAGGCGGCGGGTTCCGCCTTCGGAGACGAGCAGAGCGACGGGCGGGGGCGGTCCAACAGTCCCTCCCCCTGTGGGGGAGGCGGCCAAAGGCCGGTGGGGGGATACGGCGGCGGAGGCCGGATCACTCCCCCCTCCGGTCGCTACGCGACCACCTCCCCCACGGGGGGAGGGATTGGTCTCAACCGACGAGCCGAAACCGGGGTTCGCTCTCAGCCACGTCGTGATCGGCCAGTTGCGACACCAGACGGAAAGGATGCGGGCCATCGGCGGCCTCCGCTTGTTCGAGGATCCAGGCGCCGGGACGCCCGCCCCGGCAGCGTTCGAGTTCGGCCCGCCAGCGCGGCGGACCCAGGCCCGGCTCGCCCGGCGGTGGTTGGCTGGGGGCGGCGGCGATGCGCCAGCGGGTCTGGGCGGCGGCGCCCGACACTTCCCGCCGCTTGCCCGCCGGACCGCCATAGGGCCGCCGCCGCAGCAGCACCCCGGTCGCCCCGCGCCGCTCGCAAGCCAGTTGCAGACGGCGGCCAGCCTTGAGATCGGGGCTTTCGGCCTCGCCGATCGCGGCGGCGACGCCGACCGTGGCCAGGGCGTCCTCCAGCACCGCCAGTACCTCGGCCTCGTCGCGGGCCCGCACCTGGATCAGGCGCTGGACGGGGAAACCCAAATTGACCAGGCCAGGCGCGTGCAGATCGTCGCGCCGCATCACCCAGACCACCGCGCCCTTGGCGGCCAGCGGCCGAAGCATCAGGGCGGTGAAGGCCGCTGGCGCGGCGCCGGTCTCCTCCTCCAGCCCGGAACCGCCCACCTCGTGCCAGCCGCCGCGTTGCAGGCCCCCGGCCGGGAAGCAGCCGTCGATGCGCGGATCGCCGAACGGCAGGACGGGAGGCGGAGTCCGAGTCCCCGCTTCCAGGGCGGCGATCTGGGCTCTCAAAGCCGAAAGGGCGGGTTTCGCCCCGGGCATTCTCGGTTCTCCAATGTTCCACTTTTGTTCTGATCTTCCGGGGTTGGAGAGTCAAGCGGGTCCCGTCATTGTGCGTCAAACGGCCGTATGAAGCCGACGGGAGCGCCCATGTCCTTCGCCCTGCCTTTCAAGCGCGTGCTGATCGCCAATCGCGGCGAGATCGCCGTCCGCATCGCCCGGGCGGCGGCCGAGCTGGGGATCGCCAGCGTGGCGGTGTTCGCGACCGACGAGGCCGACGCCCCGCACGTCGCCGCGGCAGACACCGCGACCGCCCTGCCCGGCGCCGGCCCGCGCGCCTATCTCGACATCGCCGCCGTCGTCGGCGCCGCCCAGGCCGCCGGTTGCGACGCCCTGCACCCCGGCTACGGCTTCCTGTCGGAGAACCCGGCCCTGGCCCGGGCCTGCGGGACGGCGGGGATCACCTTCGTCGGCCCCTCGCCCGCCCATCTGGAGACCTTCGGCGACAAGGCCCTCGCCCGTTCCCTCGCCCTGTCCAAGGGCGTGCCGTTGATCGAGGGCGCCGGATCCCTAGACCTGCCCGCCGCCCAGCGGTTCTTCGCCCACCACGGGCCGATGATGCTGAAGGCGGCGGCCGGCGGCGGCGGACGCGGCATGCGGCCGGTGCGGAGCGCCGACGAGGTCGAGGCCGCCTTCGAGACGTGCGCCCGCGAGGCCCAGGCGGCGTTCGGCGACGGCGCCCTCTATGCCGAGCGGCTGGTGGATAACGCCCGCCACATCGAGGTGCAGGTGGCCGGCGACGGGCTGCAGGTCGTCGCCGTTGGCGACCGCGACTGCTCGCTGCAGCGTCGCCGCCAGAAGCTGGTCGAGATTGCTCCCGCTCCCAACCTGCCCGACGAGACCCGCGCCGCTCTGTTCGACGCCGCCGTCCGGCTGTGCGCCGGCTATCGCACCCTGGCGACGGTGGAGTTCCTGGTCGGGGCGGCCAAAGACGGAAGCACCAGTTTCGCCTTCATCGAGGTCAACGCCCGGCTCCAGGTCGAGCACACGGTGACCGAGGAGGTCACGGGCGTCGATCTGGTCCGGGCGCAGTTCGAGCTGGCCGGCGGGGCCAGCCTGGCCGATGTCGGCCTGGCGACAACGCCGCACGCCCAGGGCTATGCGATCGAGGGCCGGATCAATCTGGAGACCCTGGCGGCCGACGGCACGCCCCAGCCCTCGACCGGGACGATCACCGCCTACCAGCCGCCTGGCGGTCCCGGCGTGCGGGTCGACGGCGCGGGCGCGGCGGGACTGGTCGTCACCGGCGCTTATGACACCTTGCTGGCCAAGGTTATCGGGCGCGGGCGGACGCCGGCCGAGGCGGCGGGCCGCGCCAGCCGCGCCCTGGCCGAGTTCCGTGTCGAGGGCGTCGGCACCACCATCCCGCTGCTGCGCGTGCTGCTGACCGAACCGGCGATGATCGACGGGACGGCGACCACCGACTTCATCGACCGCGAGGCCGGGCGCTTGTTCGAGGCCGTCGGCGCCCCCGCCGCCGGGCCCACGTTCAGCGCCGAGGAAGGCGCGGTCATCGCCCCGCTCCAGGCCCTGGTCGGCGCCGTCGAGGTGGTCGAGGGCGACCTGGTGCGGCCCGGTCAGCCGGTGGTCGTGCTGGAAGCCATGAAGATGGAGCACCTGGTCCACGCCGAAACCGGCGGCCGCGTGGTGCGGGTGGCGGTGTCGCCCGGCGAACCGGTGCGGCCCGGCCAACCCCTGCTCTATCTGGAGCCCGCCGAGGTCGAGGGCGGCGAGGCCCTGGCGGCCGAGGAGATCGACCCCGACGCCATCCGCCCCGACCACGCCGAGGTCATCGCCCGTCACCGCTTCACCCTGGACGAGGCCCGGCCCGAGGCGGTGGCCAAGCGCCGCAAGACCGGCCACCGCACGGCGCGCGAGAACATCGAGGACCTGATCGATCCCGGCAGCTTCCTGGAATACGGCGCCCTGGCCATCGCCGCCCAGAAGCGCCGGCGCTCGACCGAGGACCTGATCGCCGCCACGCCCGCCGATGGGCTGATTACCGGCGTAGGCAGCGTCAATGGCGCGCTGTTCCCGCCGGACAAGGCGCGGGTCGCGGCCCTGGCCTACGACTTCACGGTGCTGGCCGGCACCCAGGGGGCGATGAACCACCGCAAGTCCGATCGGCTGCTGGCCGTGGCCGAACAGCAGCGCCTGCCGATCGTCTGGTTCGCCGAGGGCGGCGGCGGGCGGCCGGGGGACACCGACACCACGGCCGTGGCCGGCCTGGATGTGCCGACCTTCCGCAGCCTGGCGGCGCTGTCGGGCGTCGTGCCCAAGATCGCCATCGTCGCCGGCCGTTGCTTCGCCGGCAACGCGGCCATCGCGGGCCTCTCCGAGATCATCATCGCCACCAAGGACTGCAACCTCGGCATGGGCGGTCCGGCGATGATCGAAGGCGGCGGGCTGGGCGTGTACCGGCCCGAACAGATCGGCCCGGCCGCGCACCAGTGGGCCAACGGCGTGATCGACATCCTGGCCGACGACGAGGCCCACGCCACCCGCCTGGCCAAGCAGGCCCTCTCCTACTTCCAGGGCGCGACGACCGACTGGACCTGTCCCGACCAGCGCCTGCTGCGCCGGGCCGTACCGGAGAACCGCCTGCGAGTCTACGACGTGCGCGCTCTGATTGCGGGGCTGGTCGATAGTGGCTCGTTCCTCGAACTGCGCGGCGGTTTCGCGGCGGGCATGATCACGGGCCTGGTCCGGATCGAGGGCCGCCCCATGGGCCTGATCGCCAACGACCCGCGCCATCTGGGCGGGGCGATCGACGGCGACGGGGC
Organism: Caulobacter sp.; assembly: GCA_017744495.1. GTDB lineage: Bacteria > Pseudomonadota > Alphaproteobacteria > Caulobacterales > Caulobacteraceae > Caulobacter. The sequence goes on along the minus strand of JAGIBE010000240.1, from coordinate 3,391 downwards.
CGAGAAGGCCGCGCGATTCCTGCAGCTCGCCGACGCCTTCAGCCTGCCGGTGCTCTCGCTGTGCGACACGCCCGGCTTTATGGTCGGCCCAGAAAGCGAGGACGCCGGCGCCGTGCGCCGCGTCAGCCGCCAGTTCATCGCCGGCGCCAAGCTGCGCACGCCGCTGCTGACCGTGGTCACCCGCAAGGGCTACGGCCTTGGCGCCCAGGCCATGGCGGGAGGGAGCTTCCACGCCCCGCTGTTCATCGCCGCCTGGCCGACCGGCGAGTTCGGCGGCATGGGGCTGGAGGGCGCGGTGCGCCTGGGCTATCGCAAGGAGCTGGAGGCCGAGACCGATCCCGTGAAGCAGAAAGCGCTCTACGACCAGCTGGTGGCCCGGCTCTACGCGGCTGGCAAGGCGACCAGCATGGCCGCGGCCCTGGAGATCGACGCGGTCATCGACCCCGCCGACACCCGCCGTTGGATCCTGGGCGGACTGGATACGGCGGCGGGCGTGACGCGGCCCTGGCAGGCGCGGGTGGACAGCTGGTGACGACACGGCTGACGCGGGACGAACTACCGACCGACACGGCCGCCCTGGCCCGGTTCCTGATCGGCAAGGTGGTGGTGCGCGAAACGCCCGAGGGCGTGATCAGTGGCCGCATCGTCGAGACCGAGGCCTATGTCCCGGGCGACGCGGCCAGCCACGCCTTCCGGGGCATGACGCCCCGCACCCGGCCGATGTTCCTCGAGCGCGGCCACGCCTATGTCTATCTGAACTACGGCACGTCCTGGATGCTGAACGTCTCCAGCGAGGCGGCCGGGATCGGGGCCGGCGTGCTGATCCGGGCGCTGGAGCCGCTGGAGGGGCTCGCCCTGATGCAGGCCCATCGCGGGACCGACAAGCTGCGCGACCTGGCGCGAGGACCAGGGCGACTGTGCAAGGCGCTGCAGATCGGACCTTGGGCCGACGGCCTGGACCTGTGCGCGGAAGGCCTGCTGTGGCTCGGCCGCGACGACCACGAGCCCGGCGAGATCGGCCTCAGCGTCCGGATCGGCATCACCAAGGCCGCCGACCTGCCCTTGCGGTTCTATGTCCGCGGCAGCCCCTTCCTCAGCGGGGCGCGGGCGCTGAATGTCTAAGCCGCTTCCGGACATCGTCGCGCCGAACCTGTCGGTGGTCTTCTGCGGGCTGAACCCGGGACTGTCCGCCGCCGTCGAGGGCCACCACTTCGTCGGCCGTGGCAACCGGTTCTGGCGTGTCCTGCACCTGGCCGGGTTCACGCCCGAGCTGATCGCCGCCGAGCATGACGCGAGCCTGCTGGACTACGGCCTGGGGATCACCAGCGTGGTCGAGCGCCCGACCGCCGGCGTCGACGACCTGGCGCGGTCGGAGTTCGTGAACGCAGCCGCCAGCTTCGAGGCCTGGGTTCGTCGCTGGGCCCCGCACTATGTCGCCTTCCTCGGCAAGGCGGCCTACGCGGCCATGATAGGGCGCCGCGTGATACCCTGGGGGCTGCAGCCCGAGCCGTTCGGCGGCGCCGTCGCCTGGGTGCTGCCCAATCCCAGCGGCCGCAACCTCGCGTTCAGCCAGGACGCGCTGGTGGCGGCCTACCGGGAGCTGCGTCTGGCGGTCGAAGGAGACTGAAATGAGCGAGGTCGAAGTCGCTACCGACGGCCCGGTCTGGACCGTCACGATCAACCGTCCCGAAAAGCGCAACGCGGTCAGCCCGGCCGTCGCCATCGCCCTGCGCGAGGCCTTCGACGCCTTCGAGGCCGACGAGACCGGGGCCGTCGCGGTGCTGACCGGCGCGGGCGGGACCTTCTGTTCGGGCTTCGACCTGGCCGTGGCGGCCTCCGGCGAAGGCGAACGCTACGATCCCATCGGCGAGGGTCCGATGGGGCCGACGCGGCGATTATTGAAGAAGCCGGTGATCGCCGCCGTGGAGGGCCACGCGGTGGCCGGCGGGCTGGAGCTGGCCCTGTGGTGCGATCTGCGGGTGGCCTCGGAAGCCGCGATCTTCGGGGTGTTCTGCCGGCGCTGGGGCGTGCCCCTGATCGACGGCGGCACGGTGCGCCTGCCGCGCCTCGTCGGCCAGGGCCGGGCCCTGGACATGATCCTGACCGGCAGAGCGGTCGACGCCGCCGAGGCGCTGAGCTGGGGCCTGGCCGACCGCTTGGTCCCTGTGGGCCAGGCCTTGGCGGCGGCGCAGGCTCTGGCCGCCCAGATCGCGGCCTTCCCGCAGGTCTGCCTGCGCGCCGACCGCGCCTCGGCCTTCGCCCAATGGGACGCCTCGCTGCAAGATGCTCTGAAGGCCGAAGGGATCGGCGGGCTGGAGCCGCTGCGCCGCGAGGCGCGGGCCGGGGCGGCGCGGTTCAAGGACGGGGCTGGGCGGGGCGGGAGCTTCTAGGGACCAGCCCGACATTCGGTAGGGTGGAAGGTGGAAGCTTGACTTGATAAGCTTACGGCATGTCCACACAGCAAAATGAGCTCTTGGACACCGCGTTCGAAAAGATCGACGGGCAGTGGGTCTGGTACGCCAATGCCGTGGTCCAAGGGCCTCGTGGTGAGCGAGAGCGAGCGGGACCTATACCTTGCCTTCAAGTCGCTGGCTTTTCGGCGAGCGATCAAGGGGCGGCCCCCATCCTATCCCCGGCGGCCATACTGGCCGACGCTGAAGCGCATCCTGACGGCAGGCTTCTGAGCTCTAGAACCGCGCCTGGCCCCGCCACCACTGGCTGACCAGCATCGGCCCGAAGGCGGCGCTGATCCCGCAGGCGTCGGCGAACAGGTCGAACCACGAGGCGTCGCGGCCGACAAAGCCCTGCAGGATCTCGATGCCCCCGCCGAACGCCAGGATCACCAGGCCGATGCGATGCAGCCGGCTCTGCGGCAGGGCCAGGCTAGCCAGGATGCTGAGCACGTAAAAGACGATGAAGTGCTTGGCCTTGTCCCAGGGGATCAGGCCGATGCTGTCGTTGTCAGGCAGCAGGGCCTTGGCCAAGGCAAAGGCCGACGCGGCCAGGAAGACGATGAAGACGATGCGATTAATCTTGCGGGCGCGGATGGACATCGAGGCTCCGGTTTGGCTCCCCCGCACCTAGCTGTTCCGGTGAGGCTTGAAAATGGCGGGATGTCGCCTCGGCGAGATCGCCTCGGGAGCTGCATCGAATTTGCACGCTCCATTCCTTCTCCCCTTGCGGGAGAAGGTGTCGGCGAAGCCGACGGATGAGGGCTCGCTCAAACAAAAACCGCCGCGCCCAGCGGTGAGGCTGGACGCGGCGGATAGACAGGGGGCCCTCATCCGACCTGCTTCGCAGGCCACCTTCTCCCGCAAGGGGAGAAGGTAGACATCGTCAGAACGTCAGCGCTCGCGCTTCCTTGACGTGCGGCAGGGACTGGATCTTGGCC
>JAGIBE010000239.1 GCA_017744495.1 Caulobacter sp. | reverse complement strand
GCGCCCAGGTGTCGCTCGGCACCGGCTTGGCGCTGAACAACCACTACCGCGGCAACGGCAACGTCGCCTTCGCCTATTTCGGCGACGGCGCGGCCAACCAGGGCCAGGTCTACGAGAGCTTCAACATGGCCCAGCTGTGGAAGCTGCCGGTCGTGTACGTGATCGAGAACAACCAGTACGCCATGGGCACCAGCGTCGAGCGTTCGGCGTCGGAAACCGCCTTCCACAAGCGCGGCGTCTCGTTCCGGATCCCGGGCGAGGAAGTCGACGGCATGGACGTGCTGGCCGTGGCCGAGGCCGGCGCCCGGGCCGCCGAGCACGCCCGTAGCGGCCAGGGTCCGTTCATCCTCGAGATGAAGACCTACCGCTATCGCGGCCACTCGATGTCCGACCCGGCCAAGTACCGGACCAAGGACGAGGTCGACAATGTCAAGCAGACCCGCGACCCGATCGACCACCTGAAGGAACGCCTGGCCAAGGCCGGCGTCACCGAGGACGATCTGAAAGTCGTCGACGCCGAGGTGAAGCGCATCGTGGCCGAGGCGGCCGAATTCGCCCGCACCAGCCCCGAGCCCGATCCTTCCGAACTGTACACCGACGTATACCTGGAGGCCGCCCAGTGACGGACATCCTGATGCCCGCCCTGTCCCCGACGATGGAAGAGGGGACCCTGGCCAAGTGGCTGGTCAAGGAAGGCGACACCGTCAAGGCCGGCGACGTGATCGCCGAGATCGAGACCGACAAGGCGACGATGGAAGTCGAAGCCGTCGATGAAGGCGTGATCCAGTCGATCCTGGTTCCGGCCGGTTCGGAGAACGTCAAGGTCAACACGCCGATCGCCAAGCTGGCGGGCGACGATGCGGGCGCCCAGCCCGCCGCCGCGCCGGCTCCGGTGATCAAGCCGAACGCGGACGAAGCCAAGTCGGGCGAGCCTGAAAAGGCTCCGATCCCGGCGGGCGTGCCCTCGGCCGCCTCGACCTTCGCCGATCCGGAAATCCCGGAAGGCACGCCGCTGAAGAAGATCACGGTCCGCGACGCCCTGCGCGACGCCATGGCCGAAGAGATGCGCCGCGACGACCGCGTATTCCTGATGGGCGAGGAAGTCGCCCAGTACCAGGGCGCCTACAAGGTCAGCCGTGATCTGCTGCAGGAGTTCGGCGACAAGCGCGTCATCGACACCCCGATCACCGAGCACGGTTTCGCCGGCCTCGGCGTCGGCGCGGCCATGGCCGGCCTGAAGCCGATCGTCGAGTTCATGACCTGGAACTTCGCCATGCAGGCGATCGACCAGATCATCAATTCGGCCGCCAAGACGCTCTACATGTCGGGCGGCCAGATCAAGTCGTCGATCGTGTTCCGCGGCCCCAACGGCGCGGCCTCGCGCGTCGGCGCCCAGCACAGCCAGGACTATGCGGCCTGGTACGGCAATATCCCCGGCCTGAAGGTCATCGCGCCGTACGACGCGGCCGACGCCAAGGGCCTGATGAAGGCCGCGATCCGCGATCCGAACCCGATCGTCTTCCTCGAACACGAGATGATGTACGGCCACGAGTTCGACATCCCGGACGTCGAGGACTGGATCGTGCCGATCGGCAAGGCCAAGGTCCGCCGCCAAGGTTCGGACGTCACCCTAGTGGCCTACAGCCGCATGGTGGGCTTCGCCCTGCAGGCGGCCGAGGAACTGGCCAAGGAAGGCATCAATGCCGAGGTCATCGACCTGCGCACGATCCGTCCGCTGGACCACGACACCATCCTGGAAAGCGTCAAGAAGACCAACCGCCTGGTGACTGTCGAGGAAGGCTGGGGCCCGATGGGCGTCGGCGCCGAGATCGTCGCCCGGATCACCGAGTTCGGCTTCGACTACCTGGACGCCCCGCCGCTGCGCGTGCACCAGGAAGACGTGCCGTTGCCGTATGCGGCCAACCTGGAAGCCTTGTCGCTGCCTTCGGTCCCCAAGATCGTCAAGGCGGCCAAGACGGTCTGCTACCGGTGATCATCCGGCCCGTTCACCTAGGCCAAGGCCTGTGTGAACGGGCTTGGAGACGCTCATGACCCAGACCCTGAACGGCTCCTGCCACTGCGGCGCGATCCACGTGCAGCTCGACCCCGGCAGGCCGGTCGCCGAGCTGGCCTTTCGCGCCTGCCAGTGCTCGTTCTGCCGTCGGCAGGGATCGCGGACCACCAGCGACCCGGCCAGCCGCCTGCACATCACCGCCGCTCCGGGATCGCTGATGCGCTACCGGTTCGGCCGGCGGGCGGTGGACTTCCTGATCTGCCGCGAATGCGCCGTCTACGTGGCGGCGATGATCGAGGACGAGGGCCAGGCCTACGCCACCCTCAACGTCGTGGGGACCGACCTGCCGGGTTTCGCCGATCGCGAACCCGAACGGCTGGACTATCACGACGAAACGGACGAACAACGCCTTGCCCGTCGCAAGGCCAAATGGACGCCGACCACCTTGGTCGAAGCCGTCCCGAACGCTTGAGGAAGAAGCTCAATGTCGATCGACATCCTGATGCCCGCCCTGTCGCCCACCATGGAGGAGGGGACCCTCGCCAAGTGGCACGTCAAGGTCGGCGACACCGTCAAGGCCGGCGACGTAATCGCCGAGATCGAGACCGACAAGGCGACGATGGAAGTCGAAGCCGTCGATGAAGGCGTGGTCGAGGCCATCCTGGTCGAAGCCGGGACCGAGAACGTCAAGGTCAACGCCCCGATCGCCAAGCTGGCCGGCGAAGGCGAAAGCCCGGCGCCGCCGCCGGCCAAGGTCGCGCCCGCCGCTGAAGCGCCGAAGGCCGCTGCTCCGGCTTCGGCCGCGCCCGCCCAGACCGCCGGCGAGACCGCCGCGCCCGCCAAGCCTGCTCCGGCCGCTGCACCGACTGGTGACCGCGTCTTCGCCTCGCCGCTGGCCCGCCGCCTGGCGTCGGCCGCGAACCTGGACCTGAAGTCGATCCCCGGCACTGGCCCGCACGGTCGCGTGGTCAAGGCCGACGTCGAAGCCGCCCAGAAGGGCGGCGCCCCCCGGGCCGCCGCGGCGTCGCCCGCCGCCGCCGCTTCGGCTCCGGCCGCCGCCGAGCCGCGCAAGGTCCAGTCGCTGGAGCAGCAGGGCATCCCGGCCGGCTCCTACGACCTCGTCCCGCTGGACGGTATGCGCAAGACCATCGCGCGCCGCCTGACCGACAGCTTCCGCGACGTGCCGCACTTCCCGCTGGTCATCGATCTGGAGATCGACGCCCTGCTGGCCGCGCGCGCCAAGATCAACCACCTGCTCGAAGGCCAGGGCGTGAAGGTGTCGGTCAACGACATCATCATCAAGGCCGCGGCCGTGGCCCTGAAGCGCGTGCCTGAGGCCAACGCCTCCTACACGCCCGAAGGCATCGCCCTGCACAAGCACGCCGACATCGCGGTGGCCGTGGCCATCGACGGCGGCCTGATCACCCCGATCGTGCGCGCCGCCGAGACCAAGGGCCTGGCCCAGATCTCGGCCGAGGTGAAGGACCTGGCCGCCCGCGCCAAGTCCAAGAAGCTGAAGCCGGAGGAATTCCAGGGCGGCACCTTCTCGGTCTCGAACCTGGGCATGTTCGGCATCAAGCAGTTCGCCTCGATCATCAACGAGCCGCAGGGCGCGATCATGAGCGTCGGGGCCGGCGAGCAGCGCCCGGTGGTCAAGGACGGCCAACTGGCCGTGGCCACGGTGATGACCGTCACCCTGACTTGCGACCACCGCGTGGTCGACGGGGCCATCGGCGCCAAGTTCCTGGCCGCCTTCAAGCCGCTGATCGAAGAGCCGCTGACCCTGATCGTCTGAGCGGCATAGGGGAGGGCAGGAATGTCCGTCTACGACTACTCCGCCAAGACGCTGGACGGCCAGGACGCGAGCCTGGCCGACTATCGCGGCCAGGTGCTGCTGATCGTCAACACGGCCAGCAAGTGCGGCTTCACCCCGCAATACGAGGGGCTGGAGGCGTTGTACCGGGCGTACAAGGACAAGGGCTTCACCGTCCTGGCCTTCCCTTGCAACCAGTTCGGGGCTCAGGAGCCCGGGAACGCCGAGGAGATCGCGAACTTCTGCTCGCTGACCTACGACGTGACCTTCCCGGTCCTGGCCAAGATCGATGTCAACGGACCCTCGGCCCATCCGCTCTACGCTTATCTGAAGCATGAGCAGAAGGGCCTGTTGGGCACCGAGGCGATCAAGTGGAACTTCACCAAGTTCCTGATCGGTCGCGACGGCGAGGTCGTCGAGCGGTTCGCCCCCACCACCAAGCCTGAAGACCTGAAGCTGGCCGTCGAGGCCCTGCTGTGAAAGCGTTTTCGAGCGAAGTGGAAACCGGTTCGCGTGAAGAAAACGCGTAGTTAAAAGCCTCCTGGACCGGCCCGCGGGCCGATCGACCGACGCCGGACGGCTCCCCCCGACGGCGTCAAAAGCTAGGATACGAAAGACATGTCCACGGAATTCGACGTCGTCGTCATCGGGGCCGGCCCCGGCGGTTATGTGGCCGCGATCCGCGCCAGCCAGCTGGGTCTGAAGACGGCGATCATCGAGCGCGAGAACCTGGGCGGCATCTGCCTGAACTGGGGCTGCATCCCCACCAAGGCCCTGCTGAAGTCCGGCGAGATCTACGAGCAGCTGTCGCACCTGGGCGGCTACGGCCTGTCGGTCGAGAAGGCCTCTTTCGACTTCGGCAAGATCATCGAGCGCTCGCGCGGCGTGGCCAAGCAGATGTCCTCGGGCATCGCCTTCCTGATGAAAAAGCACAAGATCGAGGTCGTCGAGGGCGAGGCCAAGCTCGAGAAGGGCAGCCCGTCACCCAAGGTCGTCGTGGCCCTGAAGGCCGGCGGCAGCCGCACGATCCAGGCCAAGACCGTGATCCTGGCCAGCGGCGCCCGCGCCCGCGACATCCCGGCCATCGGCGCGGTCTCGGACGGCGACAAGATCTGGACCTATCGCGACGCCCTGGCTCCCAAGGCCATGCCCAAGTCGCTGGTCGTGATCGGCTCGGGCGCCATCGGCATCGAGTTCGCCAGCTTCTACCGCGCCCTGGGCGCCGAGGTGACCGTCGTGGAAGCCGTGGACCGCATCATGCCGGTCGAGGACGCGGAGGTCTCCAAGGCCGCCCAGAAGGCCTTCGAGAAGCGCGGCATCACCTTCCGCATCGGCGCCAAGGTGACCAAGGTCGAGAAGACCAAGGACGGCGTGGCCGTCTCGGTCGAGGTGGGCGGCAAGGCCGAGACCCTCATCGCCGAGAAGTGCATCGTCGCCGTCGGCATCGCCCCAAACACCGAGGGTCTGGACGCCATCGGCTTGAACCTGGACCGCGGCCACGTCATCACCGGCAAGCATGGCGAGACCAACGTCCCGGGCCTCTACGCGATCGGCGACGCCGCCGGCCCACCCTGGCTCGCCCACAAGGCGAGCCACGAAGGCATCCATGCGGCCGAGCACATCGCCGGCTTCAAGACGCCGCACGTCAACTCGCCGATCCCGGGCTGCACCTACGCCAATCCGCAGGTCGCCTCTGTGGGCCTGACCGAAGCCGCGGCCAAGGCCGCCGGCGTCGACGTCAAGGCCGGCCGCTTCCCGTTCCGCGTCAACGGCAAGGCCGTGGCGGCGGGCGAGACCGAGGGCTTCGTCAAGACGGTGTTCGACGGCAAGACCGGCGCCCTGATCGGCGCCCACATGATCGGCCACGAGGTCACCGAGATGATCCAGGGCTTCGTCACGGCGATCACCCTGGAAGCCACCGAGGAAGACCTGCACGGCATCGTCTACGCCCACCCGACTATGTCGGAAGCCATGCACGAAGCCGCGCTGGACGCCTATGGCCGGGTCCTGCACATCTAGCTTCGGCTTGGCCGCAAAGAGAAGGGCGGCGCTCTGACGAGCGCCGCCCTTTTTGTTTCGCTCGGAAGCGGCTCTACGGCCGCTTGCGCACCTGGGCGTCGACGCTCCACTCGCCCGGCCCGGCGAAGAGCAGGTACAGGAAGACGAAGCAGAACAGGATCGCCGCCTCGCCGCCGTTCAGGGCCGGCCAGAAGCCTTTCGAGGCGTGGGCCAGGAAATAGGCCACCGCCATCTGGCCCGACAGCACGAAGGCCACGGGCCGCGTGAACAGGCCCAGCACCAGCAGCGCCCCGCCGACGATCTCCAGCCATGCCGCCGCCACCAGGATGATCGGCAGCGGGTCAGGCGCGCCCGGCTGCGGGGCCGGGAAGTGAAACACCTTCATCAGGCCGTGCTCCATGAAGAGCAGGGCGGTGATGATCCGCAGCACGCTGAGGATACGCGGACTCCACACGATCAGTCGTTCCATGTCGTTCTCCCTCCATAAGCGACGTCCGAAACGAAAAGGCCCCGGCCAACCTTTCGGTTCGCCGGGGCCTCGAAAGCGACGGTGAGCGCTAGGCGCGTCATGCCGCCTTGGCGTCCTGGTCGGCCATCCGCTGGATGGCGACATAGTCGGTCTTGCCGCTGCCCAGCACGGGCACCTGGGTGACCTTGAGGATCTTGCGGGGCACCGCCAGCTCCGGCGCGCCGATGCTCTGGGCGTGGGCCACCAGCGACGTAACGGCGGCGTCCTGGCGGTCGGTGACCAGGACCAGCCTTTCGCCCTTCTTCTTGTCGGGCATCGAGATCACCGCGTGGCGGCCGTCCGGCCACACGGCCGAGGCCAGGTCCTCGGCGGCGGTCAGCGAGACCATCTCGCCGCCGATCTTGGCGAAGCGCTTCACCCGGCCCTTGATCGTGACCCAAAGGTCGTCGCTGACGGTGACCACGTCGCCGGTGTCGTGCCAGCCGCCCTCGGGGGCGTCGACGCCGCCGTCCTCGCGCAGATAGCCGGACATGATGTTGGGGCCGCGCACCAGCAGGCGGCCGCCTTCAGTAATGCCTTCGACCGGCTCGACCTTCCACTCCTGGCCAGGCAACAGGCCGCCGACTGTGCCGCGGCGATTGTCGTCGGGCTTGTTCACCGCGATGACCGGCGAGGCTTCGGTGGCGCCGTAGCCCTCGAGCACCGGCACCGGACCGAACTTCTCGGCGATCAGGTTGTGGGTCTCGTCGCGCACCTTCTCGGCGCCGCAGACGATGAACTTCAGGCCGCTGAGCTCGTCGCTTTCCGAAGCCCGGGCGTATTGGTTGACGAAGGTGTCGGTGGCCAGCAGCACCGAGGCGCCGGCGTTCTTCAGCAGCGGCGGGATCTGCTTGGTGTGCAGCGGCGAGGGGTACTGGAAAGCCTTCATGCCGGTCAGCAACGGCAGGATCACCCCACCGGTCAGGCCGAAGCAGTGGAACACCGGCAACGGGTTGAAGAACACCCAGGCCGGATCCAGCTCGATATGGGCCGCGATCTGCATCGCGTTGGAGACCAGGTTGGCCTGGCTCAGCACCACGCCGCGCGGCGCGCCGAAGCTGCCCGAGGTGAACAGCACCACGCCCGGGTCCGACGGCTTGGCGGCGGCGCGAAGCTGGCGCGGGAAGGCGCCGGCCAGAGCGGCGAACAGCTTGTCGCCGATGCCGATCGTCGCCCGCACGTCCTCCAGATAGGTGATCTCCGCCTTCTGCTCGAGCGTGTCGACGATGTCGTGCAGCTTGCCCAGTTCGATGAACTTGTGGGCGGTCAGCACGCGCTTGACCCCGGCCAGCTCGCAGGCGGCGCGCAGGTTGCGCAGGCCGGCCGTGAAGTTGAGCATGGTCGGCACGCGACCGAAGGCGTGCAGGGCGAAGAAGGTCACCACCGCGCCCGAACCAGACGGCAGCAGCACGCCGACGTGTTCACCCGGCTTGGTCATGGCGGCGATCTTGCGGCCGAGCGCGAAGCTCGCCCGCACCAGGTCGGTGTAGCTGAGCGGATTGCGGTCCTGATCCTCGAGGATCAGCTTCTTGGCGCCGTACTTGTCGCGGGCGTCGAGCAGGGCGTCGAAGAGGGCCTTCTGGCCGTCCTGCGCATTGAAAACTACCGGCATGCCGGCGAAACCTCCCGGAAGCGCGACGTCGCGCCCTCGTCTGATTGAAGCGGGACCCTAGCGACGGCGTGTCGCTTTGCAAACACCCCTTACGTGCACGGAAGCGCACCGGTCCTTCTAAAATGCGCTCAAAGCCTTGTCGTTCAAGGCTTGGCGGGCGGTGAAGCCGTGCGAGAGCGCAGGGTCTGGTCGATCTTCTCCAGCCACGGTCCGCGCACCGAATCTGTCTCCAGGTGCAGGGCATGACGGGCCGTCGGCCAGCGAGTCTCGATGCAACGGGGCAGGGCGGCGCAGACCGCCGTCTGGGGCGCGGGGAGGGCTTTGACGTCCTGGCCGGCGTCCAGCAGTACAACGGGCGTCTTGATTCGCTTCAGATCGCGCCCCGTGGCGTCCACAGCGTCGTAGAAGGCCGCGTACCAGGCCAGGCTAGGCGCGCCCATCCGCAGGTCGGGATTGGCCAGCCGCCAGGCCTGCTGCACCGCGCCGCGCGCCGGGTCGTGGGTCAGCTTGGCGGCGGCGCCGTCCGGACCCTCGCGCTTCCAGCCGGTCTGGCCCGGATAGCGGACGAAGCCCAGCTTCAGGCCGCGCGCCCAGCGGGCCAGGCGGATCAGCTCGGTCTTCGGGCGAGGCGGGGCGGCAATGTCGAGATTGGGCGAGGACAGGATGAGCGTGTCGGCCTGGAGGCCTTCCTCCAACGCCCGCAGCGCCACCAGGCCGCCGTCGCCGGCCCCGAGGATCACGAACGGGTCCCTCCCGCCGACGCCGCCGTTCGGCGGGCGGATCACCGCCTTGACCATGGCTCGCGTCGCCGTGACGTCGGGCGCGAAGCTCGTGGCATGGCCCAGGTCGCGCCACGGCGTGGCCCGCTCGGACCCGCCCTGGCCCTGCCGCTCCAGGATCCAGACCACGTAGCCCCGGTCGTTGAGGTCGCACGCCGTCTCGAACCAGCCCTCGGCGGACTCGCCGTAGCCCGGCAGGATCAGGATCTGGCCTTTCGCCACGCCGTGAGGCGCGGAGACGCCGTAACGCTGCACCAGGTCGTCGCCGACCTTCACATAGCCCCAGGCCCAACCCACGGGCGGCTGGAAGCGCACCTCGACGGAAGGGGGCGTCCGGCTCTCGGCGAAGGGCGCGCGGGCCCCCTCGTCGCGACAGGCGACGAGCGGCAAAAGCAGCAGCAGACTCAAGAGGCGGCGACGCATTCAGGGCACTCTTTTCGCGCCTTAGCGTCACATGCAAGAACACAAGCTTGATCCGGAGGCCAAGAAGACCGATCTAGGCCGTTATGGTCACCCTGATCGACACGCTGAACGCCCGCCCTTCCGAGGAGCGCGCTCGCCACCCCGAAAAGCAGAACCGTCCGGACACGCCGGTCCTGCGCAAGCCCGAATGGCTGCGCGTCCGCGCACCGGGCTCGGGTCAGTACAACGAGACCAAGGGCATCGTGCGCGAGCACAAGCTGACCACGGTCTGCGAAGAGGCGGCCTGCCCCAACATCGGCGAGTGCTGGAGCCAGAAGCACGCGACCATGATGATCATGGGCGAGATCTGCACACGCGCCTGCGCCTTCTGCAACGTCACCACTGGCTTGCCGACCCAGTTGGACCCCGACGAGCCGCGCCGCGTGGCCGAGGCCGTCGCCAAGATGGGCCTCAAGCACGTGGTCATCACCTCGGTGGACCGCGACGACCTGATCGACGGCGGCGCCCGCCACTTCGCCGAAGTGGTCACCTCGATCCGCGCCGCCTCGCCGGGCACCACCATCGAGATCCTGACGCCCGACTTCCTGCGCAAGGACCGGGCCGAGAACGTGGTGATCGACGCCCGTCCGGACGTCTTCAACCACAACCTGGAAACCGTGCCGCGGCTCTATCTGAAGATCCGCCCGGGCGCCCGCTACTACAACTCCCTGCGCCTGCTGGAGCGGGTCAAGGAGCGCGACCCCTCCCAGTTCACCAAGTCCGGCCTGATGGTCGGTCTGGGCGAAACCAAGGAGGAGGTTATGCAGGTGATGGACGACATGCGGTCGGCCGGCGTCGACTTCATCACCATCGGCCAGTACCTGCAGCCGACCCGCAAGCATGCGGCCATCGACCGGTTCGTGACCCCCGAAGAATTCAAGGCCTATGAGGCGATCGCCCGGGCCAAGGGCTTCCTGATGGTGTCGTCCAGTCCGCTGACCCGCTCGTCGCACCACGCCGGCGAGGACTTCGCCAAGCTTCAGGCCGCGCGCCGGGCGCTGGACGCCAAAGCGGCGGGCTAAAGCCTTGCATCGTCACGTCGTCACCCGGGTGCTGCCCTACGCGCCCGAGCAGCTGTTCACGCTGGTCGGGGACGTGGAAGCCTATCCGCAGTTCGTGCCGTGGATCACGGCCATGCGCACCTGGAACGGCCGGGCCGACGCCCAGGTCTCGACCGTGGACGCCGAGGCCCAGGTGGGGTTCTCATTCCTGCGCGAGAAATTCGCCACCCGGGTCCGGCGCGACGCCGCCGCCCTGACGGTCGATGTCAGCCTGCTGTACGGCCCGTTCAAGCGCCTGGCCAACCAATGGCGCTTCCTGCCGCACGAAACGGGGACGACGGTCGAATTCGTTATCGACTTCGCGTTCAAGTCCCGGATGCTGGACGCCATGCTGGCCGCCAACATCGACAAGGCGGCGGCCAAGCTGATCGGCTGCTTCGAAGACCGCGCCCGCGTGATCTACGGGCCGAAGAGCTAACGTCCCTTGAACACCGCCGGGCGCTTCTGCAGGAAGGCGCTGACGCCTTCGATGAAGTCGTCGGTCTTGCCGGCGTGTTTCTGGGCGTGGCGTTCGGCGTTCAGCTGGCCCACCCAGTCGGCGTCCAGGCTGTTCCAGACCAGCTTGCGGATCGCCGACAGGGCGGCGGGGCCGTTGGCCAGTTCCTGGGCGATGGCCTTGGCGGTCGCCGCCAACTCGCCGTCGGGCACGCAGCGATTGATCAGGCCCCATTGCAGGGCCGTGGCGGCCGGGATCTTGTCGCCCAGCAGCATCATCTCCATGGCCCGCGCCTTGCCCACCAGGCGCGGCAGCAGGTAGGTCGAGCCGCCGTCGGGCACGAGGCCGATGCGGCGGAAGGCCTGGAGGAAATAGGCGCTCTCGGCCGCCACCACGATGTCGCCCAGCAAGGCGATCGAGCAGCCGACGCCGGCCGCCGGACCGTTGATCGCCGTGACGATCGGTAGCGGGAAGTCGCGCAGCAGGCTGACCAGCGGGTTGTAGGTGCTTTCCAGGGCCGAGCCGGCGTCCGGCTTGCCGTCGACATCGGCCTCGCGACCGGCCGCGCCGCCGCCCGACAAGTTGGCGCCCGAGCAGAAGCCGCGGCCTTCGCCGGTCAGGATCACCGCGCGCGCTTGCACCTTGCCGGCCGCGATGCTGCCGAAGGCGTGGGCCAGTTCGCGGGCCATTTCCAGGCTGGCGGCGTTCAGGGTGGACGGATCGGCGAGGGTGACGACGGCCAGGCCGTCGGCGGCTTCCAGCCGGATCTTCTCGTAGGTCATCGCGTCCTCCCAAGGCTTGTCGTTGTCGCCTGGAGTCTAGGCGCGACTAACCTTGGGGAAGACCAGAAAAATCTGAGACGCCGGGAAAGGGCGTCCGCGACTAGGCCGCGTTGGCCGAGTCCGGCTTGCTCTCGGCGGCAGTGACGCGATTGCGGCCGCCGCGCTTGGACGTGTAGAGCGCCGCGTCGGCCCGTTCCATGACCGAGTGGCCGGTCTCCCCCGGACGACGCTCGGCGAAGCCCGACGAGATGGTGATCGCGCCCAGGTCCTCGTTGGTCGAGCGACGCTTGAGCATGCGCGAGGACACCTCGACGCGGATCTCTTCCAGGGTGCCGGCGACGATCGAGGCCGACTCCCGCGGGAAGATCATCGCGAATTCCTCACCGCCGTAGCGGGCGGCGAAGCGGGGCGGGGCGGCCACGCGGCCGATGACGCTGGCGACGTAACGGATGACCTGGTCGCCCGTCTGGTGGCCCCAGGTGTCGTTGAAGCCCTTGAAGTGGTCGATGTCGAGCACGGCCAGGCACAGGTTGGCGCCGGCCTCGTCGGCCTCGGCGCAGGCCCGGTCCAGCTCCTCGTCGAAGGCCTTTCGGTTGGCCAGGTTGGTCAGGCCGTCGGTGGTGGCGTCGCGGCGCACCTGCTCCAGGTGCTCGCGCAGACGATCAACCTCGGCGGTGGACTCCGCCAGGCGGGTCTCCAGCGACTTGTTTTCCTTCTGGACGCGACGGGTGGCGTCGGCCAGGCCGCTGACGACCGCCTTCAGCTTGCCGACGTCCTGCGAGGCGTCCAGCTCCTTGGCCGCGCCGTTCAGGGTCTTGCCGTAGGCGGCGTTGCTCTTCTGGGCGTCCTGGATAGCCTTGGAGACCGACTCCAGCTCCTTGCTCAGCAGGTCGCCGGCGTCGCGGATCTGTTCGTTCAGCTTGGCCTTGGGCAGGTAGGTCGCGGCCAACTCTTCGCTGAGCAGCTCGGTCAGCGGCTCGCCCAGCGAGATCAGGCGGGTCAGTTCGCGCGCCAGGGCGCCGTCGGGGTCGGCGACGAAGTGGGTCCACAGTTCGAAGTTCAGGGCGGTCGGCCACACCTGATGACGTTCCATCAGGCTCAGGGCGCGACCGGCGATCTTGTAGGCTTCAGGGCCGCGCAGCGTGGTTTCGACGTCCGACATTTCTAGTCCCCCAACAGCGCCGCATCGCCCGGATGCGCGCTTGGAGCGCCAATCTAGGCCGAAGAGTTCAAACGAGCCGTTAAGAACGAACGGCGTTCACTTGCGCAATCCCTCCACCGCAAGCATTGTGAACGGTGATAAGATGAGCCTGTAGGCCGCTGGGAGGAACCTGACCGTGAACGCGCCCGCCAACCTCAACCTGGAATCGGCGAAAGCCGCGATGTCTCGGATTCTCGAGGCGCAGAAGGCCGCGCACCTGCGACAAGGCGCCCCGACGGCCGAACGCCGCATCGAATGGCTGGACCGCTGCATCGGCCTGCTGGTCGACCACCAGGCCGAGATCGCCGACGCCCTGAACGCCGATTTCGGGGCTCGCTCGAAGGACGTCACGGGCCTGACCGACATCGCCGGCTCGATCGGCCCGCTCAAGCACGCCAAGGAGAACCTGGCCAAGTGGATGCGGCCGGAGAAGCGCAAGACCACGCCGGCGATCCTGGGCCTGTTCGGCGCCAAGGCCGAGGTCCAGTACCAGCCCAAGGGCGTGGTGGGGATCATCAGCCCCTGGAACTTCCCGGTGAACCTGACCTTCGCGCCGCTGGCCGGGGTCCTGGCGGCCGGCAACCGGGTGATGATCAAGCCGTCCGAATTCACCCCGGTCACCTCCGAGCTGATGAAGACGATGTTCGCCAAAGCCTTCTCGGAAGAGGAGATCGCGGTGATCACCGGCGGGCCCGAGGTGGGCCAGGCCTTCACCGGCCTGCCGTTCGACCACCTGGTCTTCACCGGCGCGACCTCAGTGGCGCGCCATGTCATGAAGGCGGCGGCCGAGAACCTGGTGCCGGTGACTCTTGAACTGGGCGGCAAGAGCCCTGTGATCCTGTCGCGCGGCGCCGACATGGCCACGGCGGCGGCGCGGATCATGAACGGCAAGACCCTGAACGCCGGTCAGATCTGCCTGGCGCCCGACTACGTACTGGCCCCGGCCGACCAGGTGGAAAGCTTCGTGGCTGAGGCCAAGGCTGCCGTCGCCAAGACCTTCCCGACCATCAAGGACAATCCCGACTACACGGCGGTGGTCGCCCAGCGCCACTACGACCGGATCAAGGGCCACGTGGACGACGCCCGGGCCAAGGGCGCCAGGATCGTCGAGATCAACCCGGCCGGCGAGGACTTCAGCCAGCAGGAGCACCGCAAGATCCCGCCGACCCTGATCCTCGACCCGACCGACGACATGACGGTGATGCAGGACGAGATCTTCGGCCCGGTGTTGCCGGTAAAGACCTACGCCGAGGTCGAGGAGGCTGTGGACTACATCAACGGTCGTGACCGGCCGCTGGGCCTCTACTGGTTCGGGACCGACACCGCCGAGCGCGACATGGTGCTGAACCGCACGACCAGCGGCGGGGTGACGGTCAACGACGTGATCTTCCACGTCGCCCAGGAGGACCTGCCGTTCGGCGGCGTGGGCCCGGCGGGCATGGGCAGCTATCACGGCCGCGACGGCTTCCTGGAATTCAGCCACAAGAAGGCGGTGTTCGCCCAGCTGAAGAAGGACATCGCGCCGATGCTGGCCCTGCGTCCGCCCTATGGCGCGGCGATCCGCAAATATCTGGCGGGGCAGATCAAGCGCTAGCGGGCGGTTGTCTCACGGCGATTCCCATGGTCGAAAGCGGCCATGGGCCAGGCCACGCCGCTTCGGATCGTTGACGAGACCAGCGTGCTGCCCGCCGTCGACGCCGAGGCGTTCCGGCTAGCGGTCGAGGCCTCGGGGCCGCCCGTGTGCGTGCCGTTGCCCGAGGCCGGCGAACCGGTGACCGACGCCTTCCGGATCGGCGGGGCGGCGCTGGACGCCTGGCAGTTCGAGCACCGTCCGCCGGCGCCGCGCCCCCTTCACCTGTGCCTGACCAACGACGTGTTGCACCTGCCGGCCTTCGGCGTGGTCATGCTCGCGGACGGGACGACGCTGAAGTCTTCGGCCCGTGAGGCGATGGAGCGCTGGCCGGACCTGTCGAGCCTGCCGGGCGCGACGGTGGAGGAGGGCGTTACGCACCTGACAGTTCCGAGCGGAATTCCGACCTTCGATCGGGCGTCGGTGTTCCTGGCCTGGGGCGGCAACTTCAACTACGGGCATTTCGTGCTCGACTGCCTGCCCTCGCTGGTGGCCCTCGACGAGCACGGACTGCTGGAACGCTATCCGCCGATCGCGCCGCCCCTGACTGCCTGGCAACGCGACCTGATCGCCATGGCCGTGGGCAAGCCGGTCCAGGAGGTGAAGGCCCCGATCGTCCGGATCGGCGCCGCCGTCCATTCCACCAGCATGGACCACTATCTGCACGGTCCAGGCGACCTGCTGACGCGCACCCGGACGCGGATCCTGGCGGCGGCGCCCAAGCCCAGGATCGGCGGCCGAAAGCTCTATTTCTCCCGTCGCGGACATTCGATGCGGGTGATGATCAACGAGCCCGCGCTCGAGGCGGCGTTGCGGGCGCGTGGGTTCGAGATCGTCAGGCCCGAACGTCTGAGCGCGGCGGACCAGGTTCAGATGGCGCAGGATGCGCAGATCATCGTCGCGCCGACCGGGGCGGCGATGACCAACGCCCTGTTCGCGCCCGCCGGGGCCAGGATCATCGAGATCCAGCCCCAGAACTTCACCAGCCAGTGGGTCTGGGCGCTCAGCCGACGCGCGGGCGCGGAGTGGCGCGGCTACGTCTGCGCCTCGCCTGTCGATCCGCGCAAGGTAGGGTGGCGTCATCGCATCCGACGCGGCTTTCGCTTCGGCTACGAGGTCCCGCTGGACGATTTCCTAGCCTTCGTCGACGCGGCGCTCTGAAAGGAAAAGGGGACATGCGAGCCTCGCATGTCCCCTTCGACGATCCCGATCTTCCTAGTCTTCGCTGTCGCTGATCGGCGCCAGGCGAGGCGGGGCGCGCATCAGGAAGGCGGGGATGTCATTGCCGAAGCCCACCACCCGGCGATCGTCGTCGTCCTCGCGGCCACGGACCGGCTGGACGCCGCGTACCGGCATCGGGGCGTTGGCGCGCGAGGGGCGTTCGGCCGGCGCCTCGGCGCGGGGCTGTTCAGTTCGCTCAGGACGACGATCACGGTCACGACCGCGTTCGCGGCGACCCGAGCGTTCGCCGCCTTCGCGTTCGGTGCGTTCGGGAGCGGGAGCGGGAGTGGCCTCGGCGGCGGCCTCGTGCTCGACGCGGGGCTGACGCCCGCGGTCACGCGACGAGCCGCCACGTTCACGACGGCCGCGTTCGGTCGGGGCCGGAGCGGCCTCTTCGGCGGCGGGAGCTTCGGTCTCGACGGCCTCGACCGCGACCTGCTCGCCGGCCGGCTTGCGCGAGCGCGACGGACGCTTGGTCAGGGCCTCGCCCGGGGCCGAGGGGATCGGCTCGCCGGCGATGGCGGCTTCCAGATTGGCGGTGGCGACATCCGAAGGGACGGTCGGGGCGCGGTTGCGATCGCGGTCACGGCCACGCTCGCCGCCGCGCGAGCGGTCGCGGTCACGACCGCCGCGCTTGCTGTCGCCCTCGCGGCGCACAGTCACGGCGTTGGAATAGTCGAGGTCCAGCACCTCTTCAGCCGGGGTCGAGCCGATCAGCTTGACCACCTTGTCGAAGCCCTTGTCGTCGGCGGGGGTGACCAGCATGTAGGTCGTGCCGGTGCGGCCGGCGCGGCCCGTACGGCCGATGCGGTGCACGTAGTCGTCAGCGTGGTGCGGGACGTCGTAGTTGAAGACGTGGCTGACGGCCGGGATGTCCAGGCCGCGCGCAGCGACGTCCGAAGCCACCAGGATCTTCAGCGAACCGTCGCGGAAGGCGGCCAGGGTCTTCATGCGCTGGCTCTGGTCCAGGTCGCCGTGGATGGCGGCGGCGTCGAAGCCGTGGCTGCGCAGCGACTTGGCGACGATGTCGACTTCGGTCTTGCGGTTGCAGAAGACGATGCCGGTTTCCGGATTGGCCTTCTCGATCAGGGCCCGCAGCGCCAGGCGCTTGGCCTTCGGGTCGGAGGAGGGGACCTTGACCAGCAGCTGGGTGATGTTGGCGTTGGTCGTGGCCGGCTTGGCGACCTCGATCCGCACCGGATCCTTCAGGAACTGCTTGGTCAGCCGGGTGATTTCCGGCGGCATGGTCGCCGAGAAGAACAGGGTCTGCTTGCGCGGCGGCGTCAGCTTGAAGATGCGCTCGATGTCCGGGATGAAGCCCATGTCCAGCATGCGGTCGGCTTCGTCGACGACCATCATCTGGACGCCGGTCATCAGCAGCTTGCCACGCTCGAAGTGGTCGAGCAGGCGGCCCGGGGTGGCGATCAGCACGTCCACGCCGCGGTCAAGCTTCTTCTCCTGGTCGCCGAACGACACGCCGCCGATCAGCAGCGCCCACGAGAGCTTGGTGCCCTTGGCGTACTTCTCGAAGCTGGCGGCGACCTGGTCGGCCAGTTCGCGGGTCGGGGCGATGACCAGGGCGCGCGGCATGCGGGCCTTGGCGCGGCCCGAGGCCAGCTTGTCGACCATCGGCAGGGTGAAGGCGGCGGTCTTGCCGGTGCCCGTTTGGGCGATGCCCAGGACGTCCTGTCCAGCGAGGGCGACCGGGATGGCCTGGGCCTGGATCGGGGTGGCGGTGGTATAGCCGGTGTCGGCGACCGCTTGGAGGGTCGTGGGCGAGAGCCCGAGTTCGGAAAATTCTGTCATTTCACGCTGGTCTGAAGTCCGGAGCCACCCGTGTTTGGGCGAACGGGTGGCGCGGATTCGCCAAGCCTGCTCCGAAGCTGGGGATAAATAGGCCTTAGACGGCCAAAGTCAATGTTCGGCGACTTCCCCCGCCAGGTCCGGGCTCAGGTCGCCGCGCGCCGCGACCGCAACGCCGGCAAGGCCCAGCCACCTGGCCATGAGCCGCAGCTCGGCCGCCAGGACGGGCGCCGTGGCGCTGTCGGCATCGGGTTCGCGGTGCGCCGACAGCACCCGCAGCAGCCCCGCCTTGCGGTCGGCCTTGAGGTCCACACGCGCCGTGATCGCCTCGCCCTGCAGGAAGGGCAGCACGTAGTAGCCGTGGGTGCGCTTGTGCGCCGGGGTGTAGATTTCCAGCCGGATGCGGACGTCGAACAGTCGCTCGGCTCGCTCGCGGAACCAGATCAGGTTGTCGAACGGCGAGAGCAGGGCGTTGGCCTTGACGCTGCGCGGCCGCCTGGCGTCCGGCGCCAGATAGGCCGGCTGGTCCCAGCCCTGGACCTCGACCGGGACAAGGTCGCCGGCCTCGACCAGTTCGGCCACGCCGCGCTTGGCGTCGGCTACGCCCATGCGGAAATAGTCGCGAAGGTCGCGCTCGGTGGCCACGCCCATGGCCCGGGCGGCCCGACGCAGCAGGACGCGGTGGGCTTCTGCGCGCGACGGCGTCGGCGCGGACAAGATCGCCTTCGGCAGCACCTCTTCGGGCAGGCCGTAGACCCGCTCGAACGTCCCGCGCCGCGTGGCGGTGGTCAGCTCACCGGCCCAGAACAGACACTCGGTGGCCCGCTTGGCCTCGCTCCAGCCCCACCATCCGCCTTGGCCGCGTTCACCGAGCTCCAGTTCGCCGGCCGACAGCGGACCGCGCTCGTGGATGGCGGCCAGGGCCTTGTCGATGAAGGGACGGTGGCCGGCCAAAAACTTGGCGACGTTCTTCCAGACCCCGACGCCCTGGCGCGCGTCGTCCATCCGCCAGCGCAGCAGGGGTTGTAGATCCAGCGGCATCAGCGAGGCCTCGTGACCCCAGTATTCGAACAGCGTCGGCTTCCGGCCCCAGGCCAGCTCCTCCAGCAGCGCACGCGGATAGGCGCCCAGGCGCGAGAACAGCGGCAGGTAGTGCGAGCGCGAGACGACGTTGACGCTGTCGATCTGCAGCAGGGCCAGCCGCTCGATGGTCGCGGTCAGGTGGCGCCGCGTGGGCGTTGTCGGGCGCTTGTCGGCGAAGCCTTGGGCGGCGAGGGCGATACGGCGGGCTTGTTTGTGCGACAGGGTCTCGACCATGGCCCGAGTGAGCATGGCGAGGCGGTCGGTGACAAGCTACCGTGCCGCGCACTGCTGACGCAGGAAGTCACCATGGGCGGGCAGGGCGGCGGCGCCGTCGGCGGTGATCTTGCGCAGGTCGGCGAGGAAGCCCATCAACTGGTCGTCGCTCAACTGGCCGGTCATCGGATGGCAGCTTTCCGGCTGCACGCCCTGACCGATCAGCACTTGCAGCCAACTGGCCTCCAGGAACAGATCGTCGGGCTCGCGGAACAGCCGGCCGTGGGTGCGGAAGAGCTGGGTCTTGCGGACCAGCTCCGCCGGGATCGCCATCTCGCGGCAGGCTTGCCAGAACGGCTCCGAGCGCTGGTTGGCCCAGTAGTGCAGCACCAGGAAGTCGCGGATGCGCTCGTATTCCAGGGCGGTCTGGCGGTTGTATTCGTCGATGTCGCGCTGGGCGAAGCCCTTGTCGGGGAACAGGTTCAGCAGCCGCGACAGGCCCGATTGGACAAGATGGATGCTGGTCGACTCCAGCGGCTCCATGAAACCGCCGGCCAGGCCCAGGGCCAGGACGTTGCGGTTCCAGAACCGCTTGCGGCGGCCGGTCAGGAACTTCAGCGTCCGGGGCTCGGCCAGGGGCTCGCCCTCAAGGCTGGCCATCAGCTGGGCGACGGCCTCGTCTTCGCTGACGAACCGGCTGCAGAACACATGGCCGTTGCCGGTGCGGTGCTGCAGCGGGATGCGCCATTGCCAACCGGCCTCGCGCGCGATGGCCTGGGTGTAGGGGCGGGGCGGCCCGACATTGGCGGTGGGCACGGCGACGGCGCGGTCGCAGGGCAGCAAGTCCGACCAGTCCTCGTAGCCGGTCTTCAGGGCCTGTTCGATCAGCAGGCCGCGGAAGCCCGAGCAGTCGACGAAGAAGTCGCCCTCGACGACCTCGCCGCTTTCCAGCGTCACTGAGGCCACGAAGCCGTCGGGCTCGCGCAAGGTCGTGCGCAGGATCTTGCCCTCGGTGCGGACCACGCCCAGGCGCTCGGCGTGGGCGCGCAGGTGGCGGGCGTAGAGCGTCGCATCGAACTGGAAGGCGTAGGTCAGCGGTTCGGGCGGGCCGCCGGGGCGGCGGACCGCACGATCGAAGCGTCCCGCGAAGGCCGCCTGTGCGTTCAGCGAATAGTCCCACAGCGAATAGTCGTCGCCCTTCAGTCGGCCGGCCAGCCAATAATGATGGAAGGGCACGGCGCCCAGCTGACGGCCGATGTCACCGAAGGCGTGGATGTAGCTCTCGCCGGGCGCGCGCCAGTCGACGAACTCGATGCCCAGCTTGATCGTGCCCTGGGTGGCCGCCAGGAAGGCGTTTTCGTCTAGGCCCAGGAAGGCGTTGATGTGACGGATCTGCGGGATCGTGGCCTCGCCGACGCCGACGGTCCCGATCTCCTCGGACTCCACGAGACGGATGCGGACGCTGTCGCCCAGGGCCCGGGCCAACACGGCCGCGCTCATCCAGCCGGCCGTTCCGCCGCCCACGACGACCACGGACTTGATCCTGTTGTCGTCCATCCCAGGTCTCCTCCTGTGGGCTCCTCTCTTCGGAGAAGTCCCTGATCCTCTCTCCCCAAAAGAAAATCCCCGCCGGCGTGCAGGCGCCGACGGGGAGTAGCAGGGGAGAAGTGCTTAGAACCGGTACGAGAGACCGACCATGTAGGTGGTGCCGTACTTCTGGTAGTCGATGGTCCGGCGAGGATCGCCGTTCTCGTAGGTCTTGAACGGCTCGTCGGTGATGTTGTTGGCCTGCAGCAGCAGGGACAGGCCGTCGAGCGGACCTTGGCGGAATTCGTAGCCGATCTGGGCGTCGAGCACGGACTCGGTATCGACGGTCCGGTAGATCCGGGCGGCGCTGAGGCCGGCCACTTCGCCCAGGAACTTGCTGCGATAGCGGTTGCTGATCCGGGCGTTGAAGCCGTTGTGCTCGTAGTAGAAGGTCGTGTTGACCACCTTCTTCGACAGGCCGGGCATGTCGATCGGGGCCGAGTTGTCGTCCAGCTTGACCTCGCTGTCGGTGTACGAACCGCTGATGATCAGGCCGAAGTCGCGCAGGGGTTCGAAGAAGATGTCGCCCGTCACCGAGGCCGACAGTTCGATCCCGCGGATATAGCCGCCCTTGCCGTTCTCCGGACCCTTGGCCACGCCCTGGGTGGTGCCCAGCTGCGAGCGGATCGCCGGCGGCAATTGCGCCGCGAAGGCCGAGAAGTCCTCGGGGTGCGAGGAATTGGAGTTCACAAAGTTCGACAGCTTCTTGTAATAGGCCGCGGCCGAGAGATAGGCCGAGCGGCCGAAGTACTTCTCGAGCGACAGGTCGACGCCGTCGGCGATGTAGGGCCGCAGCAGCGGGTTGCCGCCTTCGGTGCTGAAGAAGGCGTTGGCCGGATCGGTCGAGGTCAGGTTGCCGTAGTTCATGTTGAACGACTGGCTGGCCCGCATCTCGTCCATCCGGGCCCGCGCCAGGGTCCGAGCCGCGCCGAAGCGCAGGAACGTCTCGTTGCTCAGGTCGAACGTCAGGTTCAGGCTGGGCAGGACATAGGTGTAGGTGTCGCCGCCATCGTTGTTGGTCGGGTGGGCCGTGTCGGCCGGGTCGACCCGCGTGCCCTTCGAGAACTGGTCGGTATAGACGACCTGCAGACCGGTGTTGCCGGTGACCGGCACCGAGCCGACCTTGCTGTCGATGTCGAACTTCACGTAGCCGATCTGGACCTTCTCCTCGACCGACCAGTTACGGGTCTGGACGGCCGGGTTCTGGTCGGCGATCAGCGTGTAGTAGTTGTGGTTGAGCAGGTACATCGGATCGTAGGCCAGCATGGCCTTGATGCCGATCAGGTCCAGGCTGACCGTGCCGATCAACGCTTCCTTGGGGATCGGGCGGCTGGTGGGCGCGCCGTCGGCGATGCGGCCGCCGAAGGTCAGGAAGCTCTCATGCACTTCCTTGGTCTTCTCGCGGCGGCTGGCGTTGTAGCCGAACTCGACCCGGTTGATCGGGCCCCACGACAGGTCGCGCTTGGCCATCAGCCGAATGGCGTCCAGCTCGTCGGTGATCGCGGGCGTGTTGTAGAAACCGGCCTGGGTCAGGGCGCCGCCGGCGGCGCCGCCGCCCCAGCCCTGAGGATCGGTCAGTACGAACAGGGTGCTGTTGGTGTAGTCCAGCGATGAGCCGAACGTGGTGCCCGCGCCCGGCGTGGTGTGGAACGTCAGGGTGTCGGTGGCGCCGGAGCCGGACGGACCGGTGCCCGAATAGGACTCGAAGATCACGTCGGTGCGGTCGGCCCGCGAGTAGCTGAGGTCCGCCGCCAGGGTCCAGCCGTTGTCGGTGTCGTAGGCGATGTTCCAGCCGGCCGACTTCAGCTCGGTGTGGCGGGTGTTGAGGTCGTTACGCATGACCCCCTTCACGCCGGTATAGGTCCCCTGGGTGATCAGGCCGTCGTCGACGGTGTAGCCTGACTGGAGGCTGGCCGAGCTCCAGAACAGCGGCAGCTCGATGCCGCGCAGGATCTGCTTCTCGCGGAACTTCGAATAGTAGAGGTCCAGCGACGAGCGAAGCTTGTCGGTCGGGGCGTATTCCAGCACGCCGATGACGCCGGTGCGCTTGAGGTTGTTGGACTGGACGTACGGCTTGGCGCCGCCGATCACCAGCGGGCCGCCGGTCGAGACATTGGGGTAGCCCCAGGCGTTGAAGCGGCGGCTCTGGGTGGGAGTCGAGATGTCCGACACGGCCACGGCGACGCCCAGGGTGTCATCCAGGAACTGATCGACCCAGGTGGCGCTGAGGCGGTGGCCTGTGTCCTTGGCGTCCGGGTTCAGCTTCTTTTCGCCGTTGAACTCGTAGCGGGCGTTGGCCGACAGCACCTTCTTGCCGTACTTCAGCGGGCGGATGGTGCGCAGGTCGGCGGTGCCGGCCAGGCCTTGGCCGATCAGGGCCGCGTCAGGGGTCTTGTAGACCAGCACGCCGCTGAGGATTTCCGACGGATACTGGTCGAACTCGACGCCGCGGTTGTCGCCGGTCGAGACCTGCTCGCGGCCGTTCAGCAGCACGGTGTTGTAGTCGGGGCCGAGGCCGCGGATCGAGATCGACTGCGCGCGGCCGTCCAGGCGCTGGGCGGTCAGGCCGGGCAGGCGGGCCAGGGATTCGGCGATCGAGGTGTCGGGCAGCTTGCCGATGTCCTCGGCCGAAACGGCTTCGACGATCGAGCTGGAGGTCTTCTTCAGGGCGATCGAGTTCTCGATACCGGCCCGGATGCCCGTGACGGTGATTTCCTCGACGGTGTCGGCGCTGGGCGCGGCCGTGTCCTGCGCGTGGGCGGCGCCGGCGGCGGTCAGAAGCAGCGCCAGGCCGGTGGCGGCTCCGCTCATCAGCCGCGTTCGGCGCGGCATCGCAAAATGGGTCATGTGAGGCTCCCTCCCAATCGGCTCCCGCGGTTGCGCCGCGGTGATCCAAGCTTCGTTGTGAAAATTACTGCAAATAAACGCATTCGATTGCAACTGGAAAAATGGACAAAATGTCATTTGTGGCTTTTGAGTTCGCCTAAGGGCCCTGATATCGCCGAAAGTGTGGGAATTTTCCCGCATTGGATGTGGCGAGAAGGTTGATTGACAGGCCTGCGCGGTTTCTGCAAAAGATTGCAAAGAATGGATCGGCGTTCTATCGACCGGTTCGCGACAAGCAAGAAGGGCGAGGGGCGTGGGTGTTTCGGGGGCAGGTTTGAGTCGATCGACGGACGCTGAGGCCGTCGCTCCCGAGGTGATGGCTACCGATTTCGCGCGGGGCCACGCGACGAATGATCGCGGCCCGCTCAACGACATGATCCGCGTCTCGGAGGTTGGCCTGTGACGGTCCAGAGTCTTTCAAAGCCGCCCATCGGCTTGGGCGTCGACTTGGCTCATGATCGCGAGTGGTGGCGCGGCGCGGTCATCTACCAGATCTATCCGCGCAGCTTCGCCGACGCGAACGGCGACGGGGTGGGCGACCTGCCGGGCGTCACGGCCCATCTGGAGCACGTGGCCTCGCTGGGCGTGGACGCCGTCTGGCTGTCGCCCTTCTTCACCTCGCCGATGAAGGACTTCGGCTACGACGTCTCTAATTATGAGGACGTGGACCCGATCTTCGGGACCCTGGCCGACTTCGATCACCTGATCGAGAAGGCTCACGCCCTGGGCCTGAAAGTGATCATCGACCAGGTGTTCTCACACACCTCCGACGAGCACCCGTGGTTCAAGGCCAGCCGCCAGGACCGGAGCAACCCCAAGGCCGACTGGTACGTCTGGGCTGACGCCAAGCCGGACGGCTCGCCGCCCAGCAACTGGCAGTCGGTGTTCGGCGGCCCGTCCTGGACCTGGGACGCGCGCCGTCGCCAGTATTATCTGCACAACTTCCTGTCGGCCCAGCCGGACCTCAACGTCCACAACCCGGACGTCCAGGACGCCCTGATCGCCGCGTCGCGGTTCTGGCTGGAGCGCGGAGTCGACGGCTTCCGCTTCGACGCGATCAATTTCGCGATGCACGACCAGGCCCTGACCGACAATCCGCCGATCCTGAACGGCGAAGGCAAGCGCACCCGGCCGTTCGATTTCCAGCACCACTTCCACAACCAGTCGCACGACGACATTCCGGCCTTCCTGACCCGGCTGCGCCGGCTGGGCGAGTCTTACGGCGGCCGCTTCATGGTGGCCGAGGTCGGGGGCGAACGGGCGGACAGCGAGATGAAGCTGTACACGCAGGGTCCCGATCGTCTGCACAGCGCCTACGGCTTCCTGTATCTCTATGCCGACACCTTGGCGGCCGACCTGATCCGGCAAGGCGCGGCCATGTGGTCGGGCGAGGAAGGGCAGGGCTGGCCGTCCTGGACATTCTCGAACCACGACGCGCCGCGCGCGGTGTCCCGCTGGGCCCGGGGGCGCGACCCCAAGGCCTTCGCCGACATGTCGCTGCTGCTGCTGGTGTCCTTGCGCGGCAATGTCTTCATCTACCAGGGCGAGGAACTGGGCCTGCCCCAGGCCGAGGTGCCCTATGACCGGCTGCAGGACCCCGAGGCGATCGCCAACTGGCCCGAGACCCTGGGCCGCGACGGCGCCCGCACGCCGATGCC
Organism: Caulobacter sp.; assembly: GCA_017744495.1. GTDB lineage: Bacteria > Pseudomonadota > Alphaproteobacteria > Caulobacterales > Caulobacteraceae > Caulobacter. Next base: position 2,488 of record JAGIBE010000239.1, on the reverse strand, counting down.
GTGGGTGGCCGTCGCCGCCCACGCGGGCTTCTCCAAGGTCGAGCCCTGGCTGCCGGTCGATCCGTCGCACGTCGATCTGGCCGTCGATCGCCAGGAGCGCGACGCCGACTCCACCCTGAACCTGACCCGTCGGGTCGTCGCTCTGCGCCGCAAGCTCCCCGGCCTCCGGACCGGCGGCATGACCCTGATCGAGGCGCCCGAGCCGCTGCTGGTCTTCCTGCGGGGTGAGGGCGCGGACGAGGTGCTGTGCGCCTTCAACCTGGGTTTCGAAACGGCAAGCTGGGACCTGCCGGTCGGTTGGCGAATCGTCGACAGCGTGAACCTGGCCGGGGAGGGCGCGCTGCCGCCGATGGCTGGGCTGGTGGCCCAAAAAGCTTAAGGTCTCCGGGCTTAGCGTCGCCGTCCACCGCCGCCGCGAATCCCGCCAATCCGGCCGCCGAAGCCGCCGCCGTAGGACCCGCGATCGAACGAGGGGCGGCTGGCGGCCGAGCGTTCGAAGCCGGAACCCGTGCTGCGGTCACGTTCAAAGCCGCGGTCCCGGCTGGCCCGTTCGCGGTCTAGGGACGGATCGGGGCGCCCGGCCTTGGAGAACTTGCCGCCCGCGCCGGCTTCTTCCCAGCCGTTCTCGCCGTGCTTGTACACGTTGCCGTCCTTGCCGGCGTAGATGTCGCCGTTGATGTCGACCACGCCGCCCTTGGAGATGTCGCCGGTGTCGCGGTCGTAGTGGATGTAGCCCGCGCCCCGCGCATCGCCGCCGTTGGGCCCCTGGCTGTTGAACCCGCCGATCGCGCCCGCGCCCTCCTGGCCGCGTCCGGCGACGCCGGCCTGGTTGGTCACCCGGCCGGTGTTGGTGTTGACCACGGTGCGTGAGCCGCCCGCCACGCCTTCGCCGGTATAGATGTTCGAGATCGAGCCGCCTGGCCCACCACCACCCGCCCGGTCTGGGGATTGCGGCGCACGCCGCCTGCGGCCGTCGTCAACCTGCCGGTGTAGATGTTGGTGTTGCGTCCGGCATAGCCATAGCCGCGACCGCCCGTGCGCTGGCAAGGGGCTCCATAGGGCCATCGCCTCAGGCTCGACCCGGTAAATCGCCCAGCTGTGTACGGGATCAGCCGCCGCAGGATTCGCGGATGATCAGGTCCGTAGGCACGCGCTCCGAGCGGCTGGCGCCCTGGCCGCTGGCGTCCAGCAGCTTGGACACCATCAGCCGGCCCGCCTTGGCGGTGTCCTGCGAGATGGTGCTCAGCGCCGGCCGCGAATAGCGGGCGAACGGCACGTCGTCATAGCCGATCACCGAGACGTCGCCGGGGATCGACATGCCCGCGTGCTGCAGGGCGCGGATGGCGCCCAGGGCGATCAGGTCCGAGGCGGCGACGACGCCGTCGAACTTCACGCCGCGCTGGATCAGGGAGTCGACGCTGGCCTCGGCGGACTCGACCTCGAAATGGGCCGGCACGATCAGCTCGGGATCGACGCCCAGGCCGAACTGCTCGACCGCGTCGAGATAGCCGCGATGGCGCTGCATGGCCTCGGGGGCCTCGGTGTCGCCCAGGAAGACGATGCGCTTGCGGCCCAGCCGCGCCAGATGCAGCGTCGCGCGCTTGGCGCCCAGCGGGTTGTCCGAGCCCACCGAGCAATAGGCCTGGTCGGGCAGTTGAGCGCCCCAGACCACGAAGCGGCCTTCGGTCTCGGCCAAGCGGTTGAAGGCGGTGTGCAGCCAGCTCTGGCCCAGGAAGATCACCCCGTCCGCACGGCTGGTGGTCATTGCCACCGACAGGTCCTCGAAGCTGGTCGGGGCCACGTGGCTGATCACCAGGTCGCAGCCACGTTCGCGCGCCGCCTCGCCGACGCCGGCCAGCAGCTCGAGGAAGAAGGGGTCCGACAGCCGACCCTCACGGCCCTGGGGGCGGGGAACGACGATGGCGATCGTGCCCTCGGCGCCGATCGGGCCGGCGGGCATGTAGCGGCGGAATGGATAGTCCATCTCGCGCGCCAGCTTCCAGATCAGCTGCTTGGTGCGCGTGTTGACGGCGGGGCTGTCGTTCAGCGCCCGCGAGGCGGTGGAGATCGATACGCCGGCCAGCCTGGCCAGGTCTTCAAGCCGCGTCGCGCCCTTGGTCACTGTCCCGCCCCGTCTCGTCGCTGGTGCTGCAAAATTTGCCGCAAATCTTTTCAGGTCTTTGTTAAGGCGCCCTGGCCATGGTTTTCAAGCGCCGTGGACGAGCCCTGAAGACCTCTGCGCCCACAGCCCTGAAAATTTATGCAACTTTCCGCTCAGGTTTGCGCGGGCCATGGGTGGTTCGCCCGCGGTGGATCGCGCCTCTTACGACTCATATCGCTAGATTATCCCGAATGATTTGGAGAATTCCGTTGCCAGTCCGGGCGGCGCGTGCGCAAATACGGGCAGACAAAGCGCTGAAAAAATTTGCGCAAGCTTCGGTCAACGGAGCGGGGAAGGGGAGCGATGGCGACCAAGGCTCGGCTAGGT
>JAGIBE010000238.1 GCA_017744495.1 Caulobacter sp. | reverse complement strand
GCTCAACGCGCCGCACTCGACCCTGGCATACCTGGGCTCGCTGATGGAGATCGAGACGGTGGCCCAGGCCATGCGCGAACCGGTGCTGGCCGGCTTCGTCGCCCGGCTGATGGGCGAGGACATCGTGCCCTCGCTGCGGCTGCCGCAGGGCTTCGATCCGCAGGCCTACATCGAGGCGATCCTGGCCCGCTTCCGCAACCCGGCCATCCGCCACCTGCTCGCGCAGATCGCCTGGGACGGCTCGCAGAAGCTGCCGTTCCGTATCCTGGGCACGGTCGCCGACGCCTTGGCCGCGGGCCGTCCGGTCGATCGCCTGGCCCTGCCGCTGGCCGCCTGGATGCACTTCATCCGCCGCCGCGCGGCCGAAGGGGTCAAGATCGTCGACCCGCTGGCCGACCGCCTGGTCGAAACGGCCGTAGCCTGCACCGGCGACGCCCAGGCCGACGTCGCCCATTTCCTGAAGCTGGAACCGGTGTTCAGCCGCGACCTGGCGGGTAACGCGGTGTTCGTGGCGGCGCTGGAGAAGGCGTACGGCGAGCTGGCCTGACACGGCCTTTGAAGGGGCGTTACCGGGTAACGCCCCTGCCCGTCACCACGGGCAGCACGGTCCGCACCAGGATCGACAGGTCGAACCAGAATCCCTGACGCCGGAGATATTCGGCGTCCAGGGCCACCTTCTCGGGGATGGCGATCTCGTCACGGCCGTTGATCTGCGCCCAGCCGGTGACGCCGGGCCGCAGGGCCTCTACCCCGGCCTCGGTGCGCAGCGCCACCAGGTCGTGCTGATTGAACAGCGCCGGGCGCGGCCCGACCAGGCTCATGTCGCCGACCAGCACGCTCCACAGCTGCGGCAGCTCATCGATGCTCGTCTTGCGCAGGAACGCCCCCGGCGGCGTCAGCCAACGGTCGGGGTCGTCCAGCAGGTGAGTGGCGACCTCGGGCGTGTCGATCCGCATGGTGCGGAACTTGGGCATCGAGAACAGGGCGTTGCCCCGCCCCACCCGCTGCGACCAGTAGAGCGCCGGCCCCGGCGAGGTCAGGCGCACCACCGCCGCCACGACCAGCAGCGGCAAGGCCAGCACCAGCAGCGCCGCCCCCGACGACGCCGCGTCGAACAGGCGCTTCACGGCAGGCCCAATCCCACTAAGCCAAGTCGCCGAAAGCGGCGTCCAGCAGCAGGTAGGCGCGGCCGGCGTCGGACGACAGCAGGGCCGCCACCAGGAAGCCCTCTCGGTCCTGCTCGGACGCCTCGTCCATCATGCCGGCGTAGCGGCGCAGGAAACGCTCGGCGTCGGCGCGCAGGGCGGCGTCGGAGAACAGACGGCGGACCAGCCGGCGGATGGCGGCCGGAGCCAGTTTCTTGACCACCTCCCGTGATCCACCCACGTCGTGGGTCTGGATCGTAGCGGCGATCTCGTCGATACGGGCCCGGGGCAACAGGGCCGTCGGGTCGATGCCCATGGCCAGGATCTCGCCGGCCATCTTTTCGCCCAGGGCGGCGTCGCCGGGGGCGGCGCTTTCCAGGCCCGACAGCAGGTTGCGCCAGCCGCCCTGTTGCGGCTCGGCTCGTTCGGGCGGCGCGGACGGCGCGGCGTTGCGACCGCCGGCGGCGTCGAACACCGAGCGGAACTCGTCGTCGGTGGCGGTCGGGGTCAGGCGCAGACGCGGACGCAGGCCCGCCTCCTCGGCGCTGGGCTCGTTCGCCGGTCGGGGAGCCGGAGCCGGCGCGGGCGGCGGCGGAGGCGGGGCGGCCTGGACCTGGCGGCTCAGCGGCGGCGGCGCGCGGGACGGCGCGGGAGCCGGAGGCTGGGCTGCGCCCATCCGGCCGACGGCCTCGCTGAGCATGTCGTAGTTGCGGCGGACGCGTTCCTGGAACGCCTGGTCGATCGCCGCGGTCTCCTCGGCGGTCCGGCGAGCCGACGTCCGCAGATCCTCGATGCCCTGCTCGATCTGGGCGCGAACCTCGTTGGCCCGGGCCAGGGCCTCGGCCGGCAGGTCGGCGGTGCGACGACCGACGTCGGCCAGCATGGCCTCCATCTCGGTGATCGTGCCACGCGCCGTCTCGACGGCCTCGGACAGCTTCTGGGCCGTGCGGGCGCCGGCCTGCTCAACCACCTGAGCCGACTGCTCGATCAGGTCGCGGGCCTCGTCCATGCGGGCCTCGAACACCGTGTCGGCCTTCTGGCCGGCGGCGAAGGCGATCTCGTTCAACTGGTCGACGCGGACGCGGGCCGCCTCGACGCGCAGCTCCACGCCCTCGTTGGCCTTCCGGGCCGCCTCGGCCATGGCCTCCATGGCCTGAGCCAGCGCCGCTTCCAGGTCCGCGCGCTGACCGCCGGCGGCGCTGGCCAGGGCGGCGATGGCGCTGGACGTCTCCGCCGCCAGCGCTTCGCGTTCGGCGCGGGCGGTCTCGGCGACCTCGCGCAATTGCTGGGCGGCGGAACCGATCAGCCCCCGCAGCACCTCCGCGCCCATGGCCGCCATGTCGCTCATCTCGGTGGCGCCGGCGCGGGTGTGGCCGATGAACTCGGTGAGCTGAGCGGTGCGGGTCTCGCTTTCGGCGGCGAAGTCCTCCTGGTCGGTGCGCAACTGCTGGCTGGCCGCGACCAGAGCGGCGCGCTGGCCGGCCAGGTTCCGTTCGACGGCGCTCATCTGGTCGCCGACGCCTTGGCCGGCGGTTTCCAGGCGGGCGATCTGCCGCGATAGATCCTCCGCCCCCACACGGGCGGCGTCCGAGGCCTCGGCGGCGGCGGCGGCCAGGTCGGCGGCGCGGGCGGCCAGGGCGGCCTCGGCCTCGCGCAGCTGGGTCTCCGCCAGATCGGAGGCCTCGGCGACCATTCGCGCCTGGCTGCCGATTGCGTCGACGACGGCGGTGGACTGGGCGTCCAGCGTGGTCGACAGGGCGTGCATGGCCTGGCGCTCGTGGCCCAGCCCTTCGGACAGCTGCTGCACCATGCGAGCGGACTCGCTGGTGGTCTGGGCCAGGGCCAGGGTCTCTTCGGCCAGGGCCTCGCGCAGTTCCTGGACGCGGTTGCGGGCGTCCTCGGCGGCGGCGGTGGCGGCGTCGATCTGGCCCCGGATACGCTCGACCATGCCGTCGACGCCGGCGGCGGCCAGGGCGGCCGGGGTGACCAGGCGGTCGGTCACGGTGCGGGTGTGCTTCAGCTCGGCCGAGACGCTCATGGCCTGGCGCAGCATGTAGGCGCCCAGCAGGGTGAAGACGGCCGGGCCGACAGCCAGGGCCGCGAACACGGTTAGGGCGAACTGGTCGACCTTCAGGGACGGCACGCCGGCGCCGTAGCCCAGGGCAAAGGCGATCGGGCCCAGGGTCCACAGCGCCGCGGCGGCGACCGCCAGGCTCCAAAACAGCGGCGCCGGCATCGGCTTTTTGCCCTCGCGGGCGGTCGACAGGGTGGTGACGGGCGGCTCCGGCGCGGCCGGCGCGGTCTCGCGCGGTTTGGACACCGCTGCCTCGAACCGCTTGGACGGGGCCGGCGGTTCCGGCTCGACCACCGGGGCCGGCGGCTGGGCCGTCTGGCTGGTGACCGGCGCGGCCAAGGGGGCGGTGAGGAACGACGGCAGCGGCGCCAGGGGTTCGGCCTCGACCGGCGCGCTACGTCGGCCGCGGGCCGGGGTGAACGGCGCGGGGTCGACCTCCGGTTCGGGCGGCTTGAAGTTCGACTTCGGCGCCGGGGCCGGTTCGATCACCGCCTCCGGCTCGGGGGCGGCGGCCTCGACCGTCGGCGGTTCGACCGGTTCGAAGGTTTCGGATTCGACCTGGGCCTCGGGCTCGGACTCGACCTTCGGCTCGGGCTTCGAGGCGCTGCCGAAAAAGCCGCGGCGGGCGCTGGCGCGGGACGCCCGGACGGCCGGTTCGGGCGCGGGCTCGGGACCCAGGTCCAAGGGGCCCCGGCCGAGAATCGGCGGAACCGACGCCTCGGGGACGGCGGCGATATCAAGGTCCAGGTCCGGTTCACTCACTGGCGCATCCACATCGGGTTCGGCTTCCGCCTCGACAGGGCGATCGACGTCCTCGACCGGCGGCTCCACGGGAATGCCAGTGAAATCAAGCGGTTGGCGCTTCTTGGGCTTCATACGCAGCCATAGTCCCAGGGCGAAACGGCTCAGGGCCGGATGAACATCGCCGCGCGGACGCCCCTCTCGCACGCAACGAATAAACCTAGCGGCGAAAAGCCCGCCCGCATAGCGGGTTCCGCCGGTTTTCCCGTCTGGCGAAGGGGTTGGCGCGCCTGTGCGCGATCGGACGCCCTAAGCGCTGACCTCGGTCCGATGCAGCTTGGGGCAATGCTCGATGGTCTGGACGGCCTGTTGGCGAGGAGAGCGCGCGATGACCCGTTCGGCCTTGGGCGGTTCCTTGGCGCGATGTTCCACGGCCATACCAAACTGGCAAAGCGCCATGGACGACAGCCAAAGCATGATCGCGGCGATGAATTCAGCCAGGGAGGACATCGGGAGGCCCATTTTCCGATAGCGGCGTTATGCGGCGCTTCGTCGCGGGAGGCGAGTGAACTTTTGGTCATGAAAAGCTCCGCTCCCGCCGCCGGGCGCCATCGAAGCTCACAGCGCCTGCAGATTTCCCCGCCTTGCCCGCTCGGCCCGCGAGACCTAGGTCCACGTCCAACATCCCCCCTTTCCGTCGCCGCGCATCGTGCGTCGGCGGAGCTTTCCATTTGCGGATAAGCGTTTTGCCCCCTACCCAAGTCGCTTCGCTGTCGCACGACGCCTTTGCGGATCCGTCCATGAGCGCGCTGTCCCCGGCCAATCTCAGCCCAGCGAGGCTCACGCACCTGCAGCGCCTGGAGGCCGAAAGCATCCACATCCTGCGCGAGGTGGCGGCCGAGTGCGAAAACCCGGTCATGCTGTACTCGATCGGCAAGGACAGCGCGGTGATGCTGCACCTGGCGGCCAAGGCGTTCTATCCGTCCAAGCCGCCCTTCCCGCTGCTGCACGTCGATACGACCTGGAAGTTCAAGGCGATGTACGAGCTGCGCGACACCATCGCCCAGCAGCTCGGCTTCGACCTGCTGGTCCACAAGAACCCCGAGGCCGAGGCGCGCGGCATCAATCCGTTCGACCACGGCAGCGCCCTGCACACCGATCTCTGGAAGACGGAGGGCCTCAAGCAGGCCCTGGCCAAGTACGGCTTCGACGCGGCCTTCGGCGGCGCCCGCCGCGACGAGGAGAAGAGCCGAGCGAAGGAACGCGTCTTCAGCTTCCGCACCGCCGAGCAGCGCTGGGACCCCAAGGACCAGCGTCCCGAGCTGTGGAAGCTCTACAACACTCGCAAGCACCCCGGTGAGAGCCTGCGCGTCTTCCCGATCTCCAACTGGACCGAGCTGGACGTCTGGCAATACATCCACCTGGAGAACATCCCGATCGTGCCGCTGTACTTCGCGGCCGAGCGGCCGGTGGTCGAGCGCGACGGCGCGCTGATCATGGTCGACGACGATCGCTTCCGCCTGCGTCCGGGCGAGGTTCCGCAAATGCGGTCGGTCCGTTTCCGGACCTTGGGGTGCTACCCGCTGACCGGCGCGGTCGAGAGCACCGCCTCCACCCTCCCCGAGGTGATCCAGGAGATGCTCCTGGCCACCACCAGCGAGCGCCAGGGCCGGGTCATCGACCACGACCAGTCGGCCTCGATGGAGAAGAAGAAGCAGGAGGGGTATTTCTAGATGACCAAGGTCTATAAGCCCTCCGACCTCGTCGCTGAGGACATCGACGCCTATCTGGTCGCCCACCAGCACAAGTCGCTGCTGCGCTTTATCACCTGCGGGTCGGTGGACGACGGCAAGTCGACCCTGATCGGCCGGCTGCTCTACGACAGCAAAATGATCTTCGAGGACCAGATGGCGGCCCTCGAGGCCGACTCCAAGCGGGTCGGCACCCAGGGCGGCGCGATCGACTTCGCCCTGCTGGTCGACGGCCTGGCCGCCGAGCGCGAGCAAGGCATCACCATCGACGTCGCCTACCGCTTCTTCGCCACCGACAAGCGCAAGTTCATCGTCGCCGACACGCCAGGGCACGAACAGTACACGCGCAACATGGTCACCGGCGCCTCGACCGCCGACGCGGCCGTGATCCTGATCGACGCCCGCAAGGGCGTGCTGACCCAGACCCGTCGCCACAGCTATCTCGTCAAGCTTCTGGGCATCCGCCACGTGGTGCTGGCGGTCAACAAGATGGACCTGGTCGGCTGGGACAAGGCGACCTTCGACGCGATCGTCGCCGACTATCGCGCCTTCGCCGACCAGATCGGCCTGGAGACCTTCACCCCGATCCCGATCTCGGGCCTGGGCGGCGACAACATCGCCGCGCGCGGCGAGCAGTCGCCGTGGTTCGACGGCCCGATCCTGATGGACTGGCTGGAAGGCGTCGAGGTCGAGGACGATCTCCGGAGCCAGTCGTTCCGCATGCCCGTGCAGTGGGTCAACCGCCCGAACCTCGACTTCCGGGGCTTCTCGGGCCAGATCGCGGCGGGCACGATCAAGCCGGGCGACCGCGTGAAGTCCCTGCCTTCGGGCCGCGAGAGCACCGTCGCCCGCATCGTCACCAAGCCGAACGACCTGACGGAAGCCTATGCCGGCCAGTCGGTGACGATCACCTTGGCCGACGAGATCGACGTCAGCCGCGGCGACATCCTGGTGGCCGCCGACGACCCGGTCGCCGTGGCCGGCCAGTTCGAGGCGACCGTGGTCTGGATGGACGACGATCCTCTGCCGCCCGGCCGGTCCTACCTGCTGAAGATCGGCGCGCGGATGGTCGGCGCCAGCGTCACCGAGATCAAGCACCGGGTGAACGTCAACACGCTGGAGCACTTGGCGGCCAAGAAGCTGGAGCTGAACGAGATCGGCCTGGTGAACCTGTCGCTGGACCAAGCCATTCCGTTCGAGCCCTACGCCAAGAACCGGGATCTGGGCGGCTTCATCCTGATCGACCGGATCAGCAACCGCACCGTCGGGGCGGGCCTGCTGAACTTCGCCCTGCGGCGAGCCGACAACATCCACTGGCAGCACACCGACGTCAGCAAGGCGTCGCGGGCGGCGTTGAAGGGCCAGCGCGGCCGAGTGGTCTGGCTGACCGGCCTGTCGGGCGCGGGCAAGTCGACGATCGCCAACCTGGTCGAAAAGCGCCTGCACGCCCTGGGCCGCCACACCTATCTGCTGGACGGCGACAATGTCCGCCACGGCCTCAACAAGGACCTCGGCTTCACCGAGGAGGATCGGGTCGAGAACATCCGCCGGGTGGCCGAGCTCGCCAAGCTGATGGTCGACGCCGGGCTGATCGTGCTGACCGCCTTCATCTCGCCGTTCCGGGCCGAACGCCGGTTGGCGCGCGAGATCCTGGCCGACGGCGAGTTCGTCGAAGTCTTCGTCGACACCCCGCTGGCGGTGGCCGAGGCGCGGGACGTCAAGGGTCTCTACAAAAAGGCGCGGTCGGGCCAGCTGAAGAACTTCACCGGCATCGACAGCCCCTACGAGGCGCCCGAGACGCCGGAGCTGCGGATCGACACCACCAAGATGGACCCGGTCGCCGCCGCCGAGCGGATCGTCGCCTGGCTGGAAGGCGAGCTCGACTACGAAATCTAGGACCTGGGGACAGGCGCTTGTGCGTGTCCCCAGCTGCCTCATGAGCGCTTGGCCCGTTTCGTCAGCATCACCGCCCCGACCAACCCCAACCCGCCCATTGCGGCCATGGCCAGATAGCCCCTTGGCCCGAAGGCGTCGAACAGCGGCCCTGAGGCCAAGGTGCCCACGCCGAGGACGAAGCCGGCCGACAGGGCCGAGTTGATCGCTTGGGCGGCCGAGGCGCTCTGCGGCGGGGCCAGGCGCTCGATCAGCCGCAGCGAGGCCATGAAGCTGGCCGCGAAGGTCAGGGCGTGCAGGGCCTGCAGCGGGAACAGCAGCCACAGCGGCGGGGTGAAGGCGTAGGCGCTCCAGCGCAGCAAGGCCGCCGCCCCGCCCAGCACCAGCAGCTTCTCGGGCCCGACCTTGCGCCGCCAGGGCTCGGCGAACCACATGAAGCCGACCTCGACGGCCACCCCGACGCCCCACAGCACGCCGATCATCGGGGCCGAGATGCCCTCCTTGCGCCACAGCAGGGCCGAGAAGCCGTAGTAGAAGGCGTGCGCCCCCTGGATCAGGCCGGCGGTGACCACGGCCAGCACGAAGGTGCGGTCGCGCAGCAGGCCGCCCAGGCCCTTCCAGCGTTCGGCGCGGCCGGGAGCCGCGCCGTTCTCGTGGACACGGTCGGCGGGCAGGACGAGCGCCGAGATCACGGCCACGCCCACCGCCGCCGTGGTGATCCAGGCCACGATGACGCTGGGCGCCATGAGCGCCAGGATCGCCCCCATGGCCAGGTTGGCGACGATGAAGGCCGCCGAGCCCGCGCCGCGCGGGACGCCGTAGTTGAAGCCGTCCAGGCGCGAGCGCCGCAGGGTCAGGACGTCGATCAGCGGGGTCAGGGTGGTCAGGCAGGTCATGCCCGCCAGCCAGCAGGCCAGCAGCCCCCAGAAGCCCGGCGCGACAAGCATGGCCAGGTAGCCGGCCGCCGCGCCCAAGGCCAGCAGGGCCAAGGGCGTCCGGCGCAACGCGAAGCCGTCGGCCCACACCGCCAGCACCGGTCCGGTGAACGGCCGCGCCAGCATCGGCACGGCCAGGATCAGCCCGATCTCGGCCCCGGTCAGACCGCGCGAGCGAAAATAGGTGGCGATGAACGGCAGGCTGACGCCGGTGCCGAGATAGGAGACGACATAGAACAGGCCTAGGCGAGTTTGGGCTGATAAGCGCCCTGCCCTCGCCTGGTTCGTCACCCTATTCCGCCCCGCCGAAGCGCTCGGTCCATTCGGCGATCTGCTCGTCCTCGATCTTCTTGAACAGCACCTCCGGCGCCCGGACCGACAGGCCGACCGGCAAGGTCGACAGCTCGGCGGCGGCGTCGGTGGTCGGCCAGGCGCCGGGATAGGCCTGGCTGAAGGCCTCGGCGATCTTCTCGGCGGCGAACGGGATGAACGGCGCCGAGATGCGGGCGTAGAGCGCCGCCAGGTTCAGGGCGGTGCGGACGATCACCGCGGCGCGGTCGCGATCGGTCTTGATCGCCGTCCACGGCGCGGCTTCCTGCAGGTACTCGTTGCCGACCACCCAGAGGGCGCGGAGGGCCTGGGCGCTCTTGCGGACCTCGATGGCGTCCATCTGCTCAGCGAGGTCGGCCAGGCGGGCCGAGACGTCGGCGAACAGCTTCTCCTCCAGCGGGCCGGGAGCGCCGCCCTCGGGGATCACGCCGTCGAACTTGCTCTCGGTGAACTTCAGGATGCGGTTGACGAAGTTGCCCAGCACGTCGGCCAGGTCGCGGTTCACCGCGCTGGCGAACTGCTCCCAGGTGAAGGCCGTATCGCTGCTCTCGGGCGCGTTCGAGGTCAGGTACCAGCGCCACAGGTCGGGCGGCAGGATCTCAAGAGCCGCGTCCATGAACACGCCGCGCTTGTTCGAGGTCGAGAACTTGCCGCCGTACCAGTTCAGCCAGTTGAAGGCCTTGAGCATATCGACGCTCTTCCACGGCTCTTCCGAGCCCAGGATGGTCGCCGGGAAGCTGACCGTGTGGAAGGCGACGTTGTCCTTGCCCATGAACTGGACGTAGCGGACGTCGTCCGCGCCCTCGTCGGTGCGCCACCACGACTTCCAGTCGCGGTCCGGCTGAGACTCGGCCCATTCCTGGGTGGCGGCGATGTACTCGATCGGAGCGTCGAACCAGACGTAGAAGACCTTGTCCTCGAAACCCGGGCGCGGGAACTCGCCCTGGGTCACCGGCACGCCCCAGGACAAATCGCGGGTGATGCCGCGATCGATCAGGCCTTCGTCCAGGTGCTTGTAGGCGATCGACTTGGCCAGCAGCGGCCAGTCGGTGTGGCTGTCGACCCAGGCCCTGATGCGATCAGCCATCTTGGTCTGAAGGAGATAGAGGTGGCGGGTGTCGCGCACCTCCAGGTTCCGCGACCCCGAGATCACCGAGTACGGATTGATCAGGTCCGTGGGGTCCAGCAGGTTGCCGCAGTTGTCGCACTGGTCGCCTCGGGCCTTCTCGAAGCCGCAGTGCGGGCAGGTGCCCTCGATGTAGCGGTCGGGCAGGAAGCGCTTGTCGTCGATGGAATAGACCATCTGGTCGACGCGTTCCTCGATCAGGCCGCGCTCCTCCAGCACCTGCGCGAAATGCTGGGTCAGGCGATGGTTCTGCGGCGAGGACGAGCGGCCGAACCAGTCCCACGACAGGCCGAACTTCACGCCCACCTCGTATTGCAGCACGTGCTGCTCGGCGCAGTAGGTCTGGACGTCCTGGCCGGCGGCGGCGGCGGCCAGCTCGGCCGGGGTGCCGTGCTCGTCGGTGGCGCAGATGTAGAGCGTCTCGTGGCCCCGGGCGCGCTGGAAGCGGGCGTAGACGTCGGCCGGCAGCATCGATCCCGCCAGATTGCCCAGGTGCTTGATGCCGTTGATGTACGGCAGGGCGGAGGTGATCAGGATGCGGGCCATGGGTCTTCCGGGGGAGTCGAGGAGCGTGTGCATATAGAAGGTGGGGCGAGGAAACGAAAGCTCGGCGGCTCACCCACTTGCCTCCACCTGACGGCTTCGCCGTCTGTCCGCCCCCGTAGGGGGCGCGCACTCCATGCCTCTTCCCCCTATGGGGGAAGACGATCGCGAAGCGATCCGGCAAGTGGGTGCGCTCCCACGCTAATCGGCCGCGAGTTGATGGAAAGGGCTGCGGAGCGCCGGACACCGTCCGGAGTGTGTGTTGTGTGTACCGTTTCGACGAAGCCCGTTCGCTCCGCGCCATCGTTTTCCAAGAGCCCTTCGGCAGGCGGCGCTCTTAACGCCTTACCGTCGAACGCCCCCGGCGGACGGGTCCCGCAGCATCGGGATCCCCGGACCGCGTGCGTAAACCCCGCACGCCTGCTGCTTTCGCCAGCCCTCGAACTCCACCGTTTCTGTCATCCAAGCCCGGCAAGGCCAGAAGCACGAGGTTTGGTCCTGTCTGAACTCAAGCGATCAGAACCGCCGACTGAGCTCTCCGCTCGATCGCCCCTCGCCGCCGCATCGGTCGCTGGCCATGCGCCCTTCCCCGCGTCGAGGTGAGCCCATCATGCGGCCGCCGTGTAAGGGTGAGGGGAATAAAGATTTAGCACAGGGGTTTCAGTAGTTTGCCCGCCGCGGTGACGGGGACGCACACTCATTCCGCCGCGCTCGCGGGCTGATCCGCCGAATTCGAGGTGAGTGTGTGTCCCCTCCTTCGGCCGTAGCGGCGCAGGACCAGACTCCAACCTCAGCGGACGACTTAGGGGACACGCACTCACCCCGACTTCAGCGCGAACTCCGCAACGGCGGAGAGTGAGTGCGCGTCCCCTTCAGAACTCGGCGGGAGCCTCGGGGCGTCTCCCTTTGGGGCTGGGAGCATGCGACGCCGTTTGAGCGCTCTGAGGGAAAAACGGCCGGGCAAGGGCATGCCCGGCGCTCCCGCCACCTCCCCGGGAGGGGGGAGGATTTCGGGGTCAGCCGCCCACCGAACGCAGGGCGCGCAGTTGCGGAGCCGACAGCTTGGACTGGACCTCGTCGCGGACATCGATCAGGCACGCCTTGGCCGACCAGCGGTCCAGGCGCTCGGCCTGGATGCGGGCGTCGCAGACCACGGCGGCGGCGGTGTCGATCCGGGCCTTCAGCAGGCGGGCCTGATCGGGACGGGACAGGTCCAGGTCGCCGACCGGGATGTGGGCCAGCACGGCGGGCTCGGGGGAAGCCGCTTGGGCGGCCTGGGTCAGGCCCAGAGCCGGAAGGACCGCTAGGCCCAGCAGGGCGACCGTCGAAAGCTTGGCGATGAACTGGCCCATCTCGGCCTCCCCTGTCTCGGCGACGCCGTCCACGTCGCTTTCGAGGGGTAGAATGCCGGTGGCGCTCTACGAATACTCGTTACGTCTGCTTCATGACGCCGTATTCACAGAGTGAACAGCCTGTAATCTTCGAAGGCGACGTTCAGCGCGAAGAAGAGTTCAGCCGCGCTTCCTTGACCGGCGGCTTTTCCAGCGCCTGATAGACCACCGTGCGGGTGGTGGCGTCGAGACCCGAGCCTACGCCGCCCAGGCGCTGGATCATGCCGATGAAGAACAGGTCGTTGGCCGGGTCGATCCAGAACCAGGTGCCGGCGCTGCCGCCCCAGCTGATCGTGCCCGGCCCCACCGGCGCGCCGGACAGGTGGGGATCGACCGCCACCGCGACGTCCAGGCCATAGCCCAGGCCCGCGCTGAACGGGAACGGCTTCTGGTCGGGCCGCAGCACCCCCGTCGTGCCGTTGGTGGTGACCTGGAAGCTGGGCGGCAGGTGGTTTAGCCGCATCAGGGCCACGCTCTCGGACGTCAGGATCCGCACCCCGTCCAGCTCGCCGCCGTTCAGGATCATCTGGGCGAAGCGCGCGAAGTCGCCCGCGGTGGACAGCAGCCCTCCCCCGCCCGACGGCGCGGCCGGCGGCCTGGTGACGTCGCGCCACGACCCTTCGACGGCTGGGATCAGCCTGCCGGTCGCCGGGTCGCCGTCATACAGCGCCGCCAGGCGCGGCAGCTTCTCGGGCGGCGCCCAGAAGGCTGTGTCCTTCATCTTCAGAGGACGGAAGATCCGCTCTTCCATGAACACCGGCAGGGTCTGCCCCGACAGCCGCTCGACGATCAGCCCCTGCAGGTCGGCGGCGACGCTGTAGCGCCACATCACCCCCGGCTGGGCGTACATCGGCAGCATGCCCACCTTGCGGGCCAGATGGTCGAGGCTGTCGGACTGCAGGACGCCGGCGCGGAAATAGGCCTGGTCGGCCAGGCTGGCCGGGTCATCGGCCAGGCCGTAGGCGAAGCCGGCCGTGTGGGTCATCAGCTCGCGCATGGTCGGCGGCCGGCTGATCGGGGTCAGGATCGGCCGCCCCTCGGCGTCGACGCCCGAGGCCACGCGCAGCTCGGACAGCTCCGGCAGATATTCGGTGACCGGATCGTCCAGCCGCCAGCGGCCCTCCTGGTAGAGGATCAGCATCGCCACCCCGGTGACCGCCTTGGTCTCCGAGCGGATGCGGAAGATGGCGTCGGCCGGCATCGGCTCGCCGGTCTCCAGGCTGCGCTTGCCGAAGGTCTTCAGCGACACCACCCGGCCGTGACGGCCCAGCACGGTGACGCCGCCAGCGATCTGGCCCTGGTCGACCAGGGCCTGCATCGTCTCGTCCAGTCGGCGCAGCTTCTCGGCCGAGAAGCCCGCCGCCTCCGGCTTGGGCGCCAGGGGCAGCGGAGACGCGGCAAGGGCCGAGCCCGCCGCGCTCAGGCCGAGCAGCGCCGCCAGGGCGCCCGCGGTCTTGCGCAGGAGAGGCCGGACCATGCTCACCCTATTTCGGCCGGAACCGCTTGGAGGTCGGGAAGCCCTTCGGCGCCAGCTTTCCGGCCCCGGCCCGGCGGCCGATCCAGTCCTTCCACTCGGTCCACTCGCGCCGGCGACCGGCGGAATCGATCCAGAAAGCCCCCGTCTCGGTGTTGAACGAGATGGCGTCCCTCAGACCGCCCTCACGGTAGGCCTGCAGCTTCACGCCCTTGCCGCGCGGCATTTCCGGCAGCTCCTCCAGCGGGAAGATCAGGATCTTGCCGTTGTCGCCGATCACCGCGACCTGGTCGCCCACGACCTCCAGGCAGAAGGCCGCGCCCGCCGCATCGACCGTCAAGACCTGCTTGCCCGCCTTGCGGTTCGCCAGGGTCTCCTCCTCGGGCAGCAGGAAGCCGTAGCCCTGCTTGGAGGCGATGAAGCGCTTGCGGCCCGCCTTGAACGGGAACATGTCGATGATCTTCACCTTATCGTCGAGGTCGATCATCATCCGCACGGGTTCGCCGTGACCGCGCGCCGACGGCAGGTTGGCGCAGCTTATCGTGAAGAACCGCCCGTCGCTGGTGAACAGCAAGAGCTTGTCGGTCGTCTCGGCGGCGGCCAGGAAGCCCAGCTTGTCGCCTTCCTTGAACTTCAGCTCCGACGGGTCCTCGATCTTGCCCTTGGCGGCGCGGATCCAGCCGCGGTCCGACAGGATCACGGTGATCGCCTCGCGGACGACCATCGCCTCCAGGGCGGCCTCGGCGTCGACCACCGGGGCGTCCTCGAAGATCGAGCGGCCGATCACGCCCGTGGGGCGCGGCTTGTCGTGCGGGTGGCTGATCTTGACCAGCACGGCGCGCACCTGGCGCAAGCCCGTGCCGACCAGGTCCCACTGCTTCTTGTCGCTGGCCAGCATGGCCATGATGCCGTCGCGCTCTTCCACCAGCTCGGCGTGCTCGCGGCGGATCTCCATCTCCTCCAGCTTGGCCAGTTGGCGCAGGCGGGTGTTGAGGATGGCGTCGGCCTGGATCTCCGAGAGGGCGAAGGCCGCGATCAGCTTGGCCTTGGGCTCGTCCTCGTAACGGACGATGCGGATCACCTCGTCCAGATTGAGGTAGGCGATCAGCAGGCCGTCCAGGATGTGCAGACGGGCCTCGATCTTGGCCAGGCGGTGGCGGGCCCGACGGGTCAGCACCTCGCGGCGGTGGGCGAGGAACGCCATCAGGGCCGACTTGATGCCCATCACGCCCGGCGTGCCCTTGGCGTCCAGCACGTTGATGTTGACCGGGAAGCGGCTTTCCAGCGCGGAGAGCTTGAACAGGCTCTCCATCAGCACTTCGGGCTCGACGTTCTTGGACTTGGGCTCGAGGACCAGGCGGATGTCCTCGGCGCTCTCGTCGCGCACGTCGCCCAGCAGGGCGGCCTTCTTGCTGTCGATCAGGTCGGCCAGCTGCTCGACCAGGTCGGACTTCTTCACCTGATACGGGATCTCGGTGACGACGATCTGGTAGGTGCCGCGGCCGGTGTCTTCCTTCTCCCAGCGGGCGCGGGTTCGCACGCCGCCGCGACCGGTCTCGTAGGTCTCCAGCAGGCTCTCGCGGGATTCGACAATCACGCCGCCGGTCGGGAAGTCCGGCCCCGGCACGCGCTCCAGGATCTCGGCCGTGGTGGCGTCGGGATTGCTCAGCAGCAGCAGGCAGGCGTCGATCAGTTCGGCGGGATTGTGCGGCGGGATCGAAGTGGCCATGCCCACGGCGATGCCCGAGCTGCCGTTGGCCAGCAGGTTCGGGAAGCCCGACGGCAGGACCACCGGCTCCTCGTCCTGGCCGTCGTAGGACGGCTTGAAGTCGACCGCGTTCTCGTCGATGCCGTCCAGCAGCAGCATGGCCGCCGGCGTCATCTTGCACTCAGTGTAGCGCATGGCGGCGGGGTTATCGCCGTCGATGTTGCCGAAGTTGCCCTGGCCGTCGACCAGCGGCACCCGCTGGGCGAAGTCCTGGGCCAGGCGGACCAGGGCGTCGTAGATCGACTGGTCGCCGTGAGGGTGGAAGTTACCCATCACCTCGCCGACCACCTTGGCGCACTTGCGCGCGGCGCCTTCGGGGTTGAGGCGCATGTTGTTCATCGCGTGCAGCACGCGACGGTGCACGGGCTTCAGACCGTCGCGCACGTCGGGCAGCGCCCGCGAGCCGATCGTCGACAGGGCGTAGGCCAAGTAGCGCTTCGATAGCGCCTCGCTCAGCGGCTCATCGAGGATGCGACCGTCTTCCGGGCCGCCGGGGGGAGGTAGGACTGGTTTGTTCATCGGGGAGATTCGTTACGCGTGGCCGTCACATTAGCCAATCCCGCGCGGCAAATCCTCCCTCCGAGCGCCTTTTGTTCCCCTTCCCTCCCCTTACGCCTCCACGAGGCGCGGATCGCCCGCCTCGATCGCCATCTTCTTGCGCGTCGACAGGACCCCGTCGCGGCGAGTGACGGCGTCGAGCACCTTGAACTCCGTGACCCAGCGCTGGGGTGTCACGTCGCAGATGGAATAGCCGCGCTGGCTGTTGTTGAACTTCAGCTGCGGGTTGGCGGCCTGGATCTTGGCGTAGGCCTCGGTCTGGTCGACGCCGTCGCCGCCCGAGGTGATCGAGGTGGTGACGAATTCGGTGGCGATTGGCCGCCCCTCCGGATGGGCGCCATCCAGGAAGAGCTCGCCGGCGAAGTGCTGGTGCTCGTCGCCGGTCAGCACCACGGCGTTGGCGATCCTGCGGTCGCGGATCTGCTTGAGCAGGCGGTTGCGCGGGGTGCGGTAGCCGGCCCAGCTGTCGGGGTTGACCACGACGTCCGGCCCCGGATCGCGGTCCAGGTCCATCATCATCACCTGCTGGGCCAGGACGTTCCAGGTCGCCTTCGAGGCGGTCAGGCCGTCGACCAGCCACTTCTCTTGGCGGAGGCCCATCACCTCGGCGTCAGGACGGTCGAGGGTGGCGCAGACGACCTGCTTGTCGCCGCACGGCTGGTCGGTGCGGAACTGGCGGGTGTCCAGCAGGTTCAGCTCCAGCAGCCTGCCCCAGGCGGCGCGGCGATAGATCTGGATCGAGGTCCCGGCCGGGAAAGACGCGGCCCGCAGCGGCATGGCCTCGTAATAGGCCTGGGCGGCGGCCTGGCGGCGCAGGTTGAACAGCTTGGGGTCGGTGTTGTCCTGATCGATGTCGCCGACCCAGTTGTTGTCGGTCTCGTGGTCGTCCCAGACCACGAACCACGGCGCGGCGGCGTGGGCGGCCTGCAGGTCGGCGTCCATCTTGTACTGGGCGTAGCGGCGACGGTAGTCGTCCAGGCTGTAGATCTCGCCGCCGAAGTGCTGGCGGACGTTCTCGCGCGGGCCGTCGGCGCCGTTGGCGACCCGGGCGCCGCGGCCCTCGTAGATGTAGTCGCCGTAGTGGAAGACGAAGTCGGGCGCGTCCTGGACCATCTTGCGATAGGCGGTGTACCAGCCGGCCTCGTAGTGCTGACAGCCGACGACAGCGAAGCGGGCGCGATCCAAGGCGGCGCCGGCGGCCGGGGCGGTGCGGGCCCGGCCCGTCAGGCTGCGCTCCTTGCCCGCCACGAAGCGGTACCAGTAGTCGCGGCCGGGCTCGAGGCCCGAGACTTCGACGTGGACGCTATGGCCCAGCTCGGGCGGCGCCACCGTGGTCCCCTTGGCGACAACGGTCTTGAAGCCCCGGTCGGTCGCCACTTCCCAGTCCACGGCGACCGGGGCCGTAGGCATGCCGTAACCGATCTCGAACGGCTCGGGCGCCAGGCGGGTCCAGATCACGAAGCCGTCCGGCCACGGGTCGCCCGAGGCCACGCCCAGCTGGAACGGGTACTGGGCGAACACCGGCTGCGCCAGAGCCTGGCCGGTGACCAGCGGGATTGACAGGGCGGTGACGGCCGAGGCGCCGAAGCTCTTCAGCAGCCGGCGGCGGTTCAGGGCGTAGCGATCAAGGACGAGCGACATGAGGCGGGACTCCGAAACTTCGAGTCCCGATAGCCAGGCTTTGTGACGGTTCGACCCGCCTACAACCTCCCCGCCTCGCCCAGCCGGTCCAGCAGCCAGACGCGAGCGGGCGGCAGCGGGCGGTTCAGGGGGCCGAACACGAACTGCTCGAGGAAGTGGCCGGTGATGTCGAGGCCGGCGCGGACGTCGCCCTCGGCCAGGCCGCCTTGAGCCGACAGCATGAACGGCGGCAGGGGCAGAAGCTTGTCATGATAGGGCCCCCCGGCTTCGCGGCTCACCGCGCGGCCGGTGCGTGGGCTGACATAGATCAGATCGTCCAGCGCGCCGGTGGCGGCGCATTTCGACAGGTCCAGGCCGAAGCCCAGATCCTGCAGCAGCCCGGCCTCGAAGCGCACATAGACGGCCGGCCAGATCTCCGGGATCGCCAGGGCGGCGATCAGGGCCTCCATCGCGTGGAAGGCGCCCGGATGGGCCTCGCGCTCCGGCAGGGCCCCGGCGGCGACGGAGGCGGCGGCCGACAGCCCCGACAGCGCCAGAGGCTCGTCGAACAGCGAGGCCGGCCCCTCGCCGATCGGCTCCAGATTGGCCGAACCCAGCTGGTCGCTCATCCGGGCGCGGTAGTGGACGATGACCTTGGCGCCGGCCTGCAGGAACGGTTTCATCCGCCGCGAGGCCGCGCCCGAGACGTGGGCCGCGAACTTGCCCCGGTCCTGGGTCAGCAGCTCGACGATCGCGCCGGTTTCGCCATGGGCGCGCGCCGACAGCACGAAGGCCTCGTCTTCCCACTCCATCAGGCGGCTTCGGTCACGGAACAAAACATGGACTCTCCATACGACGTCGCGGGCGCGGCGCCGAGCCGAAAGTCGCGCGGGCGCCGTCGGGATTTGGAGAAGAGCGCCAAGCCCCTATTCGAATCCCTGAACCCTGACTTGAGCATCGCTGCTGCGAGCGAGGCCACGTGCGCGGCCATCCAGAAATGCTGGACGCGCGCCGGGGAAAATTGGCGTCGCGGCGCCGGGCGAGCGGCTCGGCGCCCTCCTATCTCAGCGACCCGAAGTTGCTTCAACCGCCCCGACGGGCGGCCGCCGGAGATCGCCATGGACGGTTCGACCATCGCTCGCCCCACGCAAGACGCCACGAGCCCGATCAGCGCTCCCGAGCCCCCGGCGGCTTGGACCGCGATCGGGGCCCTGACACTGGGCGTGTTCGCCCTGGTGACCTCGGAATTCCTGCCGGCCAGCGTCCTGACGCCCCTGGCGGCCGATCTCAGCGTCAGCGTCGGCGCGGCGGGGCAGGCGGTCACCGCCACCGCCGTGGTCGGTGCGATCGCCGCGCCGCTGACGCCGGTGGTGACCGGACGCCTCGATCGGCGGCTGGTCATGCTGGGCCTGATGGCGCTGCTCTGCGCCTCGAACCTGCTGACGGTCTTCGCCGCCAACCTGCCGACCCTTTTGGCCGCCCGGATCCTGCTGGGCGCCAGCCTGGGGGGCTTCTGGTCGATGGCCGCGGCCCTGGCCATGCGGCTGGTCCCGGCCAAGGCGTTGCCGCGCGCCATGTCGATCGTCTTCACCGGCGTGTCGGTGGCCACGGTCTCGGCCGCGCCGGTCGGCGCCTATGTCAGCGACACCCTGGGCTGGCGGGCGGCGTTCGTGATCGCCGGCGTGGTGGGAGGGCTGGCCCTCCTGGCCCAGGCGCTGACCCTGCCGAGATTGGCCCCGACCGTCCCGCCGCGCCTGCGCGGCCTGCTGGAGGTGGCCCGCCGCCCCAGCGTCGCGATCGCGCTGATCGGCGTGCTGCTGGTGATCTCCGGCCATTTCGCGGGCTTCACCTATGTCCGGCCGGTGCTGGAGCAGGTCACGCATCTGCAGGTCGGCGCGATCTCGCTGGTGCTGCTGGCCTTCGGGGTCGCCGGCTTCTTCGGCAACTTCGCCGGCGCCTTCCTGGCCGAGCGCGATCCTCGCCTGGCCGTGCTGGGCGGAGCGAGCCTGGTGGCCGTCGCCGCACTTGCCGTCGTCACCTTGGGCGCCTGGCCGCTGGTCGCGGCGGCCGCCCTGACGGTCTGGGGATTCGCCTTCGCCATGTTGCCTGTCGGCTTCCAGTCGTGGGCCACGTCAGAAGCCGCCGACCAGGCGGAGCTCGCGGGCGGCCTGCTGACCTCGACCTTCCAGGTGGCGATCGCCATGGGCGCGGTGTTCGGCGGGGTGCTGGTGGACGGCCTGGGACCTGTCAGCGCCTCGGCCTATGCCGGCCTGACCGCCCTGCTGGGCGTGGGTCTGGTCTTAGCCGCGCGGCGCGAGCGCAAGGTCCCGGCCGCCACGCCATGCGAGGCCTGTTCCTAGGCCGGCGTACCCCAGCCCACGATCTTCTCGATCAGCGGCCGCCAATCGGGCTGGACCGGAAGGCCGATCACGTCGCGCAGGGTCGCCTCCAGCTCGTCGGCCGAGAGGTCGCGCTGTTCGACCAGGGCGCCGGCGGCGTCGCGGTGAGTCAGGCGGTTGTTCTTCAGGGCGTAGCGGGCGTCCGGCGTCACCCGGCCCACCGTCAGGCTCCAGGTGAAGTGCGAGCTGGGGTGGGCGTAGGTGTAGAAGTTGGCCTGCTCGTAGTCCTGATCGGCCCACTGGCCGCTGGGGGCCACCTGGTAGGTCGCCGCCCAACGGCCCGACAGGTTCGCCTGCACCTGACGCTCGCCGCCCAGCTCGTCGAATGGAAGGATGCGGAAGTCGCCGTTGGGCGTGGCCTGGACCTCGTCGGAGAACAGCCGCAGCGGCGCGGTCAGCACGCAACCGCCGAAGCCGACGTCGGCCAGCCAGACCGTGTCGTCGCCGGGGACCCGCACGCCCAGCACCATGTGCGAGCGGGGACGCGGCGGCGCGCCTTCGGGGACCATCCACAACACCCGCGCCATCAGGCCGCTCACCTCGAAGCCCAGGGCGGTCAGCACGCGCTTGAACAGGCCGTTCTGTTCGTAGCAGTAGCCGCCGCGTCCGGCCGTGATCAGCTTGGCGTCGATGGCGGCCGGATCCAGGCTGATCGGCTTGCCCAGCAGGACGTCGACGTTCTCGAAGGCGATGGCGTCCGGGTGTTTCTGATGCAGCGCCCGCAGCACGTCGAGCGTCGGCTCGCGCGGGCCGTCGTAGCCGATGCGAGCGAAATAGGCGTCGAGATCAACCGAGGGGGAAGCCGGCGTGATGGCGGTGTCGAGCTTGGTCACGGACGATGCTTCCTGTGTGGGTAGCCCTAGAGGTAGAGTTCGGGCGGGGGATTTCCAGGCCGCCCCTCCTTTGAACCGTCATCCCGGGCCTTGTGCCCGGGACCCCTGGTTCAGCTCGCAGGTGAAGCGCAAGCGAACCGCCAGCGGTTCGCCCCATCCGCCGGGCACAAGGCCCGGGATGACGGAGCTTAAAATCTAGACGTCGAAGTCCAGACCCATGTCGTTGAACAGGCCGCGTTCCTCGGCCCAGTTCTCCTTGACCTTCACGTGCAGGAACAGGTGCACCTTGCGGTCCAGGATGTCCTCCAGCTCCTCGCGGGAGGACTTGCCGATCCACTTGATCACCTCGCCGCCCCTGCCCAGGACGATGGCGCGCTGGCCGTCGCGCTCGACATAGATGGTCTGCTCGATGCGCACGCTGCCGTCGGGCCGGTCCTGGAAGGCGGTCGTCTCCACCGAGGCGGCGTAGGGCAGCTCCTCGTGGACGCGCAGATAGATCTTCTCGCGGGTGATCTCGGCGGCCAGCAGGCGGGCCGGCAGGTCGGCGGTCTGGTCCTCCGGATAGAGCCACGGGCTCTCCGGCATCAGCGAGGCCAGCTTGGCCATCAGGTCGTCGACGCCCGCGCCGGTGGCGGCGCTGATCATGAAGACCTCGGAATAGGCGCCGGTGTCGAACAGCTCCTGGGTGACGGCCAGCAGGGTGTCGCGCTTGACGCCATCGATCTTGTTGAGCGCCAGGATCACCTGGCGGCCGGCGGCCTTGATGCCTTCGATGATGGTCTGGACATCCTGGGCGGAGCGGTGTTCGCCCGGAGTGGCGCGTCGTTCGCGCACGGCCAGCTCGGCCTGCACGTCGACCAGATGCACGACGACTTCGGAATCCTCGGCGCCGGCCCAGGCCGAACGCACCATGGCGCGGTCCAGGCGACGGCGCGGGGTGAAGATGCCGGGGGTGTCGACGAGGACGATCTGGGTATTGCCGGTGATCGCCACGCCGCGCACCGGGAAGCGCGTCGTCTGGACCTTCTGGGTGACGATCGAGACCTTGGCCCCGACCATGCGGTTGACCAGGGTGGACTTGCCGGCGTTCGGAGCGCCGATGATGGCGGCGAAGCCGGCGCGGGTGTCTTGGCCCGCAGGGGATTGGGAGGTGTTTTCAGTCATTGCGGGTGCGTGTAGCACCGATGGACCGAAAAAGCGTCCCTCAGTGGGAAACTAACTCTCCGCCCCTTCCCGCTCCAGCAGCGCCTTGGCGGCGGCCTTTTCGGCGTCCTGGCGGGACTTGCCCTTGGCGATGGCGGGATCGACGCCCTTCACGGCCGCCTCGACGGTGAAGACCGGCGCGTGGTCGGGGCCGGTGCGGTCCAGCACGCGATAGGTAGGTAGCGGCTTGCCCTTGCCCTGGGCCCATTCCTGCAACGCGGTCTTCGGATCGCGGGGCTTGCCCTGGTTGGCGCGTTCGAACTCATCGGCCCACAGGTCGAGGAACACCCGCCGCGCGACTTCCAGCCCGCCATCGCGGTACAAAGCGGCCATCAGGGCCTCGGCGGCGCCGGCCAGGATCGAGTCGGTCTCGCGGCCGCCGATCTTGCTGGACGAGGCCGACAGGCGCAGGGCCGGACCGACATTGGCGGCGCGGGACACCCGGGCGCAGGTCTCGCGGCTGACCAGGGCGTTCAGGCGCGGTGCCAGCTCGCCCTCCTTGGCCTTGGGGAAGCGCTCGGCCAGGGCCTCGGCGGCCAGCAGGCCCAGCACGCGGTCGCCGATGAACTCCAGCACCTCGTTGTCGCCGAGCTTGGTCTTGGCCCCGTCGCCCACGCTGGCGTGGGTCAGGGCCAGCTCCAGCAGCTGACGGTCCTGGAACGTGTGACCGATCCGGCGCTCCAGGTCGCCGACGGCGACGGCGCGTCTATCGATCGTCATTTGGCGGTCACTTGAGGACGCGGAAGAAGCGGCTCGGACGAGCGTCCAGGAACCAGGTCCACGGCTTGAACAGATGCGCGTCGGCGTTCCACGACAGCAGGATCAGCTGGGCTCGGCCCACCAGGTTCTCGGCCGGCACGAAGCCGACGCCTTCCTGCATGCCGATGTACTGGTCGTTGGCGAAGTCCCACTTGCATGTGCCCGAACCCGTCTTGAAGGCCGAGATCCCGGGATCGAAGCGGCTGTCCAGCGAGTTGTCGCGGTTGTCGCCCATGAAGAAGTAGCAGTTCTCGGGCACGGTATAGACGCCGGTGTTGTCGGCTTCGCTGTCGGGGCCGTAGTCCTGGGTGGCGTACTTGCGGCCTTCGGGATTGGTCTCCTCGAAGCGGCCGGCGCGGATGGTGCCGTAGCCGGTGTCGACCAGGGCCGAGGGCAGCTCCTTGCGCGCAAGGGCCTTGCCGTTGATGTAAACCACGCCTTCGCGCACCTGAACCTTGTCGCCGGGCAGGCCGATCAGGCGCTTGATGTAGTCGACGTGCGGGTCGCGCGGCAGCTTGAAGACGATGATGTCGCCGCGCCGGGGCGCGTGGCCCAGGATGCGGCCGCTGAACAGCGGCGGGCTGAACGGGATCGAGTGCTTGGACCAGCCGTAGCTGTACTTGCTGACGATGATGTAGTCGCCCTGGTAGAGGTTTGGCTCCATCGACGCCGACGGGATCGTGAACGGCTGGAACAGCAGCACCCGCAGCACCAGGGCGATGCCCAGGGCGTAGGCGACCGTCTTGACGATCTCGATGAATTCCTTGACCGCCCCGGCCTTTTCGTCGGGCGTTTCGGTGTCGGCGGCTTCGGTCATGCGCGGTAGGGCTCTCGACGGAATGGGCTGCGGGGCGGACCCGAAGCGCCTAGCTAGACGGGGTTTACGACGGGGGCAAGCGTGGCGCCCGTTAACTCGCCTTCATGGCGGCAACGCGTGACGCGGCGCTCCTCGCCAGCTTGACCGTGGAATACGGGTTTAAATTGTGGCGAACACCGCCGCCAACACCAGCGCGAAAAAGCCCCAGCCGACCAGCAGCCACGCGAACGGCCTCTGCTGCCAGGGCATCAGGTGACGCGCGCGACGCGTGACTCGAGCCGGCTTGCCTTCGATATCGCTCCATATCGCCATGTGGCTTCCCCGTCCCAGAACGGCGCCGTTTGAGGCGCTCTGGAATCGGCGGTGCAAGGCGGGGGCCGGTCAGACCGCCTCGATGATCACGAAGGCCTGGGCGTAGGGATGGTCGTCAGTCAGGGACAGGTGGATCACCGGCGTCATCCCCTCGGGCACCATCGCAGCCAGGCGCGCGGCCGCTCCGCCGGTCAAGGCCATGGTCGGCTTGCCGGACGGCAGGTTGACCACGCCCATGTCCGCCAGGTGAACTCCGCGCTTCAGCCCCGTGCCCAGGGCCTTGGAGCAGGCCTCCTTGGCGGCGAAGCGCTTAGCGTAGCTGGAGGCGCGATCGGGCTTGCGCTCGGACCGCTTGCGTTCGATCTCGGTGAAGACCTTGTTCGTGAACCGGTCGCCGAAGCGCTCGAGGGACTTCTCGATCCGCCGGATGTCGCACAGGTCCGAGCCGATCCCGATGATCACGCGGTCGCCTCCAGGCGTTCAAGGCGCGCGGCGTCCATCAGGATCCGCATCCGCTGCATGGCCTGGGGCAGGCCCACGAAGATGGCCTCGCCGATCAGGAAGTGGCCGATGTTGAGCTCAGCGATCTGCGGGATTGCGGCGATCGGCTTGACCGTGGCGTAGTCGATGCCGTGACCGGCGTGGACTTCCAGCCCCAGGTCGGCGGCGAGGGCGGCGCCGGCCTTTAAACGTTCCAGGATGGCGGCGGCCTTGTCGGCGTCGCCCTCGCGGGCGGCGTCGCAATAGGCGCCGGTGTGCAGCTCGACCACCTGGGCGCCGGCCTCGACCGAGGCGCGGATCTGGACCGGGTCGGCCTCGATGAACAGCGAGACGCGCGCCCCCACCGTGCGCAGGCGGGCGGTGGCGTCGGCGATGCGGTTAGCGCCCTTCACGACGTCCAGGCCGCCCTCGGTGGTGACCTCCTCTCGGCGCTCGGGCACCAGGCAGGCGGCGTGCGGCCGGGCCTGCAGGGCGATGCCGACCATTTCGTCGGTGACCGCCATCTCGAAGTTCAGCGGCTTGCCGCGCTTCAGGCACAGGTCGGTCAGCAGGGCGATGTCGGCGTCGCTGATGTGGCGACGGTCCTCGCGAAGGTGGGCGGTGATGCCGTCGGCGCCGGCCGCCAGGGCCAGTTCGGCGGCCCGCACCGGTTCCGGATAGCTCGAACCCCGCGCGTTGCGGATCGTGGCCACGTGGTCGATGTTGACGCCGAGCCGCAGCATCCGGGTCAGCCCTTCAGCCGCCGGCTGCCCGGGTCCTCGATCGGGATCGCCGCCAGCTCCGGCGGCAGGGCGTCGGCCGGATAGGCCGGGACCTCCAGACTGGCCAGGGCCACCAGCGGCACGCCGACATCGGCCTTGCCGCCTGAACGGTCGACGATGCAGGCCGCGGCGATCACGTCGCCGCCGGCCGCCTGGATGGCGGCGATGCATTCGCGCGACGACAGGCCGGTGGTGACGATGTCCTCGACCATCACGACCTTCTGGCCGGGCTCCAGGTGGAAGCCGCGCCGGAACTTGAAGGCCCCGCCCTCGCGCTCGACATAGATCGAGGCGACGTCCAGCCAGCGGGCGGTCTCGTAGCCCGGGATGATCCCGCCCACGGCCGGCGACACCGCTACGTCGGGCTTGCCGACGGTGGCGACGACCTTCTCGGCCAGGGCCTTGCAGAGCCGGGCGCAGCGCTCGGGGCGCATGAACACCAGGTTCTTCTGCAGGAAGACAGGGCTGTGCAGGCCGGAGGACAGCACGAAGTGGCCTTCGCGCAGGGCGCCGGCGGCGCGGAATTCGTCGAGGACGTCGTCGTTGGTCATGAGACGGGGATATAGGCCGGTGGGGGCGAGTCTACAAACCGCTCAACACGGTAGGCAGATCGCGTGCGCCGTGCAGCACTCGCACGATCAGCGGCGGCCGCCGTTCGGCGTCGTAGACCAGCAGATAGGGAAATCCGCCGACAACCAGGAAACGATGCGGACGATCCGCGATCTCCAGCCGCTCAACGCCGCATTTCGGCTGCTCGAAAATCTGGCGAGCGCCTCGAAGCACAGCGCGGCGAAAGCCGGCCGCCGCGCTGGGACGATCGCTTCGAATCCAGGCTTCGGCCTCGATCAGATCGCGCCTAGCATGAGGCGAAAACCCCGCTTGGCTCACCGAGCGGCCGCGAGCGTGTCGTCGATCTCAGCGAAGATTTCCTCGGCGGTGAAGGTCCCGTCGCGATCCGCTTCCTCCGCTGCAGCCTTCAGCATGGCGTTGAAAGCCGCCCGCTGCTCTTCGGTGTCGCGCATCAGGCGCAGGGCCGATTGGACGACTTCTGTCACCGTGTCGTAGCGGCCAGCCTCCACGCAGTCGCGTGCGAAGCGTTCGAGATCATCGGAGAGCTGCACACTGGTCGCCATCGGCCACGCCTTATGTCAGATGTCCACCTAAGGTGCGCTTCGGCGCGCCAGGCTTCAAGTGACCGGACCACTGCGTGAACGATACCTCTCCTCCCCGCCCCCGCATCGGCTGCGGCGCCGCGATCCTCGACAACCAGGGCCGCATCCTGCTGGTCCAGCGCCGGCGCCAGCCCGAGGCCGGCCACTGGGGCCAGCCCGGCGGCAAACTGGACTGGGGCGAGAGCGGCCGGGCCTGCGCCAAGCGCGAGATCCTGGAGGAGCTGGGGATCACCATCGTCGCCGGCCCGGTGCTGTGCGTCACCGACATGATCGCCGAGGACAGCCACTGGGTGGCCGTCACCTACCGGGCCGACGGCTGCGTGGGCGAGCCGGCGATCCAAGAGCCACAAGCCTTGGCCGACTGGGGCTGGTTCGCGCTGGACGCCCTGCCCTCGCCCCTGACCGCCGCGACGCTCGACGCGGTCGCCGCGCTTAAGGCATAAGCACGTCCAAATCATCTCCCCAGGAATCCCGCCATGTCCGTCGTCACCCTCAAGCGCTGGAACATCTCGATGGGCGCCGGCCAGCCGCTGGCCGTGATCGCCGGCCTGAATGTGCTGGAGAACCTGGACCTGGCCCTGGAGGTCGGGCGCGAGTTGAAGGCGATCACCGCCGAGCTGGGCCTGCCCTATGTGTTCAAGGCCAGCTTCGACAAGGCCAACCGCTCGTCGATCACCAGCTACCGCGGCCCGGGCCTGAAGGACGGCCTGGCCATGCTGGCGGAGGTGAAGGCCAAGCTGGACGTGCCGATCGCCACCGACATCCATGAGGTCGACCAGGCCGAGCCGGTCGCCGCCGTGGCCGATCTGGTGCAGATCCCCGCCTTCCTGTGCCGCCAGACCGACCTGATCGTCGCCGCCTCGCGCGCCACGGCCGCCCAGGGCGGCTGGCTGCACGTCAAGAAGGCCCAGTTCATCGCCCCCTGGGACTGCAAGAACATCATCCACAAGGCCCGCGAGGCCGCGCCGGACCTGCAGATCGTGCTGTGCGAGCGCGGCTCGTCGTTCGGCTACAACAACCTGGTGGTCGACATGCTGGGCGTGCAGCAGATGCAGACCCTGGGCGTGCCGGTGACCATCGACGCCACCCACGCCGTTCAGCTGCCGGGCGCCGACCCACGCACCGCGGGCGGCTCGACCGGCGGCCGACGCGAGGGCGTGCCGATCATCGCCAAGGCCGCGGTGGCCGCCGGCGCCGACGGCGTGTTCCTGGAATTCCACACCGATCCCGACAAGGCCCTGTGCGACGGCCCCAGCTGCCTGCCGCTCAGCGATGCGGCGGGGTTGCTGAAGACGCTGAAAGCGCTGCACGGTGTGGTGCGGGCTTAGGGTCCTAGCCCCGCGTCCGGTCCACGGTCTCGACCGTCGGACAGG
>JAGIBE010000237.1:5650-33225 GCA_017744495.1 Caulobacter sp. | reverse complement strand
CCGCCGCCCTGGCCGAAGCCGGTTTGGTCGCGCCCGAGCGCCTGCCCGCCCTGGAGGCGGTGGCGGCGCGCTACGCGGTGGCGATCACTCCCGCCATGGCCGAGCTGATCGACCCGGCCAACGAGAGCGATCCGATCGCCCGCCAGTTCCTGCCCGGCGAGGCCGAACTGCTGGAGAACCCCGGCGAGGTCGCCGACCCGATCGGCGACGCGGTCCACAGCCCGGTCGAGGGGATCGTCCACCGCTATCCCGACCGCGTGCTGCTGAAGCCCACCCACACTTGCGCGGTCTATTGCCGGTTCTGCTTCCGCCGCGAGGTGGTGGGGCCGGACGGCGCCTCGAACCTGACGCCCGAACAACTGGACGCCGCCTTCGCCTATATCGCCGGCCGGCCGGAGATCTGGGAGGTGATCGTCACCGGCGGCGACCCGCTGGTGCTGTCGGCCCGCCGGCTGCGGGACCTGTCCGAGCGGCTCGCGAAGATTGATCACGTGAAGGTCGTGCGCTTCCACACCCGCATCCCGGCCGTCGATCCGGAAGCCGTGACCGACGAGGTCGTGGCGGCGCTCAAGGCCAGCGGTAAGACGGTCTATGTGGCCCTGCACGCCAACCACGTCCGCGAGCTGACCCCGGCGGCGCGGGCCGCCTGCGCTCGGATCATCGACGCCGGCGTGCCGATGCTGAGCCAGACGGTGCTGCTGAAGGGCGTCAACGACGATCCCGAGGCGCTGGGCGCCCTGATGCGCGGCTTCGTCGAGACCCGCATCCGGCCCTACTACCTGCACCACGGCGACCACGCCCCCGGCACCGCCCACCTTCGCACCACGGTGGAGGAAGGCCGCGCCCTGATGCGCGCCATCCGCGGCCGGTTCTCAGGGCTCTGCCAGCCGACCTACGTGCTCGACATCCCCGACGGCCACGGCAAGGTCCCGATCGGCCCGGACTACCTGGCCGTGGAGGGCCAGGTCGAGGACCCGAACGGCGGCGCGCACGCCTATCCTCCCAAGGGATAGACACCGAAACGGACGGCGTCGCATCGCATTCGACATGCTCGCGAACCTTCGGCGCCGCGGCGTGTTTGGCCTTCGCCGGCCGATATGCGTGGACCGGTGCAGCCGGAGCCCGTCGTGTCCCCTCCCATCAGTCCGCCCCCCGTCACCGACGCCGGCGACCGTGACCTGCCCGCCTATGTCTGCAACGGACTGATCGGCCTGCGCGTGCGGCGCCAGCCGCTGCAGGCCGGCATGGCGATCGTCAGCGGCTATGCCGGAGAGGACCCGGAGCGGCGGATCGAGGCGGCGGCGCCGGCGCCCTATCCCCTGGTCGGCGACCTCGCCATCGACGGCGCCTGGCTGTCGGACCTGCCGGACCGGGTGGGCGACCTGGAGCAGGCCTACGACTTCGCCAGCGGTGAACTGACCAGCCGGTTCGTGTTCCAGGCGGGCGGGCGACGCCTGGCCTGCACGGTGCTGACCTTCGCCAGCCGCGAGGATCCGACCCTGGTCTGCCAGGAGATCACGCTGGAGATCGACGGCCCCTGCGAACTGAGCGTCCGCGCCGGCCTGGCGATCGCCGAGGCGTCGGGCCGGGCCTTGAGGTTCCTGCGCGGCACGCCGGGCGAGGCGCAGGCGACGATCGACGGATCCCTGCTCTGGGAGTCGGCCGGAGCTCTGGGTCAGGTGGGCCTGGCCTATTTCACCGAACTCACGGGCGGCGCGACGGCGGAGGTCGAGCCCGAGCGTCCGGCCTTGGACGGCAAGGGCCTGGTCACCACCTACGTCTTCCGCGCCGACGCGCGGTCGTCCTATCGCCTGCGCCAGATCACCAGCCTGGCGCCCAGCATCGTGCACAGCCGGCCCGACGACCAGGCGGCGCGGATGGCGGCCAAGGCCCAGCACGACGGCTTCGACGTCATCCGCGCCGAGAACCGTGCGGCCTGGGACGAGCTGTGGAAGGGGCGAATACGGCTGGTCGGGGCCGACGAGCGTTGGCAGGCCCTGGCCGACGCGGCCTTCTTCTATCTCAACACCTCGGCCCACGCCTCGTCGACCGGTTCGACCTCGATCTTCGGCTTGGCCACCTGGCACGACTATCACTACTACTATGGTCACGTGATGTGGGACATCGAGGCCTTCGCGGTCCCAGTCCTGACCTTGATCCAGCCGCAGGCCGCTCAGGCGTTGCTGGACTACCGCTTCCGCCATCTGGACTCCGCGCGGACCAACGCCAGGCTGATGGGGCGGGCCGGCGCCCAGTTCCCTTGGGAGAGCTCGCCGTCGCGAGGCGAGGAGGCCGCGCCCTTGCCGGGCACAGCGGCCTGGCACGAGGACCATGTGTCGCTGGATGTGGCCCGCGCCTTCGCCCTGTTCGCCGACGCGACGGGGGCGGGCGAGTTCCGGCTGGAGAAGGCCTGGCCGGTGCTGTCCGCCGTCGCCGACTGGATCGCCTCGCGCGTCCATCGCACCGCCGAGGGCTACGAGATCCGCGCCTCCATGGGCATCGCCGAGCGCGAGCAGCCGGTCGACAACGCCGCCTTCACCAATATGGCCGCCGTGGTGGTGCTGACCGACGCGATCCGGATCGGCGAACGGCTGGGCCGGTCGGTCGATCCCCGCTGGCGGGAAATCGCCGAGGGCATGGCCCTGCCCCGGCGCGACGGGATGGTCGTCTCGCACGACGGCTATCGCAAGACCGAGGAGAAGGGCGCGACGCCGGATCCGCTGATGGGCCTGTGGCCGTTCAACTTCCGCCTCGACCCCGAGGACGAGCAGGCCACCCTGCGGTTCTATCTCGACCAGGCCGACGCCTATATCGGCAGCCCGATGCTGTCGGCCCTCTACGGCGCGTGGGCGGCCCGGACCGGCGACCGCAACCTGGCGCTCAGGCTGTTGGACGAGGGCTACGCCAAGTTCGAGACCGGCCGCTTCGCCCAGATCCTCGAATATCGGCCCGACCGGTTCCCGGAGCAGCCCATGGCCGGACCGTTCTTCGCCAACATGGGCGGCTTCCTGTCGAGCCTGCTGCTGGGCTTTCCCCGTTTGGAGCCCGGCGAGGACGAGCCCGAAACCTGGTCCAGGGCGCCGGTTGTCCTGCCCGCCGGCTGGGAGGCGATCGAGGTCGATAGGCTTTGGGTGCGTGGCCGGCCGATGCGCCTGGTCGCGCGGCACGGCGAACCGGCGCGGCTGACGCCGGTGGAGCACGATTGAGGCCGAATGAAAAAGGCCTCCCAGGTCGCCCTGGGAGGCCTTGGTCGTCTTGAAGGTGTTGGCGCTTATTCCGCCGCAGCCTTCTTGGCCGCCGCGCCGAACTTGGCGTTCAGTTCGCCGGACACGTAGCGCTTGGCCATGGTCGCGGTGGACAGCGGCTTGATCTTGTCGGCGTGGCCGGCCGAGCCGAACTGCACGAAGCGGTCCTGGCAGACCTGGCGCATGGCTTCCTTGGCAGGCTTGAGATAGGCGCGCGGGTCGAACTCGTGCGGCTTCTCGGTCAGGATCTTGCGGATCGCGCCGGTAATGGCCAGGCGGTTGTCGGTGTCGACATTGACCTTGCGCACGCCGTGCTTGATGCCGCGCTGGATCTCCTCGACCGGCACGCCCCAGGTCTGGGGAATGGCGCCGCCGTACTGGTTGATGATGTCCTGCAGTTCCTGGGGAACCGACGAGGAGCCGTGCATCACCAGGTGGGTGTTGGGCAGGCGCTGGTGGATCTCCTCGATCACGTTCATGGCCAGGACGTCGCCGTCCGGCTTGCGCGTGAACTTGTAGGCGCCGTGGCTGGTGCCCATGGCGATGGCCAGGGCGTCGACGCCGGTGCGCTCGACGAACTCGACCGCCTGGTCAGGATCGGTCAGCAGCTCGTCATGGCTCAGCACGCCTTCGAAGCCGTGGCCGTCCTCGGCCTCGCCCATGCCGCTCTCAAGCGAACCCAGCACGCCCAGCTCGCCCTCGACCGAGACGCCGCAGGCGTGGGCCATCTCGACCACCTTGCGGGTGACCTCGACATTGTATTCGTAGGTGGCGGGGGTCTTGGCGTCTTCCATCAGCGAGCCGTCCATCATCACCGAGGTGAAGCCGTACTGGATCGCCGTGGCGCAGGTGGCCGGGCCGTTGCCGTGGTCCTGGTGCATGCACACCGGGATGTTGGGATAGATCTCGGCCAGGGCGTCGATCATGCGGGCCAGCATGATGTCGTTGGCGTAGCTGCGCGCGCCGCGCGACGCCTGGATGATGACCGGGGAGTTCACGGCTTCCGCCGCCTCCATGATCGCCAGGCCCTGTTCCATGTTGTTGATGTTGAAGGCCGGCAGCGCATAGTCATGCTCCGCCGCATGATCCAGCAACTGTCTTAGCGTGATCCTCGCCACGTGGTGTTCTCCTGCAAGCTTGAAGTGATCGGGTCGTTTCTTGTTTTTGGGGCCCGGCGCTGAAGCGCTCTTTGCCCATGGTTTTCCGGACCTCCGCCCAAGTCGCCGGGCTGTCCGTATTTTGTTTCGGCGCGCCCTCCTGAGACGCGCCGAGGCCGTTTCTCCCTAGATCTCCAGAGCGGCGACGCCCGGGAGCGTCTTGCCTTCCATCCATTCCAAGAACGCGCCGCCGGCGGTCGAGACGAAGGTGAAATCGCCCGACACGCCCGCATGGTTCAGGGCCGCCACGGTATCACCGCCGCCGGCGACCGCCACGATCTTACCCCCTTTGGCGAGTTTCGCGGCGTGTTTTGCCGCCGAAACCGTCGCTTCGTCGAAGGGAGGCACCTCGAAAACGCCCAAAGGGCCGTTCCAGATCAGCGTATTGCTCGATTCCATGGCTTCGATAAGACGCTGGGCGCTCTTGGGGCCGGCGTCGAGGATGAGGTCGTCGGCCTGGACCTCGCCCAGTTCGCGGGTCTCGGCGTCGACGCCGGGCGCGACCTTCTTGGCCACCACCACGTCGATCGGCAGCAACAGCTCGCAGCCCGACTTCTGCGCCGTCGCGATGATCTCGCGGGCGGTATCGGCCAGGTCCTTCTCGCAGAGCGAGCCGCCGACGTCGTGGCCCTGGGCGAACAGGAAGGTGTTGGCCATGCCGCCGCCGATGGCCAGGCGGTCCAGCTTGGCGACCAGGTTGTTGAGCAGGTCGAGCTTGGTCGAGACCTTGGAGCCGCCGACGATGCCCAGCACGGGCTTCTTCGGATTGCCCAGGGCCGAGTCCAGGGCCTCCAGCTCGCGCTGCATGGCAAGGCCCGGATAGGCCGGCAGGATGCGGGCCAGGCCCTCGGTCGAGGCGTGGGCGCGGTGGGCGGCGCTGAAGGCGTCATCGACATAGAGGTCGCCGTTGGCGGCCAGAGCCTTGGCGAACGCGGGGTCGTTCTTCTCCTCGCCGGCGTGGAAGCGGACGTTCTCCAGCAAGGCCACGCCGCCGTTCTCCAGGGCGTTGACGACGGTGGCGGCGGCCGGGCCGACGCAATCGCTGGCGAAGGCCACCGGCTGCTCGATCAGCTTGGAGAGCGGCTCGGCCACGAAGCCCAGGCTCATCTCCGGCACCACCTTGCCCTTGGGGCGGTCGAAGTGGGCCAGCAGGATGACCTTGGCGCCCTGGGTCGACAGGTAGTGGATGGTCGGCAGAGCCGCGCGCAGGCGGGTGTCGTCGGTGATCTTCCCGCCGTCGACCGGCACGTTGAAGTCCACCCGGACCAGGGCGCGCTTGCCGGCGAGATCGGCGGTGTCGAGGGTGCGGAAGGGCATGGCGCTATCCAATCAGAGTGAGGTGCAGACGTCGGCGCCGCGGAAGGCGAGCAGCGCGCCGAGCAGGAAAACCCCGGCCGGAACCAGGATGTGGAGAAGGCTCATGCGTCGCCGACGCGAGGCGTAGGCGTGCAGTCCCAAAGCGATGAGCCAGCCGAGGGCGAAGAACGGCATCACGGGTTGCGGGTCGTAGGCAAAGCCGGAACCCCAAAGCTGGACGGGGGGTATGGCCTGGCCGGAGGCGTAGGCGCCGCCCAGCGCGTGGCATGTCTCCAGCACGCCGCCGAAGGCGCAGCCCAGCGCCGACACGGTCAGGACGATCGACACCACCCATGTCCAGACACGAGCGCGCCAGGAGGCTCTCAACGGCGGCTGGACGGTGGCGGTCGACATCGATCCCCGGAGGTCTGGTGAAGAAAACCCCCGCCCTGGGAGGGCGGGGGCTTGGTCGGTTGACTTAGAGGAACCTCGCCATTTCGAGCGCGGTGTCGCTCATGCGGCTCGCGAAGCCCCATTCGTTGTCGTACCAGCTGAGCACGCGGACCAGCTTGCCCTCGATGACCTGGGTCTGGGGCAGGGCGGCCGTCGAGCTGGCGGCGATGTGGTTCATGTCATGCGAGACCAGCGGGTCCTTGGTGGTGAACAGCACGCCGTTCATCGGACCGTCGGCGGCGGCCTGCAGGGCGGCGTTGACCTCGTCCACGGTGGTGTCACGCGACGGCACGACCTTGAGGTCGATGACCGAGACGTTCGGGGTGGGCACCCGGATCGACGAGCCGTCCAGCTTGCCCTTCAGGGCCGGCAGCACCAGGCCCAGGGCCTTGGCGGCGCCGGTCGAGGTGGGGATCATGCTCAGGGCCGCGGCGCGGGCGCGATAGAGGTCCTTGTGCATGGTGTCCAGCGTCGGCTGGTCGCCGGTGTAGCTGTGGATCGTGGTCATGTAGCCACGCTCGATGCCGGTCAGGTCCTGCAGCACCTTGGCCACCGGGGCCAGGGCGCTGCAGGTGCACGAGCCGTTCGAGACGATGATGTCGTCGGCGGTCAGGGTCTCGTGGTTGACCTTGTAGACGATGGTCTTGTCGGCGCCGTCGGCGGGGGCCGAGACCAGCACGCGCTTGGCGCCGGCCTTCAGGTGGGCGCTGGCCTTGTCGCGCGCGGTGAAGATGCCGGTGCACTCGAAGGCGATGTCGACGTTCAGGTCCTTGTGCGGCAGCTCTTCCGGATTGCGGATGGCCGTGACCTTGATCTTGCCCAGGCCGACGTCGATCCAGTCCTCGCCCGAGGTGACGACGCCCGGGAAGCGGCCGTGGACGCTGTCGTAGCGCAGCAGGTGGGCGTTGGTCTCGACCGGGCCCAGGTCGTTGATGGCGACGACCTCGATGTCGCGGCGCGCATGCTCGGCGATGGAACGCAGGACGAGACGTCCGATCCGGCCGAAGCCGTTGATGGCGACGCGAATGGCCATGAGGTCTTTCTCCTAACGAGCGTCCGGCCGATGCGACCGACGTTACCTTGATTTTGCAGCGCGTTTTGCGGGGCGGGGCGGGGAAGTCAACCCCAAGAAACCTCCGCGAGCGCTCACATAGGATGACCTATTGTTATCCGCACGGTTTCATCGCCCAATTGTCGCCATGGCGGGTGGCCAAGCGGACGACGCGCTATATGTTGCGACGCATGATTTTGGGACGATGCCGATGACCCCGGGCGAAGGTAACGCCCTCGAACTGGCCGCGCGCCGCCTTGAGCGCGCCGTGAGCCAGCTGGAACAGAAGATCGCCGCCGAGCGCGCGGCGCGTCCCGTCCTGTCCGGATCGGGCGAGCCGGGGCTGTTCGACGGCGACGCCGAGGCCGAGTCCAAGGCGGCGCGCCTGGCGCTCGACCTCGAGGCCGCCCGCGCCCGCGAGAAGGCGCTGGAGGAGGCCGGCGAGCAGGCCTCCGAGGCCCTGGGTCGCGCCATCGCCGAGATCCGCGCCGCCCTGGGCGACGAGAGCCTGATCACCGAAGGCGTCCACGACGACTATGACGACGAGGACGCCGAGGAAGGCGACCTGTTCGGCGCTGATGACGGCGTGACGGAAAGGGAGGCCTGAGCCATGGCCCAACTGACCATCCAGGTGAACGGCCGGCCCTACACCGTCGGCTGCGAGGACGGGCAGGAAGCCCACCTCTTGGAGATCGCCCGCCTGTTCGACCGTCAGGTCCGCCAGGTCAGCCAGGACGTCGGCCAGCTGGGCGAGACGCGCCTCTTCCTGATGGGCGCCCTGCTGCTGGCCGACGAACTGAGCGATCTGAAGCTGCGCCTGGCCCACGCCCAGTCCGAGCTGGCCCGCCTGCAGACCGAACAGACCCGCGTCGAGGTCCGCGCGATCAAGGCGCTGGACGCGGCGTCCGAGAAGATCGAGGCGCTGGTCCAGGGGTAGTCGCTTGGCCGCCTACGGCTTGGGCGGATTGAGCAGCACCCAGAGTCGGGCGATCCGGCCATCGACGATCTGCGCGGCGTCCGCGCCGGTGACGGCCACCGGTCCGTTTTTCGGTCCCGCCTGCCAATGGAGGACGCCCAGGCCGTGGTGCCCGACGGCCGGCGCCAACGGCGTGAAGCTGAACGTCGGCCCAAACTGTTCAAGCAGCCGGCCCGCGACCTCGGCAATCGCCGCGCGTCCGGTCACCACCGCCTCCGGCTCGAACATCACCGGCTCGGCCACGAACAGCGCGTCGATGGCGGCCCGGCGCTTGTCGGCGTCACGCTCGTTGAACACCTGCTCCAGGTTCGACCTCAACATGCG
Organism: Caulobacter sp.; assembly: GCA_017744495.1. Classification (GTDB taxonomy): domain Bacteria; phylum Pseudomonadota; class Alphaproteobacteria; order Caulobacterales; family Caulobacteraceae; genus Caulobacter. The sequence continues at coordinate 24,723 of JAGIBE010000237.1, read as the reverse complement.
GTCGTAGTCGGGTTCCGTGGGCGTCTGTTCGATGGCGTCTGGCATGCGGCGTCCTCGTTCGCGAGGGCGGCGCCCTCGAAGCCTTGAGGCGCACGATGATATGGACGCCCGCCGACTTTCAAGTCGAGACGCTGGAAGTTCGTAGCGCTTCCGCGATCACCGCCAGTCCCCGCTCGGCCGCTTCGGGCTCCGCCAGGCTGAAGTTCAGGCGGAGGGTCGGCGAGGCGCCGCCTTCAGCCAGGAAGTGGCTGCCGGGGGTGAACAGCACGCCGCGCTCGACGCAGCGCCGCAGCAGATCCTCGACGTCGGTCCCCCCCGGCAGGGTCAACCAGAAGAACAACCCGCCGGGCGGCAGCGACCATGAAGCCTGGTTGCCCAGGTGGCGGGTCAGGGCGTCGGCGAAGGCGTCGCGCTTGCGGCGATAGAGCGCGGCGACAGTCTCCAGTCGCTCAGCCCGGCCGGGGTCGTTCAGATATTGCAGCACCATCCACTGGCTCAGCCGGTTGGTGTGCAGGTCGGCGGCCTGCTTCAGCTGGACCAGCAGCGGGAAGAGGTCGGGCGAGGCCGTCAGGTAGCCCAGGCGCAGGCCAGGCGCGACGGTCTTGGAGAACGAGCCCTGATAGATCCACGACCCACCCGCCATGCCGGCGCAGACCGGCCGGCGCTCGCAGGGCTCGTAGACCAGGTCGCGATAGGGATCGTCCTCGAACAGGATCACGTCATTGGCCAGGCATGCGGCGGCCATGGCGGCGCGCTCGTCGGCGGTCCAGCAGTGGCCAGATGGGTTCTGGAAAGTCGGAATGACGTACGCCATCGACGGAGGCGCTTCGGCCCAAGTGGTCTCGGGCGAGGCGCGGTCGATGATCTCGAACTGGGCGCCGTAGAAGCGGAACACCTGCAGGGCCGCCAGATAGGCGGGCGACTCCACGGCCAGGGTCGTGCCCGGATCGACCACCAGCTTGGCGGTCAGATCGATGCCCTGCTGCGAGCCCGACAGCACGATTACCCGGTCGGCCGATGTGTCCAGGCCGAGCGTCGCCAAATCCTCGGCGATGCGGGCGCGCAGGGCCGGCTCGCCCTCGGTGGGGCCGTATTGCAGCAGGTCGCGCGGCGGCGGCGGCAGGTCCAGGCCCGCGAAGGTCTCGGGCGAGGGCAGGCCGCCGGCGAACGAGATCATGCCCGGGCGCTGGGACACGTTGAGCATCTCCCGCACCGGCGAGGGCCTGATGTCCGAACTCCGCACCGACAGCCGCGCCATCGCCGACCTCCCAATAGCGTCAATAGTGTTGACCTATCGACAGGGTTAGGCGTGACGGATTAATGTGTCAACATGCTTGACCTGGATGATCATGCCTCGGTGAACGATCTGCGTGATGCGATCGAGCAATTCTATTTCGCTTATCGCGGCTTTACAGACCGTCCTGACCGCATTCTGGAGAAGCGGGGGTTGGGCCGTGTGCACCACCGCATCCTCTATTTCATCGGACGCCGGCCCGATGTTTCGGTGCGCGGCCTGCTGGACCTGCTGGCCGTCAGCAAGCAGGCCCTGAACGCGCCTTTGCGCCAGTTGATGGAGATGGGCCTGGTCGGCGCCGTGGCCGGAGTCGAGGATCGCCGCGTCAAGAACCTGCGCCTGACGCCCTCGGGCCTGAAGCTGGAGGCCGAACTCACGGAGGCCCAGACGCGGCATCTGCGGGCGGCGTTTGAGCGGGCCGGGGCGGAGGCTCACGCCGGCTGGACGGCGGTGATGGCGGAGTTGGTGAAGGGCTGAGGCGACTGCGACAACGCCCCACTGGCGCCGACACCCTCGAACGCCTATCTTGTCCAACGGCGGGTCAGCTGTGGCCCTCGTCGAAGATTTCTTATCCCAGGGACCTTAATCTCTCTATCGGGATCTGTTCCCTCCCGTGGCCGTGGCTGCGGGAACACGGAGCCCACCTGTTACTTACAGGTTCGAGTGGATTGAAACGTCTTCACGGTTCTTCATGGCGCCGCCACCTTCCCCTTCTTTCGTGATCTGAAGCCTCTCGGCGCGGGAGTCCGCATGGACAAAGCCAAGCCCCTGCTGGGCAGCGCGCTGTTCCTGGTCGTCGCCCCCGGCGTGGTGGCGGGACTGGTCCCCTGGCTCCTGACCCATTGGCGGTTCGCGCCGCCGCTGCTCCATCTGGAGGCCGGACGCTGGCTGGGCGGGGCGCTGATCCTCGCCGCGGCGCCGGTGCTGCTGGAGGCTTTCGCCCGCTTCGCCCTGGAGGGCCGGGGCACGCCCGCGCCGGTCGCCCCGACCAAGGCCCTGGTGGTGGGCGGCGCCTACCGCTTCGTCCGCAACCCGATGTACGTGGCCGTGGTGAGCCTGATCCTCGGCCAGGCGCTGCTGCTGGGCCAGACCGTGCTGCTGGCCTACGGCGCGACCGCCTGGCTGACGATGCACCTGTTCGTGGTATTCTACGAAGAGCCCCGGCTGCTGGGCGACTACGGCGAGGACTATGAGACCTTCCGTCGCCACGTGCCGCGCTGGCTGCCGCGCCTGAGGCCCTGGCGGCCCGTCGCTCCCGGTGGCACAGGAGAGCCATGACCCTCGATCCCGCTTCCGCCAAGACCGCCCTGCGCGTGTTCGTTCGCAACCGCCGCAAGGAACTGGCCCGCGAGCATCCCGAGGCCGACTGGCGGGTCGTGGACGTGGCGCGCGAACCGCTGACCCGCCGCTTCCCCGACCCGAAGGGCAAGGTCGCCGCCGTCTATCATGGCCTGGGTTCGGAATTGCCGACCGGTCCTCTGACCGACTGGCTGGCCGAAGCCGGTTGGACCCTGGCCCTGCCCAGCGTCGAAGGGGCGGACCCCGAAGGCCACGGCGGCCACATCGTCTTCCGTCTCTGGACGCCGGGCGAGCCCCTGGTCCGCGACGCCATCGGCCTGGTCGCGCCCACGCCCGAGCATCCGGTCGTCGAACCCGACCTGATGGTCACGCCCCTGCTGGGCTTCGACCGCGAAGGGCGGCGTCTGGGGCAGGGCGGCGGCTATTACGACCGGGCGCTGGAGGCCTTGCGGGCCCGCAAGGACGTCTTCGTGCTGGGCCTGGCCTATGTGGGCCAGGAGACACACGGCCTGCCCGATGAGCCCCATGACCAACGATTGGACGCCATCCTGACGGAAAGCGAGTATATCGCCGTCCGAGAGGACTGATTTCATGCGTTTTGCTTTCTTCGGCGACGTCGTGGGCAAGTCGGGCCGCGACGGTCTGGCCGACCACCTTCCCGCCCTGCGCCGCCAACTCGGGCTCGAGTTCGTGATCATCAACGCCGAGAACGCCGCCGCGGGTTTCGGCATCACCGAGAACACCGCCCGCGAGCTGTTCGAGGCAGGGGCCGACTGCCTGACGCTGGGCAACCACAGCTGGGACCAGCGCGAGGCCCTGACCTACATCGTGCGCGAGCCGCGCCTGATCCGTCCGGCCAACTATCCGATCCTGTCCGACGCGCCAGGGCGCGGCAGCCACCTGTTCCAGACCGAGAGCGGCCGGACGATCTTCGTCGTCAACCTGTTGGGCCGGGTGCACATGGACGCCATGGACGACCCGTTCGCCGCCGCCGATCGCGAGCTGGACAAGGCCCCGCTGGGCCAGGTGGCCGACGCGGTGGTGGTCGACATGCACTGCGAGGCCACGTCCGAGAAGATGGCCATGGGCCACTATTGCGACGGCCGCGCCAGCCTGGTGGTGGGCACCCACACCCACGTGCCGACCGCCGACGCCCAGGTCCTGCCCGGCGGCACCGCCTACCAGACCGACGCCGGCGCCTGCGCCGACTACGACAGCGTGATCGGCAACCAGAAGGACGAGCCGCTGCGCCGGTTCACCACCAAGATCAGCGGCGGCCGCTACACCCCCGCCTCAGGCCCGGCCACGGTGTGCGGCGTCTTCGTCGAGACCGACGACCGCACGGGCTTGGCCGTCCGTGTCGAGCCGATCCGCGTGGGCGGGCGGCTGAAGGAGAGCGTGCCGGCGATTTAGGCGTCTATACCGGCAGCAGGTGTCGCAATCGGCGCTTCCAGCCGATGGGTTCGTTCGGCGCTTCCTCGGGGCCGAAGCGGCGGCGCCAGTCGCGGGCCGGAACGACCTGGGCCTCGTCGAACAGGCGGTCCAGGCCGTAGGCGGCGAGGGAGACCGGGGTCCATTCGGCGATGATGGCGTCGTAATTGTCCGAGAGGACGCGGCTGTCCGGGTCCAGGTCCGTGACGGCGATCAGGCCCGTGGGCTGGGCGTCCAGGCCCGCGACGGCAAGGTCCGGGCGCCAGCGGCGCAGGATCGGGATCAGCTTCCAGACGTCGCCGGTCCAGTAGCCGGGGAAGCGGCTGGCGCTCGTGGCGTCGGCCGCGCCGGTCATGGCCGTGTCGCGCGGCAGGCCGTCGTGCATCAACACCACCGAGGCGCCGTCGCAGGCTCGCTCGGTGTTGATGAAGTCACGCAGCAGGAAGTCGAACTGGTGCATGCCGTCGAGGAAGGCCAGGCCGACCGGTCCGCCCAGCAGGGCCTTCAGATCGTGCTCGGCGAAGAAGGCGTCGCTGGTGGTCTCGAACAGGCGCCAGTTCGGACGGCCGCCGACGAGTTCCGCCGCCAGCTGGAAGGTGGGATCGACCGCCACCGCCGGGCAGGTCGCCAGTCGCAGCGTGGCGCCGTGCAGGGTGCCGATCTCGAAATAGCTGGCCGGCTTCAGGGCCAGGTGCAGGCTGGCCAGGGTGTGGGTGTAGACCTCGCCGTCGAGGTGGATTTCCCGTCCGCCGCGCGTCAGGCCGGTCCGCATGTGTCGAGATCCTTCGCCCGCGTCGTCGTCGACCGGTTTCATGTCAGAGCCCGCCGCGAATGCCAAGCGCGGGCGAGACAGCCGGATTTTCCAAGCGTCCCGCGCTTGCGCCTGTCACGGCTTGAGCCAACAGTCGCCGCCGACCTCAACCACAGGAGCACTCCCCATGACTGACGCCATCTACACCGCCCACGCCCACGCGGTCGGCGGCCGCCAGGGCACGGCCAAGTCCGACGACGGCCATCTGGACGTCAAGCTGGCCTATCCCAAGGTGATGGGCGGCGACGGCAACGGCACCAATCCCGAGCAATTGTTCGCGGCCGGCTACAGCGCCTGCTTCTTGGGCGCCCTGGGCCTGGTGGCGCGCAGCCAAGGCGTCAAGCTGGGCGAGCACAGCCTCGACGCCGAGGTCGACCTGATCAAGGACGACACGAGCTTCCACGTCGGCGTGCGCCTGACCCTGAACGCGCCGGAGCTGGACCGCGAAACGGCCGAGAAGCTCCTGCACGCCGCCCACACGGTGTGCCCCTACTCGAAGGCCACGCGCGGCAATGTCGATGTCGAGCTGAAGGTGGCTTAGGGCTCCGCCGGGGACGTGCCCTTGCGGCGTGTCCCCGGCTCTAGCGTCGCCGCTCGATGACGCGGCCGACGATCAGCTCGTCGATCTCCAGCCGTCGGATTCTCGCCCGGCCGACCGACAGACGCCCTATCGCCAGGGCGCCGATCGCGACCGCCCCCACCGCCAGCGCGCCGACGGCCATCCCGCCCAGCGCGGCCGCGCCGGTGGACAGGGCGCCCGCGGCCGCCGCGCCCGTCGCCATCGCGGAGGGCTTGTCCGCCGCATGGATTTCGTCCTGGTCCTGCGCCTCGAACGCCCCGAGGCGAGCCGGGTCGAACTGTTCGGACATGAAATCGGACGGGGTCATCGGGTCCTCCAGCACGGGCTTCTAAGCTTGGAGGATGACAATATGGGGCTCCAAGCGCTAGAAGCGCGCCCTACCTTTCCTTCGCAGATCAGAGAAGAGCCCCGCGAATGGCCGGCCACTCGAAATTCAAGAACATCATGCACCGCAAGGGCCGCGCCGACGCCGCGCGCTCCAAGCTGTTCTCCAAGCTGTCGCGCGAAATCACCGTGGCGGCCAAGGCGGGCCTGCCCGACCCGAACATGAACCCGCGCCTGCGCCTGGCCGTGAACAACGCCAAGGCCGAAAGCCTGCCCAAGGACGTCATCGATCGCGCGATCAAGAAGTCGCAGATGGGCGACGCGGCCGACTACACCGAGATCCGCTACGAAGGCGTGGCCGCCGGCGGTGTCGGGATCATCGTCGAGGTGTTGACCGACAACAAGAACCGCGCCGCCGCCAATGTCCGCTCCTACTTCACCAAGATGGGCGGCAACATGGGGGCCACCGGCTCGGTGACCTTCAACTACGACCGCGTCGGCCAGATCACCTATCCGGCCAAGGCCGCCTCGGAAGACGACATGATGGAAGCCGCCATCGAGGCCGGCGCCGACGACGTCGTCTCGGACATGGACGAGGAGGGCGAGGGCCACACGGTCTACACCGCCTTCGAGGATCTCAACGACGTGGCCGCCGCCCTGGAAGCCAAGTTCGGCCCGGCCGCCAACACCAAGATCGCCTGGCGCCCCAAGAGCCAGGTCCCGGTCACCGGCGACGCCGTGGCCACCCTGATGAAGCTGCTCGATGCGCTGAACGAGGACGACGACGTCCAGGACGTCTATTCCAACGAAGAGATCAGCGACGAGGACGCCGCCAAGTTCGCGTAATCACCCGTTCCCTTACGGTAGAACACGGCCCGAGGCCGGAAGAGGGTTGAAGAGACATCGCCGCCGCGATCAGCCGAAAGGCCGGTCGCGGCGGCTGTTGTTTGTGCGACCCCAGAATTCGACGGCCGGCCGCTCGAGCGTGAAAAATCAGGGTTTTCCCTGATTACGACCCCACGGCTTTCCCGATTGTCTTAACCAACGTCGCAATCTGGAGTGTTCGGTTCCGGGGCCGTCAGGCTGGGGACCGTCATGGAACGCCTTCGCTTTCGTACGCTCGGCGAACTCCTCTATGAGGTGATGACCGGGCTGTTGTTCTATCCGCGCACCCTCTGGCGCGTGCTGTTGTGGCCGGCCGAGACGCCGACGCCCGTGGACCGGGGCGACACCGTCAACGCGCCGCCAGACCTGGTCAGCCCGCCGCTGTTCCTGCTGATCTCCATCGGCCTGGCCCAAGTCCTGGACCTGTCGCTGCGGGGCGAGTTGGGCGAGGCGGCGGCGCCGGGCCTGGGGCCGCTGCTGTTCCGCGCCCTGGCCTTCAGCCTGTTCCCGCTGGTGATGGCGGCGGGCGCGCTGAGGCGCGAGGGGCGTCCGGTCGACCACGCCACCCTGCGCGAGCCGTTCGAGTTGCAATGCCTGTGCGCCGCGCCGTTCGCCCTGTCGCTGTCGGTGGCGGCGATCCTGCTGGGCTCGCCGGTCGCGGCGACCCGGCTGACGGGCGGCGCGATCGCGGCGGCGGCGGTGGCCTGGTACCTCAGCGTCCAGACCCGATGGCTGCGGCGGCGCCTGGCCGTGGGCGCCTTCCAGGCCTTCCGCACGGCGACCTGGCTGTTCGCCGTGGCCCTGGCCTGCTGCCTGCCGCCGGCCCTGCTGATCCTGGGGCCACGCGGCCCGCAGGCGGGGTGAAATCCCGTTGTCGTGACGGCGGAGCGGCTTCCCGGCGCCCGGCCGGCCGCGCTATGCTGGGTCCATGCCGTTGCGCGTGCACATCGATACCGACTGCGGCGTGGACGACGCCCTGGCCCTGGCCATGCTGGCGCGCTCGCGCGACGCGGTCGAGGTGGTCTCGGTCTCGGCGGTGTTCGGCAACACCTATGTCGACCAGGCCGCCGCCAACGCCCGGGGGGTGCTGCGCCTCGCGGGCTGTCCGGCCGAGGTCTATATCGGAGCCGGCTCGGGCGTGGCCAAACGGCGGGTCGAGCGCATGCGTCCGGCCCACGGCGTCGATGGCCTGAACGGCGCGGGCTTCTCCCAACGCTGGAAGCTGCCCGAGCTCGACCGGGGGCAGGGCGGCAGCCTCCTGGCTTTCCGCGCCCGCGCCAAGGTGGCCGGCCTGTTCCTGGGACCCCTGACCAACCTGGCCCAGGGCCTGCTGGAGGACCCAGGCGCGTTCCGGGGCTGGCGGCCCACGATCATGGCGGGCGCCTTCGCGGTCGAGGGCAAGGCCGCCGGCGGCGCGGACTTCAACAGCTGGAGCGACGCCGAGGCCTTGGCTCGCGTGCTGGAACGCGGGGTCATGCCGCGCCTGGTCCCGCTGGACGTCACCTCGAAGGTCACTCTGACCGCCAAGGCCATGGCCGAAGGCTCGACCGCCTGCGGTTCGCCCTTGTCGGCGCGGCTGAACAAGGCCCTGGGGCCCTACATGGCCTTCCACGGCCGGGCCTGGGGTCTGGAGGCCGGCTGCCATCCGCACGACGCGGTGGTGGCCGCCAGCCTGGTGGACCCGTCGCGGTTCACCTTCGAGCCGGCGCGCCTGCGGGTGATGACCGACGGCGAGCACCTGGGCCGCATCGAGCGGATCGAGGGCGAGCCGAACGCCGAGGTCTGCGTCGACGTCGACGTCGCGGCCGTCGAGGCCCTGCTGCTGGCGCGGCTGTTCTGCGCGCCGGCTCTGAACCCGGCCTGACTTCGCATCCGGGCTTAAGGTTTCGTTAGGCAAACAGCGCCTTTTCCTGGGGCGCGAAACCGGCGATGGTGCGAGAACACATGATGAACGCGAATCGCACCCCTATCCGAATCCTGGGGCTGGACCCCGGCCTGCGCCGCACCGGCTGGGGCGTGCTCAGCGTCGAGGGCTCGCGCATGAGCCACGTCGCCCACGGCGTGATCGCGCCCGACGACAAGGCCGACTTCGCCGACCGTCTGCTGGCCCTGTTCGAGGGCATCGGGGCGGTGATCGACGAGCACCGTCCGGACGAGGCGGCGGTCGAGGAGGTGTTCCTCAACACCAACGCTCAGTCGACGCTGAAGCTGGGCCACGCCCGCGCCGCCTGCCTGATCGCGCCCGCCCGCGCCGGTCTCGTGGTGGCCGAATACTCGACCCGCCTGGTCAAGAAGGCGGTGGTCGGCACCGGGGCGGCCGACAAGGCCCAGATCGGCTTCATGATCGCCCGCCTGCTGCCCACGGCCGGAAAGACCACGGCCGACTGCGCCGACGCCCTGGCCGTCGCCATCACCCACGCCAACCTGCGCGTCGCTAACCGGAGAGTGGCATGATCGGTCGTCTTCGCGGTGCGGTGGGAGAGATCGGCGAGGAAGACGCCCTGATCGACGTGATGGGCGTGGGCTATGTCGTGCGCTGCGGCGCGCGCACCCTGCAACGCCTGCCGGCCTTGGGCGAGGAGACCCTGCTGCACATCGAAAGCCAGTGGAGCGAGAGCGCCGGCCTGCGCCTGTACGGCTTCCTGGCCCGCGATGAGCGCCGGGCGTTCGTGCTGCTCCAGGCGATCCAGGGCGTGGGGCCCAAGGCCGCCATGGCGGTGCTGGACGTGCTGTCGCCGGCCGAGCTGGCGTCGGCGGTGGCGCGCGAGGACAAGGCCGCCGTGGGTCGCGCCAACGGCGTGGGTCCGAAGCTCGCCCTGCGCATCGTCACAGAACTGAAGGACAAGCCGATCGTCGACGGCCCGGTGTTCATGGGCGCGCCGAACACCGTCTCCGCCCCCGTCACGCCCGCCAAGGCCGCCCCGACCGGTGACGCCGTCGCGGCCCTTATGGGCCTGGGCGTGGCCGAGGTGAGCGCCCGCCGCGTGATCGAGGCCGCCGCCGACAAGCTGGGCGAAGAGGCGACGGTGCAGCAGCTGATCAAGGCGGGCCTGCAGGAGCTGGGACGATGACGCGGATCGTCTCCGGCGAACCGCAGCAGGGCGAGCAGATCCCCGGCGCCAGCGACCGCGCCTTGCGGCCCCAGACCCTGGCCGAGTTCGTCGGCCAGGAGCAGGCCAAGGGCAATCTGCGGATCTTCATCGAGGCGGCCAAGGGCCGGGGCGAGGCCCTGGACCACGTCCTGCTGTTCGGCCCGCCCGGCCTGGGCAAGACCACCCTGGCGCAGATCGTCGCCCGCGAGCTGGGCGTGAACTTCCGCGCCACCTCCGGCCCGGTGCTGAACAAGCCCGGCGACTTGGCGGCGATCCTGACCAATCTTGAAGCCAACGACGTCCTGTTTATCGATGAGATTCACCGCCTGCCCTCGACCGTGGAGGAGATCCTCTATCCGGCGATGGAGGATCACGTGCTGGACCTGGTGATCGGCGAGGGGCCCTCGGCGCGCTCGATCCGCATCGACCTGGCGCCCTTTACCCTGGTGGCGGCCACGACGCGGGCGGGCATGCTGGCCACGCCCCTGCGCGACCGCTTCGGCATCCCGATCCGCCTGGAGTTCTACACCCCCGCCGAGCTGCGCCACGTGCTGCTGCACGCCGCCCGCAAGATGGGCGCGCCGCTGTCGGACGATGGGGCCGACGAGATCGCCAAGCGGGCCCGGGGCACGCCGCGCGTCGCCGGCCGCCTGCTGCGCCGCGTCCGTGACTTCGCCGCCGCCGACGGCGCGACCGTCATCGATCGCAAGGCCGCCGGCATGGCTCTGGCTCGGCTGGAGGTCGACGAGAGCGGCCTCGACAGCCTCGACCGCCGCTACCTGCGCGCCATGATCGACAACTACGGCGGCGGCCCGGTGGGCGTGGAGACCATCGCCTACGCCATCGCCGAGGCCCGCGACGCTGTCGAGGACGTGATCGAGCCCTATCTGATGCAGCAGGGCTTCATCCAGCGCACCCCGCGCGGCCGGATGGCTTGTGGCAAGGCCTATCTGCACCTGGGCTTGCCGGAGCCGACGGCGGCGCCGAAAATCGTGCAGGGCGGGTTGTTCGACCCAGATTGAACCTTCTCCCAGAGGGAGAAGGAGGGGCCCGCGCCGAAGGCGTGGGAGGATGAGGGGTTACAGCCTCAACCGGCGTGCCGGCACACCGCCAGCCGCCGTACCCCCTCACCCTCCCATGCTACGCATGGGCCCCTCCCTCTCCCCATGGGAGAGGGTTACAACAAGCGCATGAGCCAGATTCCCCAGCCCACCGCCGGCGTCTTCGAAGGCCGCGAGCATCAGCTGCCCGTGCGCATCTATTACGAGGACACCGACTTCTCCGGCATCGTCTACCACGCCAACTACCTGCGCTATTTCGAGCGGGGGCGGAGCGATTTCTTCCGGATGATCGGCATCTCGCACACCGCTCTGCACAAGGCCGACACGGCCTTCGCGATCGTGCGCATGGAGCTGGACTTCAAGCGCGCCGCCCGGATCGACGACGCCCTGCTGGTGCGCACCACCTACGACCGGGTGAAGGGGCCGCGCCTGTTCGTCAGCCAACGGATCACCCGGGGCGACGAGCTGATCTGCCAGGCGGCCGGCGAGGCGGTCTGCATCACCCTGGACGGCCGCCCGCGCAAACCGACGGCGGAGATGCTGGCGCAGATGGCGCCGTGGCTGGAAGTGGGCTGAGCCTCTCCCAGCTCCGTCATCCTCGGACTTGTTCCGAGGACCCCTATGTCCGCTGGTTTGTCGTTTGGAGTGGGTCGCGACCTCACCGCTTCGCCGATCTTTGTCCGTGGTGACTGAACCAGGGGTCCTCGGAACAAGTCCGAGGATGACGGGCGTTGGGATTGAGGGTGAATGGGGATGCAGCAGAACAAAAACCGGCTCCCCAGCCGATTGTCATAGTTTCACCATTGCCCCGCTTCATGTCAGTAAGGGCGCAACGGAACCCCGGAAGGCGCCTTCGCCTTCCACGATACTGACGCCCCAACGGAGCAGGACCCCGCATGGACGCCGCCGCAGGCCCTCAGAGCTTTTCCTTCATCTCGCTGTTCATGCAGGCCGACTGGGTCGTGAAGGGCGTGATGGTCGGTCTGATCCTGGCCTCGCTGGGCTCGTGGGCAGTGATCATCGACAAGCTGTTCCGCTTCTCGGCGCTGAACAGCGCCGCCAACCGATTCGAGGATCAGGTCGGCTCGGGCCAGGGCCTGGAGGACGTCGCCGCCCAGGCCGGCGCCAATCCCAAGCATCCGCTGCCTCGCATGCTGCAGGCCGCGTTGAAGGAATGGCGCGACGCCAAGGCCAAGGGCGCGATCGGCGAGGCCCAGGCCGCCTTCCTGATCCAGCGCATCGACCGCATGCTGGACACCCTGATCGCCCGCGAGACCGGCAAGGCCGAGGAGGGTCTCGGCAGCCTGGCCATCGTCGCCACCGCCAGCCCGTTCATCGGCCTGTTCGGCACGGTCTGGGGCATCATGCACGCCTTCCAGAACATCGCGATCTCGAAGAACACTTCGCTGGCCGTGGTCGCCCCGTCGATCGCCGAAGCCCTGTTCGCCACCGCCGTGGGCCTGATCGCCGCCATCCCGGCCTATATCGCCTACAACAAGTTCTCGACCGACGCGGGCAAGTTCGCCGGCCGGCTGGAGAACTTCGCCGACGACCTGTCGACGGCCATCCAGCGCCGCCTGAGCGAGCGGGTCTAGCCCCATGGCCATGTCCGCCAACGACGCCTTCGCCACCGGCGGCCGTCGCGGCCGCCGCCGGGGCCGCCGCCGGGGCAAGGGCGCCCTGTCCGAGATCAACGTCACCCCGCTGGTCGACGTGATGCTGGTGCTGCTGATCATCTTCATGATCAGCGCCCCGCTGCTGACCGCCGGCGTGCCGTTGGAGCTGCCCAAGACCGAGGCCGCGGCCCTGCAGAACCAGCAGGAGCCCATCACGGTGTCGATCAAGGCCGACGGCAGCGTCTTCATCGGCGAGGTCGAGGCGCCGTTCGGCGAGCTGGCGCCGCGCATCTCGTCGATCGCCGGCGAGGGCTACGACAAGCCGATCTTCGTGCGGGCGGATGGCAAGGCCAACTACGCCACCGTCGCCCAGGTGATGGCCGCCCTCTCCAACGCCGGCTTCGCCAAGATCAATCTGCTGACCGACACCGGCGGCCCGTCGTCGGGCTCGACGGGCAAGGCCGCCTCGGACGCGGGCGCCCTGCGTCCGCCGCAATGAGGTGACCGCGCGGTGAGCTACCGGCAGGACAAGACCAACTTCTCTCCGGCCCTGGTCGGGTCGATCGTCCTCCACGTTTTGGTGGTGGCCGCGATCCTGATCGGCCCGTGGAAGCCGTCCAAGCCGGTGATCATCGGCGAGAGCGTGCCGGTGACCATCGTCACCGAGGGGCCGACCAATGTCCGTCCGGCGATCGAGGACGTCGTCGACCAGACCGCCCAGACCGAAGAGCCGACGCCGGAGGCCGAGCCCCAGCCGCCGGCTCCCGTGCCGGCCCCGGTTCCGACCCCGGCCCCCGCACCGCCCAAGACCGCGACCCCGGCTCCGACACCCAAGCCGACCCCGACCCCGCCCAAGCCGGCGGCCAAGCCCGAGCCGGACTTCTTCGCCTCGCTGGAAAAGACCCTGGCCAAGACGCCCAAGGCGACCGGCAAGCCGGTGGCCAACGCGCCCAAGGGCCCGACCCGTCCGGAGACCGCCACCCAGGCGCGTCCCGGCGCCGGGGCGATGACCGGCCTGCAGGCCGCCGCCATCAACGGCATGAAGGACGAGATCCAGCGTCGCTGGAACCCCAACTGCGAGGTCGAGGGCGGCGCGGCCGTCCAGGTCAAGGTCAGTTTCAAGCTGGCCACCGGCGGGCGCATCGTGGGCCAGGTGACGGCCGGCGGCGCCGAGAACTCGTCCGACTCGGTGATCAAGGCCGCCGCCGACCGGGCCATCCGCGCGGTCTATCAGTCGGCGCCCTTCGAGGGCTTGCCGCCGGACTATTATGGCCAGCAACTCAATTTGAACTTCAAGGCGCGCGACGCTTGCGCGGCGCGATAGGGAGGACCCGAAGCATGAACCTGAAGTCCGTGTTCACCAGCCTGGCCGCCGCGGCCGCCTTGGCCGTCTCCTTCGCCGCCTTCGCGCCGACCGTCGCCCGCGCCCAGATCGAGGTCGACATCGACAAGGGCGCGGTCAAGCCGCTGCCGGTGGCCATCCCCGCCTTCTCGGGCGGCGGACGCGGCGCCGAGATCTCGCAGGTCATCAGCGGCAATCTCGAGCGCTCGGGCCTGTTCCAGCCCCTGAACGTCGCCAACGTCGCCGACAAGCTGGCCGACGTGAACGTCCAGCCGCGCTTCCCCGACTGGCAGGCCACCGGGGCCCAGGCCCTGATCAACGGCCAGGTCACGGTCGGCGCCGACGGCGTGCTGCGCGTCGACTTTCGCCTGTGGGACACCTTCAGCCAGCAGCAGCTGCTGGGCCTGCAGTTCACCTCGACCGCCGAGAACTGGCGGCGCGTGGCCCACAAGATCAGCGACGCGGTTTATGAGCGCCTGACCGGTGAAAAAGGCTATTTCGACACCCGCGTGGTGTTCGTGGCCGAGAGCGGCTCCAAGCTGGCCCGGGTCAAGAAGCTGGCGATCATGGATCAGGACGGCGCCAACCCGCAGTACCTGACCGACGGTTCGTACATCGTCATGACGCCGCGCTTCTCCTCGACCAGCCAGGAGATCACCTACATGGCGCTGCGGCCCACCGGGTCGAGCATCTACCTGACCAACCTCGAGACCGCCCGCACCGAGACCATCGGCAAGTTCCCGGGCATGGTCTTCGCCCCGCGCTTCTCGCCGGACGGCAGCAAGGTGGCCTTTTCGGTCGAGAAGGGCGGCAACAGCGACATCTATGTGCTGGACCTGCGCAGCCGCCAGTCGACCCGGATCACCACCGACCCGGCCATCGACACCTCGCCGTCGTTCTCGCCGGACGGCAGCAAGATCGTGTTCAACTCCGACCGCGGCGGCCAGGCCCAGATCTATGTGATGAACGTCGACGGCAGCGGCGTGCGGCGCATTTCGTACGGCGGCGGCCGCTACACCACGCCGGTGTGGAGCCCGCGCGGCGACTACATCGCCTTCACCAAGCAGACCGGCGGCGAATTCCACATCGGGGTGATGAAGCCGGACGGCGGCGACGAGCGCCTGCTGACCACCAGCTATCTGGACGAAGGCCCCACCTGGGCCCCCAACGGCCGGGTGCTGATGTTCTCGCGCGAGAGCTCCAGCGGCAATTCGCGACTGTGGACGGTGGACATCACCGGCCGGATCCTGCGTCCCGCTGCCTATACGGGCGCGGCCTCGGATCCCGCCTGGTCGCCGCTGCTGGATTGATCCACACCACTTTGGCGCAACCTCTGCCGTAAAAGCGCGTTGCCCAAGAGTCGTTCATCCGACGTTCACCCGCGAGGTGAAACCAGGTGGATGTGCGACATTCTGACGCCATTGTGAGGCGCTAGGGACGATTTGGCGCGAGGCCGCGAAGGCTTCACGCGCTAGATATAAGAACCTTGGCCGTGGACTTGAGGAGAAACTGGATGAGCTTCGACACCCAACGCGTCGCTAGACTGGCGATGATCGGCCTGGCCGCCGCCTCGCTCGCCGCCTGTGCTTCGCGGCCGAAGCCGCAGGGCCCGGTGGCCCCGACGCAGCCTGCTCCGACGCAGCCTGCTCCGTCCTATCCGCAGCCCGCTCCGGTCTCGCCCCAGCCCATGGGCGCGGTGCCTGGCTCGGTCCAGGACTTCGTGATCAACATCGGCGAGCGCATCTATTTCGCGACCGACAGCTATGATGTCACCCCCGACGCCCAAGCCGTGCTGCAGGCCCAGGCTCAGTGGCTGAACCGCTATCCCGCCGTGCGCGTGCGCATCGAAGGCAACGCCGACGAACGCGGCACCCGCGAGTACAACCTGGCCCTGGGCGCCCGTCGCGCCAACGCCGTCCGCGAGTTCCTGATCGGCGCCGGCGTCTCGGCCTCGCGCATCGAGTCCCTGTCGTACGGCAAGGAACGCCCGATCGATCCGGGCACGGGCGAAGACGCCTGGGCCAAGAACCGTAACGCCCGCACCGCCATCACCGACGGCGCGCGCTAAGCCTTTGCTCCCTTCCCCCTCGATGGGGGAAGGGCCGGGATGGGGGTGATACGGCGGTTCCGCTGTACGGCCGCGTCACCCCCACTCTCATCTCTCTTTCAAGGGCCTCCCCCATCCAGGGGGAGGGCTTTGCGTTTTAGCGCCGCACTTTTGTCCGCAACCGGGGCATAATCGCCGACATGAAGCTGAAAGCCGCTCTGCTCGCCTCCGTCCTGGCGCTCACCGCCGTCCCGGGCCTGACCTGGGCCCAGACCGCCATGCCCGACCCGCTGGACGACCGCTCGGTCAAGCGGCTGGACAAGATGGAGAAGGTGGTCCGCGAGCTGCGGGCGATCGTCTTCCAGGGCCGCGACACCGGCAAGCCGGTGGTGGTCCAGCCGGCCGAGACCGACGCCCAGATCGCCGCGATGTCCGAGCGGATGCGCGACTTGGAACAGACCCTGACCAAGCTGAACGGCCAGAACGAGAGCCTGACCCACGATCTGGACGTGGCCCGCCAGGCCAATGACAGCCAGAAGGCCCGTGCGGACGCGCTGGACCAGCGCCTGGCCGCCCTGGAGAAGCGCCTCGCCGATCAGGAGGCCGCCGCGGCCGCCGCCGCGACCGCCGCGACGCCGTCCGTCCCGCTCGCCGGCGCGGCGCCGACCGATCCGGCCGCCGCCTTCAAGTCGGCCCGCCAGCTGCTGCTGGACGGCGACTACGGCGGCGCCGAACAGGCCTTCGGCGGCTATGTCGCGGCTTTCCCCGACAGCGCCAAGACGCCGGAGGCGCGTTATTGGCTGGGCGAGACCCAGTTCGTGCGCGAGGCGTACAGCGACGCCGCCGGCAACTATCTGGGCGCCATCCGCGGCTGGCCGCAGACCAGCTGGGCGCCCGACGCCGTGGTCAAGCTGTCGCGCTCGCTGGTGGCCCTCAAGAAGCCCGCCGACGCCTGCAAAGCTCTGGACGAGCTGAGCAAGCGCTATCCCAAGGCCCCGCCCGCCGTCGTCTCCAAGGCCACGGCCACCCGCGTCCAGGCCAAGTGCGCGAGCTAGGGTCTTATTGATCCGCTCATCCCGGCGAATGCCGGGACCCAGATGGAATGGCGGCGTGGCGGGTTCCTCGGGCTCAGCGCCTATCCAACCCATTCGAGCGCTTTTGGATCTGGGTCCCGGCATTCGCCGGGATGAGCGGAACTCGGGGAGGGTAATGATCGAAGCTTTCCCGTCCTTCACCACCGCCCTCGACCGCCGCCTACGCCCCGCCGCCGCCGCGCCGCTGGCCGTCGGGTTCTCGGGCGGCGGCGACAGCCTGGCCCTGCTGATCCTGACCCTGGCCTGGGCCCGCGCCCACGGCCGCGTCGTGGTCAGCCTGACCGTCGATCACCGCATCAATCCCTCCAGCGCCGCCTGGACCACCGACGCGGTCGCCAAGGCCCGCGCCCTGGGCGCCGAAGCCCGTTCGCTCGTCTGGACCGGACCCAAGCCCGCCGCCGGCTTGTCGGCCGCCGCCCGCGCCGCCCGCCACGCCCTGCTGGCCGACGCCGCTCGGGAGGCCGGCGCGCGGGTCCTGCTGCTGGGCCACACCCGCGACGACCTGGCCGAGGCGGCCCTGATGCGCGCCGAGGGCTCGACCGTGTCCGATCCCCGCGCGTGGTCGCCCTCGCCGGCCTGGCCGGAGGGGCGCGGCGTCTTCGTGCTGCGCCCGTTGCTGGAGGTCGGACGCGCCGAACTGCGCGCCTGGCTGACCGCGCGCGGCGAGACCTGGCTGGACGATCCCGCCAATATCGATCCGAGGTCAGCGCGGGCCCGAGCGCGGCGGTCGCTCGCTTCGGCCGAAAGCGGGCTCCCCCCGTCCGCGCCTTCGGTCACGCCCACAGCCTCGGCCTACGAGGGCGGAGAGGGCTGGCTGACCTTGGCTCGGGACGCCCCCGCCGCCCACGTCGCCGCCGCCTGCCTATGCGCCGCCGGGACGACCCGTCCGCCGCGCGGCGAGCGCCTCCAGCGCCTGGTCGCGCGGATTCGGACAGGCGACGACTTCACCGCCACCCTGGCCGGCGCCCGGATCGAGGCGAGTGGGGAGGGCGTGTCCTTCTTCCGCGAGCCGGGCGAGGACCGGCGGACGCCGAGCCCCTCTTCCACAGTCCCTCCTCCTGTGGGGGAGGTGGCCCGAAGGGCTGGAGAGGGGAGTGATCTCACGCCCGCCCACTCCCCCCTCCGTCGCCTGCGGCGACACCTCCCCCACGAGGGGAGGGACTTGGATGAAACGGGCGATTTTGAGCTCCTCCCCAACCAGCCCCTCGTCTGGGATGGGCGCTGGCTCCTCACCACCACCGAGCCCGGCCTGACCGTTCGCCCCCTGCGAGGCCTGGCCGCCCGCCTGCCGCCCGCCCAACGCCAGGCGCTGAAAGCCCTTCCGCCCGCCGCCCGGCCCAGCCTACCCGCCGTCGTGGCCGCAGATGGAACGGTGTCTTGCCCGATCCTTGCAGAGGCGAAAACGACGCGAGCGCGTTGTCTTGTGGTGGATCGTTTCGAGGCGGCGACGGGCCGTGTCGATCAAGAGCCCGCGACATGATATCCCGCGCGTGGCGAAACCGGCCGGGCCGTCCTATCTTGGAAGGTCAGAGACTATCGTTGGGAAGACAACGCGTATGAATTTCAAGACCCTGGGCATCTGGGCGACGATCGTGGTGGTGCTGGCCATGGCCTATGTCGTCGTCAGCCAAGGCGGAAAGCCCGGCGGCAACGGCGAGGTCAGCTACTCGCAGCTGCTCAAGAACGTCGACAACGGCGAGGTCAAGAAGGCCGACATCAACGGCGACGTCGTCAAGGTGGAGCCCAAGACCGGCAAGCCGTACACGGTCAACGTGCCGCCGAACTCGGAAGACCTGGTCAAGCGCCTGGAAGCGCGCGGCTCGACCATCGTCTACCAGAAGAGCGGCTTCAGCCCCCTGGCCCTGTTGTTCAACATGCTGCCGATCCTGCTGCTGATCGGCGTGTGGATCTTCTTCATGCGCCAGATGCAGGGCGGCACCAAGGGCGCCATGGGCTTCGGCAAGTCCAAGGCCCGGCTGCTGACCGAGAACAAGAACCGCGTGCTGTTCGACGACGTCGCCGGCGTCGATGAGGCCAAGGAAGAGCTGCAGGAAGTCGTCGAGTTCCTGAAGGACCCGGCCAAGTTCCAGCGCCTGGGCGGCAAGATCCCCAAGGGCGCCCTGCTGGTCGGCCCTCCCGGCACCGGCAAGACCCTGATCGCCCGAGCGGTCGCGGGTGCGCAGCCAGCCGTCCTCGC
>JAGIBE010000237.1:0-5641 GCA_017744495.1 Caulobacter sp. | reverse complement strand
TGACCGCCGCGCGCAAGAACCGCCGCATGGTCACCATGCACGACTTCGAGCACGCCAAGGACAAGGTCATGATGGGCGCCGAGCGCCGCTCGATGGCCATGAGCGAGGACGAGAAGAAGCTGACGGCCTATCACGAGGGCGGCCACGCCATCGTGGCCCTGAACGTCGCCGTCGCCGACCCGGTCCACAAGGCCACCATCGTGCCGCGCGGCCGCGCTCTGGGCATGGTCATGCAGCTTCCCGAGGGCGACCGCTACTCGATGAGCTACGACATGATGACCTCGCGCCTGGCCATCATGATGGCCGGCCGGGTGGCGGAAGAGCTGATCTTCGGCAAGCACAAGATCACCTCGGGCGCCTCCAGCGACATCAGCGCCGCCACCAGCCTGGCCCGCAACATGGTCACCCGCTGGGGCTTCTCGGACGAGCTGGGCACCGTGGCCTATGGCGACAACCAGGACGAGGTGTTCCTGGGTCACTCGGTGGCCCGCACCCAGAACGTCTCGCCCGAGACCATGATGAAGATCGACAGCGAGGTGCGTCGCCTGGTCAAGGGCGGCGAGGACGAGGCCCGCCAGATCCTCACCGAGAAGCTGGACGGCCTGCATTCGGTGGCCAAGGCCCTGCTGGAGTTCGAGACCCTGACCGGCGACGAGATCATCAACGTCATGAAGGGCATCCCGCCGGTCCGCGTCGAGGACGAGAGCAACAAGATGCCGGTCGGGCCGGTGGCCTCGGTGCCGGTGTCGACGGGCGTCACCGCCTAGGCCTTCACGGCTTGAAAAGCTTGGGAAGAGCCGGATCGGTTCGCCGATCCGGCTTTTTCTTTGGGCCGGTCCTTTGCTTCCTTGAGGGGCGGCGGT
Organism: Caulobacter sp.; assembly: GCA_017744495.1. Classification (GTDB taxonomy): domain Bacteria; phylum Pseudomonadota; class Alphaproteobacteria; order Caulobacterales; family Caulobacteraceae; genus Caulobacter. The sequence continues at coordinate 4,778 of JAGIBE010000237.1, read as the reverse complement.
AAGCCTGAAGCGGGGCCGCGAAGGCGCGGCGGGGAGGCATGACATGGACAAGAAGGCGATCATCGCCCTAGCGACCGCGACGGCGCTGGCTGTGGGAGCCTGCGGGGGCGCGGCCCAGGCCCAGACCATCCACAAGGACGGCATGACCGGTCCGGAGGTGGCGGCCTGGCTCCAGAAGGGCGGCTACAAGGCCGCGCTGAGCAAGGACGACGGCGGCGACCCGCTGATCGACAGCGCCGCCGACGGCCATAACTTCAAGATCTATTTCTACGACTGCGACGCGACCAAGCGCTGCAAGGCCCTGCAGTTCTCGGCCGGCTTCGACATGAAGCAGGGCCTCACCCTGGCCAAGGCCAACGAGTGGAACCGCAAGAACCGCTATCTGAAAGTCTATCTCGACGACGACGGCGACCCCTACGTCCAGTACGACGTCAACGTGAACGCCGGCCGCACTATGTCGGGCCTGGACGACGACTTCAGCGTCTGGACCGGCATGATCGGGGACTTCACGACCTTCATCGACTGGTAGTCCTCTAAAGCTCATCCCAGCGAAGGCCGGGACCCAGATGGAATGGCTTTGCGCTGGGTTCCTCGGGCTCGGAGCTTGTCCAATCCGACACTCCGCATCGGATCTGGGTCCCGGCCTTCGCCGGGATGAGCGGATCGGGAGGGGGCGTTTCGGGCGAACCTGTTCTAAAACCTACCCATGACCGCCCGCCACCCCCGCCCCCGCGTCATGGGGATCGTCAACGTCACGCCCGACAGCTTCTCGGACGGCGGGCGGTTCTTCGATCCCGGCGCGGCGCTGGACCGGGCGCGGCGGCTGATCGACTACGGCGCCGACATCCTCGACATCGGCGGCGAGAGCACCCGGCCGGGCGCCACGCCCGTGCCGGTCGCCGAGGAGATCGCCCGCGTCGTCCCGTTGATCGAGGCGATCCGCGCCGCCAGCGACGTGGCGATCTCGATCGACACCATGAAGCCCGCCGTGGCCCGCGCCGCCGTCGCCGCCGGGGCCACGATCTGGAACGATGTCGCCGCCCTTCGCTTCATCCCCAATGCGCCCGAGGTCGCCGCCGAGCTGGGCTGCGAGGTGGTGCTGATGCACATGCTGGGCGAGCCGGGGACCATGCAGGACGACCCGCGTTATGACGACGTCGTCGCCGAGGTCGAGGCCTTCCTGCTGGCCCGCGCCCTCACCGCCATGGCCGCCGGCGTGGCGCGGGAGAAGATCTGGCTCGACCCCGGGATCGGCTTCGGCAAGACCCCGGCCCACAATCTGGCCCTGCTGGCCGCCCTGCCGCGGCTCAAAGCCCTGGGCTATCCCATCCTGCTGGGCGCCAGCCGCAAGCGCTTCATCGCCGCTTTGGATCCGCTGGGCGCCGACGCCGGCGACCGCCTCGGCGGCTCGCTGGCCGCCCACCTCCACGGCGCGGCGGCCGGCGTGGCGGCGGTGCGGGTCCACGACGTGCGCGAGACGGTCCAGGCGCTGACGGTGTGGGGGGTGATCCAAAACCCTCTCTCTTTGAGAGAGGGAGGGGCCCATGGCGAAGCCATGGGAGGGTGAGAGGTTACACTCTCACCAAATAGAGCGTGGCCATTCGGCAGGTTTTTCGGCGGCGCCTGACCCCTAGCGAAGGCCGTCTTGCGCTTGCTCGAAGTCTCGAAGTGAAGCTGGCCGCCCGGGGGTTTTCCGGCCGACGGTGAAACCTCTCACCCTCCCACCGCCTTCGGCGGCGGGCCCCTCCCTCTCTCGAAGAGAGAGGGGTTCCGTCTAAGCCCGCGCCAGCTCCGCCCGTTCCGGCAGGGTCTCCGGCGTGCGCACGTCCCAGGCCAGGCCCAGGCGCTCCAGCAGGCGGATGAAGGCGAAGCCCCAGTCCGCCTGGCCTGGATAGACCCCCAGCTTCGCCGAGCCCGGCCAGGCGTGGTGGTTGTTGTGCCAGGCCTCGCCCATGGTCGAGATCGCCGCCCAGGGTACGTCGTGGGCCTGGACGCCCGAGGTGGTGACCAGCCAGGCCTGCGGGCCGGCGCGATGGGCCAGGCGGCCGACGTACCAGTGGCCGGTCACCGACACGCAGACCCGCGCGCAGACGCCCCACAGCAGCCACGACCAGCCGCCCAGCAGGAGCAGGACCGCCGCCACGGGCAGTTGCTGCAGCATCCAGGTGCGCTCCAGGACGCGGTAGAACCGGTCATTCGCGATCCGGGCCGGGATCGCCTGGCGCGGCGGCGTCGCCAGCACCAGGCGGCCATGCAGGTTCCAGGCATAGTCGGTCCAGAAGCCGGCGCGGTTGGACAGGTATGGATGGCAGTCCGGCTGGCGCTGGCCCCAGTCGCGCAGGTCGTGGGCGGCGATCATCGCCAGCGGTCCGCTCATGCCCACCAGCGTGCCGAGATACATCATCAGGTAGTCCAGCCATCGGGGGCTCTGGAAGCTGCCGTGGATCAGCCGCCGGTGGAAGCCGACCGAGTGGCCGACCAGCAGGGTGGCGCCGGTCAGGACGACGAAGACGCCAAGTCCGCTCCAGCTAAACAAGAACGGCGCTGCCAGGGCCCCGGCCAGCATGATCCCCTGCCAGACTGACGTCGCCGGAGCCCAGACCACCCGGCCCGTGACCGCGTCGCCGCCCGCGTCCTCGGCGATGGAATGGACGGCGTAGGGATCGTCGTGTCGGTGCTCGTAGTTCATCACGCCGCTCCCCGGCCGTCATAGGCCGTCATCACCACCACCCGGCCGACGATCGCGCCGATCGGCGCCAGCACGCCGGCCATCAGCAGCAGCGTCCAGGGCTTGCCGGGGTCTTCCGGATAGAGGCGTAGGCCCAGGGCGAAGGCCACGATGAAGGTCGCCACGCCGCCGAACGCCGCGCCCGCCCAGGGAGAGCGCCAGCCCAGGGCATGCAGGCCGATCCAGCCTGGAACGCCGATCACGACTAGGCCGGCGGCCCAGACCGGCGCCGAGAACAGGAAGAACAGGGCCGCCAGCATCAGGCCGCCGCCCAGCGCCTCATAGAGGCCGCCCCCCAACAGACCGACGATCAGCATCACGGCGACGATCAGCGCGGCCAGGAGGGAGGATCCGGTCAGGGTCCCCGCGATCAAGGCTCCGGCGACTCTGCTGGGCGGCACGGCAGGTTCGTGGCGATGGGGCGAGGGGACGTTCATGGAGCGCCTGTCCGTCATTGAATAAGCTATTCCTTAAATACCTCACCGCTAATTTGCAAGCGATTAGCGAAGCACTTAAATACCCTGCCATGCAGCGCGTGTTCGAAGCCCTCTCCTCCACGGTCCGCCGGAAGATCCTGGCCTATCTGGCCCATGCCGAACTGACGGCGGGGGACATCGCCTCGCGCTTCGAGATCTCCAAGCCGGCGGTGTCGCAGCACCTGTCGATCCTGGAGGCGGCGGGCCTGGTGCGCAGCGAGAAGCGCGGCCAGTTCGTGCACTACAGCCTGGTGCGCGACAGCCTGGTCAATACACTGAACGACTTCGTCCAGGAGGTCTGCCCGGTGTCCAAGCCACTGAAGACCGAGAGCGCCCAGCTGAAGGACGAGCGCGAGGCCTAGCCGCGCGCCCCGCCCATGCTAGCCTTCCCGAAAAGGGGAGGGCGCCGATGCTGCGGATCGAACCGGCCGAGGGCCTGCGCCAGGCCGCGCGGAACGACTGGCGCGTGCTGGGGGCGATCACCGCCGAGGCCTTCGCGCAGGACCCGGTCGCCACCTGGACCTTCGACGGCAAGCCGTGCCTGACCCCGGTGTTCCAGCGGCTGGCGCGCGACGTCTACCTGCCGCGCGGGATCTGCCACCTCGCTGACGGCGACAAGGGCGCGACCATGTGGCTGCCGCCTGGGTCCAGCAAGGAGCTGCCGCCGCTGTCGCTGCTGGGCGTGGCGGCCCGGCTGCTGGTCGACGGCGGACCCAAGGCCATGAAGCGCGCCCTAGCCGTCGACGCCGAGATGGTGCGCCGCAAGCCCAAGACGCCGCACGTCTATCTGTTCACGATCGGGGTGCTGGAGCAGGCGCGAGGCAAGGGGCTGGGGCGTCGGCTGCTGGCCCCGGTCCTGGCGGCCTGCGACGCGGCGGGCCTGCCGGCCTATCTGGAGAACAGCAACCCGGCGAACTCCCCGCTCTACGAAGGGGCGGGCTTCCGCACGCTGGAGGTCTTCACGCCCGCTCCGGGCGCCCCGCCCCTGGCGGCCATGTGGCGGGAGCCGCGCGGCTAGGACTTGCGCCCAAACCATCACGTGGGGGCGCTTGCTTCCGACAGCGAAACGGCCAAGGTGCGGGCCTGTTTGGGGAGACTCCATGCGTTTCGTTCTCGTCACCGCCGTCGCTCTTGCTGCGACCAGCTCCGCCTTCGCCGCGCCCGCGCGCGATCCGGCCAAGGTCCAGCCCGTCCTGAAGACCATCGCAACCGACGTCGACGCCAAGGCGCTGGAGGCCACGATCCGGTCGCTGATCGGCTTCGGCACCCGCCACACCCTGTCGGACACCACGTCCGACACCCGGGGCATCGGCGCGGCGCGGCGCTGGACGGCGGCGCGGTTCGCGGCGATCTCCAAGGACTGCGGCGGCTGCCTCATGGTCGAGACGCCCAGCAAGACCTTCACCGGCAAGCGCGCGCCGAACGGCGTCGAGATCGTCGACGTGCTGGGGATCCAGCACGGGACCACCGATCCGGACCGGGTGGTGATCATCGCCGGCCACATCGACAGCCGGGTCAACGACGTCATGGACGCCATTACGGACGCGCCCGGCGCCAATGACGACGCCTCGGGC
>JAGIBE010000236.1 GCA_017744495.1 Caulobacter sp. | reverse complement strand
TCGCACCCTCCCATCAGCTCAGCGAGAGATCGCGTGAGGCGGCGAAGCCGCGTCCAGGAAAGCCCCTTTCCCTGTGGAGGGAGGGATCGGATGGCGGTCACAGCCCGGATCGACGATCCCAATTCTCCCCCCACCGGTCGCTGCGCGATTGCCTCCCTCATAGGGGGAGGGACTGAAAAGGCTCCCTCGACTGACCGCCTCCGGCTAGTCTCCCCCCGTTCTCCAGCCTCCGGATTCGCCCGTGTCCCAGATCGCCGTCGCCGACCTCACCAAGGATCAAGCCGATGCCGAGCTGGCCTGGCTGGCCGACGAACTGGCGGCGCACGACCTGCGCTATCACCAGCAGGACGCTCCCACGATCACCGACGCCGAGTACGACGCCCTCAAGCGGCGCAATCTCGACATCGAGGCGCGGTTCCCCGACCTGATCCGCGAGAACTCGCCGTCGATGCGGGTGGGCGCGGCGCGGGCCGAGCAGTTCTCGCCGGTCGAGCACGGCGTGCCGATGCTGAGCCTGGACAACGCGTTCTCCAACGACGAGGCGACCGAGTTCGACGCCCGCATCCGCCGCTTCCTGCGCCTCTCGGCCGACGAGCCGGTCTTCTACACCGCCGAGCCCAAGATCGACGGCCTGTCGGCTTCACTGCTCTATCGCAAGGGCAAGCTGGTGCGGGGCGCGACCCGAGGCGACGGCCGGGTTGGCGAGGACGTCACCGCCAATCTACGCACGATCAAGGACATCCCGCCTGAACTAGCTGGGAGCGGTTGGCCCGAAGAGATTGAAATCCGCGGCGAGGTCTATGTCGAGCTGGAGGCCTTCGCCGCCTTCAACGCCGCCGCGCTCGAGGCCGGCCAGCGCACCTACGCCAATCCCCGCAACTTCGCCGCCGGCTCGCTGCGCCAGATCGATCCGAAGATCAGCGCCCAGCGTCCGCTGCGCTTCTTCGCCTATGCCTGGGGCCTAGTCAGCGACCCGTTCGCCGCCGGCCAGTGGGAGGCCCTGGGCAAGCTGCACGACTGGGGCTTCGTGACAACCGCCCCGCCGGCCAAGCGCGTCCAGAACGCCCAGGGACTGTTAGACGCCTATGCCGAGTTCGAGGTGCTGCGGCCCAAGCTGCCGTTCGACATCGACGGCGTGGTCTACAAGGTCGACGAGCTGGATCAGCAGCGCCGCCTGGGCTTCGTCTCGCGCTCGCCGCGCTGGGCCATCGCCCGCAAGTTCCCGGCCCAGCAGGCCCGCACGATCCTCGAGGCCATCGACCTGCAGGTGGGCCGCACCGGGGCGATCACGCCCGTGGCGCGGCTGAAGCCCGTGACCGTGGGCGGGGTCTCGGTGACCAACGCCACCCTCCACAACGCCGACGAGATCGCTCGCCTGGACGTCCGGATCGGCGACACCGTGGTGATCCAGCGGGCCGGCGACGTGATCCCCCAGATCGTCCAGGTGGCCCTGGAAGAGCGCCCGAGCCCCCCGCCGCAGCCCTATGAGTTCCCTCACGAATGCCCGTGTCCGCTGAAGACGCCGCTGGCCCGCGAGGTCAACGCCTCGGGCACGGAGTCGGTGGTGCGCCGCTGCACGGGCGAGTTCGCCTGTCCGTTCCAGCGCATCGAGCACCTGCGCCACTTCGTGTCCCGCCGCGCCTTCGACATCGAGGGCCTGGGCGAGAAGCAGCTGGCCGCCTTCTTCGAGGCAGGGTGGATCAAGGAGCCGGCCGACATCTTCAAGCTGGCCCGGGACGAGGAGAAGCTGGCTCAGCTGCGCGAACGCGACGGCTACGGCGAGACCTCGGTGGCCAACCTGGTCAGGGGGATCGAGGCGCGGCGGACCATCGGCCTGGATCGCGTGATCTACGGCCTGGGCATGCGCGACATCGGCGAGACCACCTCGACCGTGTTGGCCCGCAACTTCAATCGTTTCGAGGATCTGCAGGCCGCCGCCGAAAAGGCCGCCGCCCAGCTGCCAGGCGCGGTCTATCTGGAACTGGCGGGCGCGGCAGGGGTCGGGCCCAAGGCCCGCGACGAACTGGTCGAGGCCGGCAAGGGCGGGCTGAAGGCCGACCCGTGGCCCGAGGCCGACAGCCTGGAGGTCAAGATCGGCCACGCCGTGCCCAAGCTGAACAAGCCGGCCCGCGCCGCCCTGGCCGAGCGCTACGGAAGGTGGGACGCCTTCGCCCAGGCCCTGGCGGAGGCCGGGCAGGGGGCGCCGGGCGAGGACTATCTGCACCTGGCGGCCATCGACGGCGTCGGCCCGGTGGCGGCTCAGTCGATCGCCCGCTTCTTCGCCGAGGACCACAATCGCGAGAAGGTGGCCAACCTGGTCGAGCAGTTGGACATCCAGCCGGTGGCCAAGCCCAAGACCGATACCGCCGTGGCCGGCAAGACCATCGTCTTCACCGGTTCGCTGGAGAAGATGACCCGCGACGAGGCCAAGGCGCAGGCCGAGGGGCTGGGGGCCAAGGTCGCCTCGTCGGTCTCCAAGAAGACCGACCTGGTCGTGGCCGGTCCGGGCGCCGGCTCCAAGCTGAAGACGGCCACCGAGCTGGGCGTCCAGGTGATGACCGAGGACGAATGGCTGGCGATGGTGGGAAGCTGATGCCCGTCGTCGCCATCGACTTCGAGACCGCCAACGAGCAGCGCTCCAGCCCCTGCGCCATCGGGTTGGCCTGGATCGAGGACGGCGCGGTCGTCGAGGTCGAGCACCACTACATCCGGCCGATCGACATGCGGTTTTCGGGCTGGAACATCGCCGTGCACGGCATCCGGCCCGCAGACGTGGAGGACGCCGAGGAGTTTCCGGCCGTGCTGGGTCGGCTGCGCGAGCGGATCGAGACGGCCACGGTGATCGCCCACAACGCCGCGTTCGACATCAGCGTGATGCGCCGGACCTGCGAGCTCTACGGTCTGCCTTACCCGCGCTTCGACTACATCTGCACGGTACAGGTGGCCAAGAACACCTGGCCGCAGCTGCCGTCGGCCAAGCTGGACGCGGTCTGCGGCTTTCTGGGCGTGGACTTCAAGCACCATGACGCGGCGCAGGACGCCTATGCCTGTGGGGCCGTGGCCCTGGCGGCGGTGGAGGCGACGGGGGCGTCGCATATCCGCGCGCTGCCCGAGGCGCTGGGCATGACAGCCGGGCGGCTGAACGCCGACAGCTACACGACCTGTTCCAGCCCGGGCCTTCGGCGCCGAGCGGGATAGGGGGCTGGATAGGGAGATCGGCGAGACTTGTTCGACCTTGGGCGCCAATTCATGGCCGGTTCAGCCGAACAGGCGTTAGAAGGTGACAACAACAGGGAGAGGACCCCCATGAAACTGCCCATCGTCGCCGCCGCCCTGGCTCTTTCCACCGCTACTTTTGCGGTCTCCGCCCCGGCCTTCGCTCAAGACGTCACGGGCCTGTGGCAGACCCAGACCAACGGCGGTCAGGTCGAGATCAGCCGCTGCGGCAACAGCCTGTGCGGCAAGCTGGTCAACTCGGACCACATCAAGAGCGATCCGACGATCAAGGACACCAAGAACAAGGACCCGTCGCTGCGCACCCGTCCGCTGAAGAACATGCAGATGCTGTACGACTTCACCGGCGGCCCCACCAAGTGGACCGGCGGCAAGGTCTACAACGCGGCCGACGGCGGCACCTATTCGGGCACGATCACGGTGCTCTCGGCCAACGAGCTGAAGCTCAAGGGCTGCATCGTCGCCCCGCTGTGCAAGACCGAGAAGTGGACGCGGATCAAGTAGGCCAGCCGGGTTCTCCCTCCCCACGAGGGGAGGGACAGGTCAAAGCCTACCCCGTCACCGTATAGATCATGATCCCCGTCGCCACCGACAGGTTCAGGCTGTCGGCCCGGCCGCGCATCGGGATCTTGACGTTGACGTCGCAGGCGGCCGCCAGTTCGGGCGGAAGGCCCTGCTGCTCGTTGCCCATCAGGATCAGCGACGGCTTCACATAGTCGGCGCTCTTGTGATCGACCGTGGCGGTCAGCAGGGTGCCCACCACGCTGCCGGGCCAGGTCTCGCGCCAGGCCAGGAACTCGGGGATCGTGGCCTTGGCGATCTTCACGGCGAAGATCGAGCCCATGGTGGCCCGCACGCCCTCGACCGAATAGGGATCGACACAGTCGCCGACCAGGATCACCCCGCCGCAGCCGGCCGCGTCGGCGGTGCGGATCACGGTGCCCAGGTTGCCCGGATCGCGCACGGCCTGCATGGCCACCCAGCACGGGGCGCTCTCGGGCACGATGGCGCTAAGCGGCGTGAAGACCTGCTTGAACACCCCGACCACGGCCTGCGGATTGTCGCGCCGCGAGACCTTTTCGAGGATTTCGCGATTGACCTCGATGACCTCGCCGCCGGCCTTCAGGCAGGCCTGGCTGGCCTTCTGCAGCATCGGATGGTCGGCGGCGTCGCGGCCGTACATCAGGATCTTGGGCGCGTGGCCGCAGTCGATCGCCTCGATGACGATCTTCAGGCCCTCGGCCAGGAACAGCCCGCTCTCCTCGCGCTCCTTGCGCATATGCAGGGCGCGGACGGCCTTGACGGTATTGTTCGAAAGGGAGGTGACGGTCTTGGCGTTCATCAGCCTTGCTCCGAAGACCAGCGGGCGAAGAACGACAGGCCGATCTGGCGGTCGCCCTTCTCCTCGACCAGGGCCAGTTCGCCCCAGTCGATGACGCCGCTTCGGCCCTTCAGCTCCTGGGCCAGCAGGCCCGACATCGCCGCGCCTGACACCCGGGCGGCATAGGCGTTCATCAGCAGGAACGAGGCGTCGGGGCTAAGGATCTGGGCGCAGTTGGCGGTCAGCTCGGCCAAGTCCTCGAACAGCCGCCAGACCTCGCCGTCGGCGCCGCGGCCGAACTTCGGCGGGTCCAGGATAATGCCATCATACTGCGAGCCGCGGCGCACCTCGCGGGCCACGAAGCGGCGGGCGTCCTCGACGATCCAGCGTATCGGCTTGTCGGCGAGGCCGGCGAAGGCGGCGTTCTCGCGGGCGAAGCCGACCGACTTCTTCGAAGCGTCCACGTGGGTCACCGCGGCGCCGGCGGCGGCGCAGACCAGGCTGGCCACGCCGGTGTAGCCGAACAGGTTCAGCACCTTGGGCTGCTTGCCTTTGATGGCGCGGACGCGTTGGTCCTGCCAGGCCCAGTTGGCGGCCTGCTCGGGAAAGAAGGCCAGATGGCGGAAGGGCGTGAACTGGCCGTGGAACTTGGCCTCGCCCCAGGCCAGGGGGAACCTCTCCAGCGGCTTGCCCTTGAAGCGCCAGCGTCCGGCCTCGTCCTCGTCGGTGGGGTCGAAGACGGCGTCGGCGGCCTCCCAGACCTTCGGGTCCAGGCGCGGCTTCCAGAAGCACTGCGGCTCGGGGCGGACGACGGTGTAGCGGCCGTAGCGCTCCAGCTTCTTGCCATGGCCGCTGTCGAGCAGGGCGTAGTCGGCCCAGCCGATGGTGCGCATGACAAGCGGGGCGGCGGCGATGATGGGATCCATGACCCCGCCAATACGCGCTCAGGGCAAGGCCCGTCCAGTCCGCGCCAGCAGGCGGTGCAGCAGAGGATTGGCCGAGCGGGGCGTGTGAGGGGTCTTGTCCCAGTGGAAGGGTGAGACGACGAACTGTCGGAGCGCCTCGGCCGCCGCCAGGCTCTGGAGCGGCCAATAGAAGATCGCGCCCAGCAGGGGCAGCATCCGTTGGCGATGTCCGGCCCGCCGCTGGGCCTGCGTCCCGGCGATGGCCACGCAGGTCCAGCCGAAGAACAGCAGCATCCAGTCCATCAGCGGGACCTCGGGACACAGGTCGAACATCGAGCCCAGACCTTGCAGCATCAGCCAGGCGAACAACGGGCCGTGCAGATGGGACGAGATCACCGGCAGGGCCAGGGTCAGGACCAGCGCGGCGAGACCGCTCGGTGAGCGGATGGCGGAGCCCCGGGCATGGACCGCCAAGGTTTGGAGATGGCCCTTGATCCAGCGGGCGCGCTGCGGCTTCCAGATCCTGAAGCAGGTCGGCGCGGTCTCGAAGGTAGGCTGGGACAGGACGCCCAGCCTGTAGCCCTCCGCCGCGAGACGAAACCCGATGTCGGCGTCCTCGGTGACATTGTATGGGTCCCAGCCGTTCACGGCGCGCAGGGCGTCGGCTCGGAAATGGTTGCTGGTTCCGCCTAGAGGGAAGGGCAGGCGCCACCGGGCCAGGGCCGGCAGGAAAACCTCGAACAGCACAGCGTATTCCAGGGCGAACTGGTCGGGCAGGAAGCGTGGATCGGGCTCGATCCGCAGCGGAGCCTGAAGACAGGCCAGGCCGGAGTCGGCGTGGGCGAACCGCGCGGCGGCTTCGCGGAGCTGGCCGGGATGCGGCGCGTCCTCGGCGTCATAGATGACGACCAAGTCGCCGTGCGCCCGTTCGAGGGCGACGTTGCAGGCGCGGGGCTTGGTCTGGGGCGAGCCGGGCGGCGCGACCAGCACCTGGAAGCCGACCGGGAGCTCCAGCGCGCCGAAGGCGGCCTGGGTCTCGTGATCGTTGGCCTCCAAGGTGATCAGCACCTGCAGGCGATCGCGCGGATAGTCCAGGCGGGCCAGGTTGGCGATCAACTCGGCCGCCACCGCCGCCTCCCGATAGAGCGGCGCGATGACCGTGTAGGCGGGCAGGGCGTCGTCGGGGAGCGGCGGCGCGCTGGTCGAGGCCTGGGGCGTGAAGGCGGCGACCAGCTTGATCGCCGAATGGCTCATGAATCCAAGGAAGAAGAGGAGATGGAAGCTCTCGAACGTCGCATGAGGTCGCAGTGCGATTAGGAGGGGCACGAGCAGCACAGCGGCCACCAGGCCGATCACCTGTCCCCGCGACAGACGCCGATGCGCGCCGTCCAGCAGCGGCGTGGCCTTGACCGCGTCCTTACTCGGCGCTTCGATCCAGAATGCTTCAGCTGTCGCGGCTCCGAACGCGCGCCGCTGCTGGTCTCTTTCCTCTCGCGCCATAGCCCCCGCCGCGCCATATCGGATCCAGCGAGTAGATAACGAATCCGCAACCATGGCGTGTCAAACGGAAAAACACGTGTTTCAGCTAAATCCTTGAGAGTTGCGACCTTTGGGTGATTCCCGTTTAGTGTCGGATTTGGGGACTAGGTAGGGGAACGCCATATCGTGACGGTCGCGTTGAAGAAGCCGCACAAGTCGGCGCGGAAGCCCAAAGGGGATGGGCATCTGCGTCGCGGAGAGATCCTGGCCGCGGCCGAGAAGATCTTCATCGCCGAGGGCTATGCCGGGGCGACGATCCGCAAGATCGCCGACGCCGTGGGGGTGTCGTCGACAGCGCTGTACATGCACTTCCGGGACAAGGACCAGATTCTGCTGGAGATCAGCGACGACGCGATCGGCCAGCTGCTGGCGGTCAATGTCGACATCGCCCACCGGCCGATCGACGCGGTGGCGCGGGTCAAGCTGATGCTCGAGGCGTACATGCGCTTCGCCCTGGACAATCCCAACACCTATCAGCTGGTGTTCTGCGGTTCGCGCGACGTGATCTCCAAGGAAAAGCAGGCCGCCACGGCCGAGCTGGGCGACCGCTGCTTCGCCGAGTTCAGCGGGCCGATCCACGAGATCGCCGCGGCCGGCCGCCTGCGCACCGGCTCGGGCGAGAGCGCGGCCCAGGTGCTGTGGGCCGCCTGTCATGGCCTCGTGGCCCTGCTGATCACCATGCCGGACCGCAACTGGGCTCCGCGCGAGGAGCTGATGAAGGTCACCCTCGAGGGGCTGCTGCACGGTCTGGTCACGGACTGACGTCCATGCGCGCCGCCTTGCTCGCCGGCCTGGTCGTCGGCTTGGCGGCCGTAGCGGGCTCCGCCGCTTCCCAGGCCCCGGCTCGGCGGGTGATGTCGCTGGACTCCTGCGCCGATCAATACGTTCTGGCCTTGGCGCCGCGTGAGGCGATCGTCGGCGTCTCGCCGCGCGCCGATGCGCCGGACTCCTTTCTCCGCGCCAAGGCTGTCGGCCTGCCGCAAAGGCGGACGACCATCGAGGCGGTGCTCGGCGCCGGGCCCGACGTCGTGGTGCGCCAGTGGGGCGGCGACGCCCGGCTGACGGCCGCCGTCGCCCGCCGTGGCGTGCGGACGGTCAGCCTGGGCGACGCCACCGACTTCGACGGCGTCCGGGCCAACGTCCGCCAGGTCGCCCAGGCCCTGGACCGTCAGGTTGAGGGCGAGGCGCTGCTGGCCCGCATGGACGCCGATCTGGCCCGTGCGGCCGGAGCGGGCAGGGGACGCGCCGCCTTCTACCTGACGCCAGGCGGCTACACGGCCGGTCCCAACACCATGATCGACGCCATGTTGCGGGCGGCGGGTTTCACCAACGCCTCGACCCAACCCTACTTCTCGCCCGCGCCGCTGGAGAGCCTGGTGCTGAACCCGCCCAAGGCGGTGGTGCTGGGCTTCTTCGACCTCACCCGAGCCGGCGCCGACCGATGGGGGCCGGGACGTCACGCGGCCCTGCGCCAGGCCACGCGCGGCCGGGTGGTCGCTTCGCTGCCGGGCGCCATGCTGGGCTGCTCGGCCTGGTTCGCCGCCGACGGGGCGCGGGTCCTGGCGGAGGCGACGCGATGAGCCCGCGCCGTCTGGAGCTGGTCTTGTTGCTGGTCCTCGTGGTCGCGGTTGCGGTCGCCGTCAGCCTGGGTGAGAGCCCGCTGAGCGCCGCCCAGTATCACCAGGCCCTGACCGACCCGGCCTCGGCGCCCGGCGAGGTGCTGTGGGCCATCCGTCTGCCGCGCGTGCTGATGGCCGCCCTGGTCGGCGCTGGCCTGGGCCTGGCGGGGGCGACGATGCAGGGGCTGCTGCGCAACCCCCTCGCCGAGCCCGGCGTGCTGGGCGTCTCGGCCTCGGCGGGGCTGGGCGCGTCCCTGGCCATCGCCAGCGGGCTGGCGGCCTTGCCGGGCGCGATCGAATTGGCCGCCCTGGTCGGGGCGCTGCTGGCGGGCGCGGCGGTGGTGGGCTTGGCGGCGCGGTTCCGCGAGCCCGAGGTGCTGATCCTGTTCGGCGTGGCCCTATCGGCCTTCGCCGGCGCCCTGACGGCCCTGGTCTTCAACCTGTCGCCCTCGCCAGTGGCGGTGGCCGAGGTCTTGGCCTGGCTGATGGGCTCGGTCGAGAACCGTGACTTCACCGACATCCTGCGCGCCCTTCCGCCGATGGTGATCGGCGCCGGCCTTTGCCTCTACGCGGCCCGAGGCCTGCGGATGCTGACCCTCGGTGAGGAAGCCGCCCAGATGTCGGGCCTGCCGATGGCGCGGCTGCGAGTGGCGGCGGTGGCGGGCTCGGCCCTGCTGGCCGGCGCGTCGGTCGCGGCGGCGGGGGTGATCGGCTTCGTCGGTCTGGCCGCCCCGCACCTGGTGCGCGCCGCCGTTCGGGACGATCCGGGCCGGCTGCTGCGGCCTTCGGCGCTGACCGGCGCGGTCCTGCTGGTCGCCGCCGACCTGGCCGCCCGGGTGATCCCGACGGAGCAGGAGCTGAAGTTGGGCGTGGTCACGGCCCTGTTCGGCGCCCCGGTCTTCGCCCTGTTGGCCTGGCGGGCGGCGCGGAGTTGGCGGTCATGACGGCGGTCTGGTCGATTGAGGGCGCGAAGGTCCGGCGTGGCGAGGCCATGGTGCTGGACGGCGCGTCACTGCAGGTCGCGCCGGGCGAGGTGCTGGGGGTGATCGGACCCAACGGCGCGGGCAAGACCAGCCTGCTGCGGGCAGGCTTGGGGCTGATGCCGCTGGAAGCCGGTGCGGCGCGGCTGGCCGGACGTCCCATCGCCGGCCTCAGCCCCGTCGAGCGAGCACGGCTGGTCGGCTATCTGCCGCAAGAACGCCGGCTGGCTTGGAATCTGCCGGCCCTGGACGTCGCCGCCCTCGGGGCGCCGGATCTTCCGCCGGAGCACGCGCTGGACGTTGCTCGCGAGCGCCTGGAACGGGTCGGCGTCTCGGACCTGGCCGATCGCGGCGTGCTCGACATGTCGGGCGGCGAGCGGGCCAGGGTGCTGCTGGCGAGGCTGTTGGCCACCCGCGCGCCTCTGTTGGTCGCCGACGAGCCCGTGGCCGGTCTTGACCCCGACGCCCAGCTCCTGACCCTCGACCTGCTGCGCGCCGAGGCTGCGGCGGGAGCAGCGGTGGTCGTCACGCTGCACGACCTGGGTCTGGCGGCCCGCGCCTGCGACCGGGTGCTGGTACTGGATCATGGCCGCGTGGCGGCGCAGGGCGCGCCGGTCGAGGCCCTGTCGCCCGTCGTCCTGGCGTCCGTCTTCCGGTTGGACGGCGCGTTGATCGAAACCCCAGCCGGACTGGTCGTCGCGGCCAAGCGGCGCTAGCCGTCAGCGCGTGCCCGGAACGTAGCCGCCCTGCGGGATGGCGGTGGTCGAGGGCGTCGCCCCGCCGATCGGCGGCAGGCCGCTGGCCGTGGCTCCTGCCGGGCCCGCATAGCTGTAGCCGCCGCGCTTCAGATCGCTCGAAAGGGTCAGGGGGGTCACGCCGCCGTTCAGGCGGGCGCGGTAGACCATGGTCGTCTCGATGGTCCGCATCACGTAGTTGCGGGTCTCGGAGAACGGGATGCACTCGATGAAGTCGAGCGGATCGGTGGTCGCGCCGCGCGGGTCGCCGCAGAGGGTGACCCACTGGGCGGGCCGGCCGGGACCGGCGTTGTAGGCGGCGGCCGCCATGATGTACGAGCCGCTGAAATTGTTGACCATGCTGCCCAGATAGGTCGAGCCCAGGCGCATGTTGTAGAACGGGTCCGACAGCCGATCGGCGCTGTAGCTCTCGCCGATCTGGCGGGCGACCAGGGACGCCGTCGACGGCATCAACTGCATCATGCCGCGCGCCCCGACGCCGGAGCGGGCGTTGGGGTCGAAATTGCTTTCCTGGCGCGAGATCGAATAGACGAACGCTGTCTCAGCCGCGCCCGGCCCTGGCGTGAACAGATGGTCCAGCAACGGGTAGCCGCGCTCGGGCAAGGTGAAGCCGCGCTGGGCGGCGGTGCGCACCGCCCGCATGGCCAGGTCCTGGTCGCCGTAGTTGCGGGCCAGGTCGACCAGCAGGGCCTCTTCCTCGGCGGTGGGCAACTGGTCGTCGATGTAGAGCACGAAGATTCGGACCTGATCGCGCGCGCCGGCGGCCATCAGGGCGCGGACGGCCCGCACCAACTCGCGACCTTCGAAGCGGGCGCGGTCGGCCTGGGTGATCGTCGGGTCCTTGTCGAGGCGGATTTCCTTGATCCCGGCTTTCTCGGCGGCGAGTTGGCCGTAGAAGGTGGTGATGTAGCGCGCACCCTCGGCATAGAAGGCCTGGGCCGCGATGCGGTCGCCCTGCGCCTCGGCCGCGCGGCCCTGCCAGTAAAGCGCCCGGCCGCGAGTGATCGGCGAGGCGCCGATTTCAGAGATGCGAGCGAAGTGGTTGGCGGCGCGGTCAGCGTCCTTCAGGCGGGTGAGGGCGATCCAGCCGGCGAAGAACTCACTCTCGGCCGCGTCGGCCCCGCCCTTGAGGCGGGCGTTGGCGGCCGCGTAGGCGCCGGCGTTGTCGCCGTTCTTCAGCGCGGACATCACCAGTTGCTTGCGCTCGCGCCAGATGGCGGAGGCGGCGTCCTCGGTGGGCGGCGGGGCGGGGAACTGGCTGACCAGCGGCAGGGCCAGGGTGTCCAGCCCCTTGCGGCGCAGATAGGAGGCGCGTTCGAAGACGACGCCGGGCTGGGCCTGCTGGGCGGGCGACAGGGCGGCGTAGAGGTCGTTGGCGTTGCTGGCGTTCGAGCGCAGGGCGATCCGTGCCTGGGCCGCCGCCTGCTGGTCCGGCGGCAGCAGGGCGACCATGTCGCGGGCGGCCGGACCTTGGGGGCCATACAGCAGGATGTCGGCGCGGCGGACGTGGTCGTCGGTGGTCAGCAGCGTGCCGAACCGGGCCAGCATGCCGCGCTGGGCGTCCAGCTCGAACACCTGGTCGCGCCACCAGCGGCGAATCAGGTTGCTGGCGTCGCTGCTCCGGCCGGCGGCCTGATAGGCGGCGGCCAGGGACATCGCGCCTTCGGCCGTTTGCGGGTCACGCCCACCGAACCAGGCGATCATGCGCTGGGCGTCCAGCCCCGAGGTGACCAGGGCCTTCTCGGCGGCGTTCTCGCGACGTTGGGCGCGGGGCCAGCCCGACAGGTCGCGTCGCGCCTGGTCCAGTTCGAAGAAGCCCATGCTCTCGGCCCCAGCGTCGACCAGGGCCCACAGGGCGATCTTGCGCGACAGCGGGTCCTGGATGCTGGACATGGCCATGCGGATGGTGGCCGGGTCGCGGCTCGTGACCGCGGTGCGCAGGTTGGCGGCGTCGGCCTCGGCGGGCGTGGCGTAGGTGGCGGTCGGCGGCGTGGTGATCAGGCCTGACGGCGTGTAGGGCTGGGGCGAGCGGGGCAGGTCGTCGTCCTGGGCAAGCGCGACGCCGAACAGCGCGACTCCACACAACACCAGGGGGGCGGCTCCGCCCAGCAACACCTTACCCAACCCTGACGCCAAAACGCCGCCTCCTTTGATTCTCTGGCCCTGTCGGGCTGCATTCTCGCCGTTTTCGGATGATCGAGGGGCCGATTTGCGGCGTTCGTGACCCTGTTTGGCGCTTATAGACCGCTTCGCGGCGGATTGACCTATGCAGAAACATCCCCAAATCGGTGCAGAGCGGCACGGACCGGTTGCGGGAAAGGGGGAGCGAGACATATTGTCCGCCCCCATCCTCAGGCCGCAACCGTCGCGGCGCGTTTCTCACGGCAAATTGCAAGTCATGGCTCATTCTCCGTTCAAGGGCGTCATCCCGGCGCTGGTCACGCCATTCCGCGACGGGGCGGTAGACGAGAAAGCCTTTGTTGCCCTGGTCGAGCGCCAGATCGCCGGCGGGGTGCACGGCTTGGTGCCGGTCGGCACCACCGGCGAGACCGCCACCCTGTCGCATGAGGAGCACAAGCGCGTCGTGGAACTGTGCGTGCAGACCGCGCGCGGCCGCGTGCCGGTGATCGCCGGCGCCGGCTCCAACTCGACCGCCGAGGCGATCGAGCTGGTCGCCCATGCCAAGGCGGTCGGCGCCGACGCCGCCCTGGTGGTCTCGCCCTACTATGTGCGTCCCAGCCAGGAAGGCGTCTATCAGCATTACAAGGCCATCAACGACGCCGTTCAACTGCCGGTGCTGGTCTACAACGTGCCCGGCCGCACCGGTTCGGATATCGCCAACGAAACGCTGGAGCGCCTGTCCAAGCTGCCCAACATCGTCGGCATCAAGGACGCCACCGGCGATCTGACCCGCGCGAGCTTCCAGCGGATCATGTGCGGTCCGGACTGGGTGATGCTGTCGGGCGACGACCCCACGGCCTTGGGCTATGTCGCCCACGGCGGCCACGGCGTGATCTCGGTGACCTCCAACGTCGCTCCCGACGCCTGCGCGACCTTCATCAACGCCTGCCTGAACGGCGAATGGGAGACCGCGCTCTACTGGCAAGACCGCCTGGTGAAGCTGCACAAGGCGCTGTTCCTGGACGCCTCGCCGTCGCCGACCAAGTTCGCCATGGCGCATCTGGGCCTCTGCGAGGCTGACACCCGCCTGCCGATCTCGCCCTGCAGCGAGGCGGTCAAGCCGGCGATCCTGGAAGCCATGCGCGAGGCGGGTCTGGTCTGATGACCAAGCCGATCGCTGAGAACCGCCGCGCGCGGTACGACTACTTCATCGAGGAGACCGTCGAGGCCGGGCTGATGCTGACCGGCACGGAAGTGAAGTCGTTGCGCGTAGGGCGGGCGAACATCGCCGAGTCCTACGCCTCGGTTGAAGGTCGCGAGATCAAGCTGATCAACGCCGACATCCCGCCCTACGGCCACGCCAACCGCTTCAACCACGAGCCGCGCCGGCATCGGAAGCTTCTGCTGCACCGCAAGCAGATCGACAAGCTGATCGGCGCGGTCCAGCGCGACGGCCGCACGCTGATCCCGCTCAAGCTCTATTGGAACGACAAGGGCCTGGCCAAGCTGGAGATCGGCCTGGCCAAGGGCAAGAAGAACCACGACAAGCGCGAGACCGAGGCCGCCCGCGATTGGCAGCGTGACAAAGCGCGGCTGATGAAGGGCGACCGCGGGGACTGACCCGCGCCTGAATTCAGGGCCGAGTGGCCATCCAGATCACATGCCGCGCACCGCGCCCCTTGTGGGCGCGGACGCCGATCTCCTCGACGGCGTAGCCCGCGCGCTTCAGGCGAGCGGTGAAGCCGTTGTCGCGGGTCGAGGACCAGACCTCCAGGACGCCGCCGGGGCGCAGGGCGCGCTTGGCGGCGGCCAGGCCGTTGGGGCTGTAGAGTCCGTCGTTCTCCTTGCGCGATAGGCCGCCGGGGCCGTTGTCGACGTCCAGCAGGATGGCGTCGTAGCCGCCGGCCTCGGCGCCGATCGCTTCGCCGACGTCGCCCACGCGCAGGGTCACGCGCGGATCGTCCAGGCTGGCGCCGTGCAGGTCGCCCAACGGGCCCCGCGCCCAGTCGACGACCGCCGGCACCAACTCGGCGACCACGATCCGAGCGTCGGGCCCGAAGGCGGAGAGGGCCGCGCGCAGGGTGAAGCCCATGCCCAGGCCGCCGATCAGCACCCGCGCCTTGGGGCGTTGGCCGACGCGTTCGAAGGCCAGGGTGGCCATGGCCTCTTCCGAACCGCTGAGCCGGCTGTTCATCAATTCGATCGATCCGGCCATGATCGAATATTCGGTCCCGCGCCGCATGAGCTTCAGCTCGCCGCCGTCGCCGGGGACCTTGGCGGTGTCCAGGTGCTGCCAGGGGATCATGGGAAGTCTCGAACGCGACGAAGGCGCACGGGCTAACACAGGCTCGCGCGAGGGACCATCGCCGCTTGACGCAAGCGGCGCGCGGCGCGACCCTTAAGCTAACAACGATAACTTACGGAGGATCCACTCATGGCCGACGGTGCATCGCCCATCGCCACGACGCTCAAGGACAAGGTCAGCGAGGCCGAATGGAAGGCCCGCGTGGACTTGGCCGCGCTTTATCGCCTGGTCGCCGTCCACGGCTGGGACGACATGATCTTCACCCACATCTCGGCTCGCATCCCGGGTCCCGAGCATCACTTCCTGATCAATCCCTACGGCATGTTCTTCGGCGAGATGACCGCCTCGTGCCTGGTCAAGGTCGATCTGGACGGCAATATGATCGACAAGACGCCGTACTTCATCAATCCGGCGGGCTTCACGATCCACTCGGCGATCCACGCCGCCCGCGAGGACGCCCAGTTCGTCATGCACCTGCACACCGACCAAGGCGTGGCGGTGTCGGCGAACAAGGAGGGGTTGCTTCCCCTGTCGCAACACGCATTAATTGTCTTGCCTCAGCTCTCGTATCACGACTATGAAGGTATCGCGCTCAATCTTGACGAGCGCGAACGGCTAGTCGCCGATCTGGGGGAAAGGAAGCTGATGATGCTCCGCAACCACGGCACCCTGTCCACGGGGATGACGGCGGCGGAGTGCTGGCTGGGGATGTTCTATCTGGAACGCGCCTGCGCCCAGCAGGTGATGGCGCTCAGCGGCGGTCGCGGCAACGTTCTGGAGGCGCCGGAGGCGGCCCAGGCCGAGGTCCGCAGCCAGACAGGCATGGGGCTCGGCATGATCGCCGGCCTGGCCTGGCCCGGCTGCCTGCGCAAACTCGACCGGGAGTCCCCCGGCTACGCGGATTGACGCCTAAACGCCGAAAACGAAACGCCGTCGCGATCCTCGGGGTCGCGGCGGCTTTCTTTTGCGCGCTGCTCGGCTCGCCGGACATGGCCTGGGCCGGCGCCTGGCCGATGAAGGACGGCGAGGGCCTGGCTATTTTGAAGTATGAGGGACAAAAGGCGGACAGGGGCTACGATCCGGACGGCGCCGAGGCGCCGATCGCGCCTCGGCATGACGAGACGCTTTCGATCTACGGCGAGTACGGTCTGACCGACCGCCTGACCCTGCAGACGAAGGTCGCCCTGACCCGAGGGCACGACAACTTCGTCGACTATGAGGGGCGAGGACCGATCGAGTTGGGTGTCCGCTATGCATTGCTGCATACGGATCGATCAGCGGTCAGCTTTTATCTGGGCGCCAACAAGGATGGCGTCGGGCGCAACGCCGGCTATGCGGCGCCGGGACAGGGGCAGGGCGATCTGGACCTGGAAGCGCGCCTCCTGGCGGGAACCTCCCGGCAGTGGCGCGGCGCGCAAGGGTTCGCCGAGCTGCAGATCGCCCGCCTCAAGCGCAGCGGTCTGGCGGATGAGACTAGGATCGACGCCACACTGGGGCTGCGGCCCACACCCCGCTGGCTTCTGATGGTCCAGACCTATGCCGGCAAGGCTGAATCCGAACCCGTTGGCTCACGGTGGCGCAAGCGCGAGGTGTCGGCCACGCGCGACTTGGGCGCGTGGAGTCTGCAGGCGGGATGGCGACAGACCGTTTCGGGACGGGAGACTCCGATCGACCACGGCCCGGTCCTGGCCGTGTGGCGTCGGTTCTGATATTTCAACGGTGTAATATTTGGTCATCCGTGTGTCACTGGACGCAGGCTAGGGCTGACGGTTATTGACCGTTTTGTACTAGCTGAGCCGTTCCTTCCCGGCGCCCGGAGCTTTTCGTGATCCGCAGACATTTCTTCCTCGTCGGGGCCGTTATCGCTGTCCTGCTGATGCTGCTGGTCGGCGGACTGAAACTGGCCTTCGGCGGCAAGGCGCCGGGGCAAGGCGGGCCAGGTGGTGGCGGCGGACGCGCGACGCCGGTGTCGATGGTCGTGGCCCAGCCGCGCGCCTTTACCGATCGGGTCGAGGTTCTGGGCGTGGCCAAGGGCCGCCAGTCGGTCACCATCACCTCCAGCACCGCCGAGCTGATCACCGCCGTCCACTTCAGCGACGGTCAAGCCGTCTCGAAAGGCCAGGTGCTGGTCGAGCTGAAGGGGGACCAGGAGGACGCCGGCATCGCCCAGGCCCAGGCGCAGCTGGCCCAGGCCGATCGTGAGTACACGCGCTGGAAGACCCTGGCTGAGAAGGGCATCGCGCCGCGCGCCTCGGCGGACCAATACCTCGCCGCCCGCGACACCGCCCGCGCCGCCCTGGCCGCCGCCAGCGCCCAGAAGCGGGACAAGGTGATCCGCGCCCCGTTCGCGGGCCGCGTCGGCATTTCCGACATAGCGCCAGGCGCTCTGATCAGCCCCGGGACGGCGATCGTCAGTCTGGATGACGTCTCGGTCATCCGCGTCGACTTCTCTGTGCCCGACCGCTACCTGCCGATCCTGCGGGAGGGTTTGACCATCACCGCCAAACCGGATGCGCTGCCGGGCGAGACGTTCATCGGCCGCATCGCCCAGATCGACACCCGCATCGACCCCGCCACCCGCGCGCTGAAGGCTCGTGCCGAGTTCCCGAACGGCGACGGTCGCCTGAAACCCGGCATGCTGATCAAGGTCAGCGTGGACCAGGGTCAGCACCAAGGCGTCGCTGTCCCCGAAGCCGCCGTGCAGTTCGAAGGCAACCAGGCCTCGGTGTTCCTGATCGCCAAGGGGCCCAAAGGGATGGTCGCCCGCCGCGCGGCAGTGACCACCGGCATCAGCGCCGACGGCTTCATTGAAATCACCTCGGGCCTGAAGGCGGGCGACAAGATCGTCGGCGACGGCCTCAACCGTGTTCAGGACGGCGCGCCGGTCAGTCCCGGCGGCGGCAAAGGCGACAAGGCCCAAGGCGGTCAGGGCGGCAAGGGCGGCCACAAGCCGAAGGCGGCCTGATGCTTTCGGACCTTTCCGTTCGCCGCCCGGTCTTCGCGGCGGTCGCCGCGATCATCCTCTGCGTGGTCGGCCTAGCGGCCTTCAAGAGCTTGCCGATCCGCGAACTGCCGAGCGTCGATCCGCCCGTCGTATCGATCTCGACCAGCTATCGTGGAGCCTCGGCCGAGGTCATCGAGGAGCGGATCACCCAGATCATTGAGCGCCAGGTCGCGGGCATTCAGGGCATCGACCGCGTCAACAGCTCGTCGCGCGACGGCCGCTCGCAGATCACCATCACCTTCACCCTCGACCGCGACCTCGACGCGGCCGCCAACGACGTGCGCGACGCGGTCAGCCGGGTGGCGGCGAACCTGCCCGACCAGGCGGACCCGCCGCAGATCGCCAAGGCCAACGCCGACAGCTCGCCGATTATCGTGCTGAACCTGACCTCCAGCACGCTCAGCACGCTGGAGCTGGCCGACTACGCCGACCGCTATCTGGTCGAGCGGATGTCGACGATCCCAGGCGTGGCTCAGGCCAACCTCTACGGCGCGCCGCTGTACGCCATGCGCATCTGGCTGGACGCCGACGCCATGGCCGCGCGGGGCGTGACGGTCGATGACGTCGAGAACGCCCTGAACGCCCAGAACGTGGAGCTGCCCGCCGGGGCGCTGGAAGGCGCGACCAAGGACTTCACGATCCGGGTCAGCCGCGCCTATTCCAAGCCCGAGGACTTCCTGAAGCTGCCGCTTCGCGCCGGCGACTCCAACGGCTTCGTGGTCCGCCTGGGCGACGTAGCGCGGGTCGAGGAAGGCGCGGACGAACGCCGCAAACTGTTCCGCGGCAACGGCGTGCCCCAGGTCGGTATCGCCTTGACCCGCCAGTCCCAGGCCAACGACGTCGCGATCTCCAAGGCGGTCCGCGAGGAAGTCGAGACGATCAACAAGACCCTGCCGGCCGGCTCGCAGATGATCGTGGCGATCGACAACTCGGTGTTCACCGCCGAGGCGATCCACGAGGTCTGGATCACTATGGGCATCTCGATCGCCCTGGTGGCCCTAGTGAACCTCTTATTCCTGGGCAGTTGGCGCTCGGCTCTGATCCCGTCGATCGTGGCGCCAATCTGCATCCTATCGACCTTCATCGTCCTGGCTCCGCTGGGCTTCTCGCTGAACCTGCTGACACTGCTGGCCCTGGTGCTGGCCGTCGGCTTGGTGGTCGATGACGCCATCGTCGTGGTCGAGAACATCCAGCGCCGCGTGGACGAAGGCGAGCCGGCGACCGTGGCGGCCTTGCGCGGCACCCGTCAGGTGTTCTTCGCCGTCGTGGCCACGACCATCGTCCTGATCTCGGTGTTCGCGCCGCTGATGTTCCTGCCCGGCTATATCGGCCGGCTGTTCGTCGAGCTGGCCGTGGCCATCGCCGCCGCCGTGGGCTTCTCGGCCCTGTTGGCGCTGAGCTTGTCGCCGATGATGGCGTCCAAACTGCTCAAGCCCGCCAGCGCCAACTGGCTGTCCAGCCGCGTGGACAAGGCGATGGACGCCCTCAAGGACAGCTATCGCCATTCGCTGGAAGGCCTGCTGGGCAAGGGCTCGGCCACCTTGGTGACCGGCCTGTCGGTCCTGGTTTTGGCGGTCTGCGCCGGCGGCCTGTTCGCCCTGCTGCCCCAGGAGCTGGTGCCTGCCGAAGACCGGGGCCGTGTCGATGTGTCGATCAACGGCCCGGAGGGCAGCGGCTTCGACGCGACGGTCAAGGTCGCCGATCGGATCGAGAGCATTCTCGACCAGTATCGCCAGGACGGCGTGGCCGAGCGGACGATCATCACCGTGCCGCGCTTCGGCCAGAACCAATTCAACACCGGCAACGCCGTCGTGGCGCTGAAGCCCTGGGGCGAACGGAACAAGTCGGCTGACCAGGTCGCCGCCGAGCTCAACAAGAGCCTATCGAAGATCACCAGCGTCCGGGCCGTGGCCTCGGTGCGCGGCGCCTTCCAGCGTGGCGGCGGCGGTGGTGGTGGCGGCGGCACCAACGTCGACCTGATCGCCGTCGGCAACGATTACGTCCAGCTGGCCAACTGGCTGAAGCCGATCCTGGAAGCGTCCCAGGCCAATCCAGGCCTGTCGCGTCCGCGTCTCGACTACGAGCCGACCGCGCCGCGCCTGTCGGTGCAGATCGATCGCGACAAGGCCGCGACCCTGGGCATCTCGGCCCAGTCGATCGGCCGGGCGCTCGAGACGATGTTCGGCTCGCGTCAGGTCACGACCTACATCAAGACCGGCCAGGAATATGACGTCATCCTGCAGACGGCGCTGGAGCAGCGTCGTGGTCTGGAAGATCTCAACCGCCTGCAGGTGCGGACGATGTCCGGCGCTTTGGTGCCGTTGTCGACGGTGGTCACCACCGAATTGCGCGGCGACACCCCCGACCGTCCGCGCGTCGACCGTCTGCGCGCGGTGACCCTGACCACCCAGTTGAACCCCGGCTACACGGTGGCTGACGCGGTGAAGTTCTTCCAGGCTCAGGCCGCCGAGCATCCGACCCCCGGCGTCAGCGTCAAATGGGGCGGCCAGGCGAAAGACTATCTGGAAGCCTCCGGCGCCGTGGGCCTGGCCTTCGGCCTGGCGCTGCTGCTGGTGTTCCTGGTGCTGGCCGCGCAGTTCGAGAGCTGGATCCATCCGGCCGTCATCATGCTGACCGTGCCGCTGGCGGCGCTGGGCGGCCTGTTCGGCCTGCTGATCACCGGCTCGACCATCAACACCTACAGCCAGATCGGCCTGATCATCCTGGTCGGCATCGCCGCCAAGAACGGCATCCTGATCGTCGAGTTCGCCAATCAGCTGCGCGACGAGGGGCTGAAGGTCCGGGAGGCGGTGATCGAGGCGGCGGCCCTGCGTCTGCGCCCCATCATCATGACCTCGATTTCGGCCGCCATGGGGGCCCTGCCACTGATGCTGTGGGCGGGCGCGGGGGCGGGCAGTCGCAAGACGATCGGAGCGGTGATCTTCACCGGCGCGATCTTCGCGACCCTGCTGACGCTGTTCGTGGTGCCGGTGTTCTACAATCTGCTGGCGCGCTTCACGAAGTCTCCGGAGTGGACGGCGCGGCAGATCGAAGAGTATGAAGCCCGCGAGAAGAGTGGTGAGGGGCAAGCCTCACCCGTCTGACCGGGTGAGGAAGCATGGCTGAAGCCATTTTGGCGGCGAAGCGGCAGGAGCTTGCGCTTCTGCGTCGCATCGAGGAACGCATTCTCTGGCTGGCCTCGTGGACGATCCACAACGCCAATCACCTGCGTGAAAGCCGCGACGGGCTGAAAGTCGGCGGTCACCAGGCGTCCTGCGCCTCGATGACCACCCTGATGACCGCGCTCTACATGAAGGCGCTGCGGCCGCAGGACCGCGTGGCGGTGAAGCCGCACGCCAGCCCTGTGTTCCACGCCATCCAGCACCTGTTCGGCCGCCAGAGTCTGGAGAAGTTGAAGGCGTTCCGCGCTTTGGGCGGCGCGCAGTCCTACCCCTCGCGCACCAAGGATACCGACGACGTCGACTTCTCGACCGGCTCGGTGGGCCTGGGCGTGGCCATGACCGCCTTCGCCTCGCTGAGCCAGGACTATCTGGCGGCCCGCGGCGCGGTGAAGCCCGAGCGGATCGGGCGGATGATTTCGCTGCTCGGTGACGCCGAGTTGGACGAGGGCAACATCTACGAAGCCCTGATCGAGGCTTGCAAGCACGACATCCGCAACACCTGGTGGATCGTCGACTACAACCGCCAGAGCCTGGACGCGACCACTCAGGACCGGATGTTCACCCGCTATGGTGAGATCTTTGAAGCCGCCGGCTGGACGGTCGAGACGCTGAAGTGGTCCAAGCGCCAGCGCGAAGCCTTCGCCAAGCCGGGCGGGGCGGCGCTGCAGCAGTGGATCGAGACTGCCCCCAACGACCTCTACGCGGCCCTCAGCTACCAGGGCGGCGCGGCTTGGCGTGAGCGGCTGAACACCGACCTGGCCGGCGACTCCGACGCCCTGGGCCTGGTCGCGACCTACAAGGACGTCGATCTCGGCGAGCTGATGACCGAGCTGGGCGGCCACTGCATGGAGACCATCCTCGAGGCCTTCGAGCGGGCCAGCCAGGACGACGCGCCGCGCTTCTTCATCGCCTACACCGTCAAGGGCCTGCGCCTGCCGTTCCAGGGCCACAAGGACAACCACGCCGGCCTGATGACCGAGACCCAGATCGCCGAACTGCGCTCTCGATTGGGCGTGGTCGAGGGCGAGGAGTGGGATGCGCTGTCGGGCCTGTCGGCCGCCGAGCACACGGCGCTGAAGGGTCTGGTCGCAAGGGCGCCGTTCGCCGCCCAAGTGGAGCGCGAGCATATCGCGCCCCAGATCGCCATCCCGACGGCGGACGAACTGCTGGCGCCGGTGCTGGGCGGCGGCGAGCAATCGACCCAGGCCGCCTTCGGCAAGGTGATGTTCGAGATCGCCCGCCGCGACGACGAGTTCGCGGGCCGGGTGGTGACCACCTCGCCGGACGTCACGGTGTCGACCAACCTGGGCGGCTTCGTGAACCGCCGGGGTGTGTTCCAGCGCCGCGCGCATGACGACGTGTTCAAGCGCCGGCGCATCCCTTCGGCCCAGGTCTGGTCCAAGGCCGAGACGGGCCAGCACGTCGAGCTGGGCATCGCCGAGAACAACCTGTTCATCGCTCTGGCCGCCCTGGGCCTGACCGCGCCGCTGTTCGGCGAACGGTTGTTCCCGGTCGGCACCCTGTACGATCCCTTCATCGCCCGGGGGCTCGATGCCCTGAACTATGCTTGCTACCAGGACGCCCGGTTCCTGCTGGTGGCGACGCCGTCGGGCCTGACCCTGGCCCCCGAAGGCGGCGCGCACCAGTCGATCGGCTCGCCGCTGATCGGCATGAGCCAACCGGGCCTGGACAGCTACGAGCCAGCCTTCGCCGATGAGACGGCTGTGCTGATGGCCCACGCCTTCGGCCAGATCCAGGCCGAGCAGGGGGCTTCCACCTATCTGCGGCTCTCCACCCGGGTGATCGACCAGCCCGAGCGCACGGACGACGCCTGGCGCCAGGGCGTGATCGACGGCGCCTATTGGTTGCGGCCGCCATCACCTGGCGCGCGCCTGGCCATCGTCTATGCCGGCGCCCTGGCGCCTGAGGCGTTGGCGGCCTTTGAGGCGGTGCTGGAGGACGAACCGGGCGTGGGCCTATTGGCGGTGACCTCCGCGGACGTCCTGCATCGGGATTGGACAGCCGCCGGCCGTGCGCGTTGGACGGACGGCGGACCGCGCGTCTCGACTATCGAAACCCTGCTGGCCCCGCTGGCGCGCGAGGCCGGCCTGGTGACGGTCATCGACGGCGCGCCCTCGACGCTGTCGTGGCTGGGGTCGGTGCGCGGCATGCGCCTGCGAGCCCTGGGTCTGGAAGCCTTCGGCCAGTCGGGCGACCTGCCGGACCTCTACGCCAAGTACCGCCTGGATGCCGACGCCATTCTGGACGCGTGCGCCGACCTCCTGATCTAGGGAGCGAAATCGGCGCGCGAGGCCAGGCCAATCATGCCGTCCCGCGTGTCATAGAACACCGCCAGGCCCTGGAACGGTAGGAAGCCGGTGTTGAGGCCGGCCCAGGGCGCGTTCTTCATACGCCGGGCGAACTCGACGCGGCTGCCCGGGGCGTCGCCCACGACGAAGCTCTGGCGCAGCACCGGTTTGTCGACGGCGCCGAAGACGAGGGTGGCGCGCACCCCGGCTGGCCAGGCGGCGTGCTCGGGCCCCTTGTCGTAGGTGAAGCGGAGGTTTGGCGCGCCGCTGTCCAGCATGGCCGATCCGCAGATCGGCTTCTCGCTCCCATAGCTGATGCAGGCGGGGGTGGCGTTGTCCCACCAATAGTCGCCGCCGTTCTCCTGGCGCTGCAGCTTGACCAGCAGTGGGAAGCGGGCGCGATCGTCGGCCGTGGCGTTGACGATCAGCTTGCCCGGCCTGTCGTCGTCCAGGGCCGGCAGGACGACGATCCAGGCGCCGCTGGCCGTCCGCGCCAACGGATTGTCCGCCGCCCCACGGCGCATGCCCACGCCGAGAATGGCTTGGAAGCCTCCTCGCGAACCGCCGCCGATGCGGTAATCAGCCAGGGGCACGCCTTCGGCGGGGCAGTGGGGACGTTCCTCCATGCACTCGACCTGGCTGGTCCAGTCGACGTCGGCGCGTAGGGTGATCTGGCCGTCAAGGGTCAGCTGAGCCGGTGAGGTTTGACCCTTCAGGATCACTCCGTTGCCGTAAGAGGCGCGCGACGGGCGACCGCTCGGTGCTGTGTGGGGCTGGGCGCCCGGCAGCAGATGCAGGCCGGTCGAGCCGGTGTCGAGCATGGCCTCGATCGGCGGAGCGCCGTCCACGCTCAGCTTGATCCAGTACCGGACCACCCCGCCTGGGAACCGGGTCTGGTGGATCGGAATCTCGACGCGCTCCGTCGGCTGGGCGGCGCGAGCCGCGATCGACGAGCCGAGGCTCAGGACGAGGGCGGCCACCGCGACCAAACGCATGAGAACTCCCGTGTACGTTGTGTCATCTTGGCTACCAGAACCGTGCGATAGGTCAATCACGAGGCAGGGCGCTCGGGCGGATCCAGGGTCTGGGTCCGGATCAGGCCGTCGACGACTTCGTAGATCACATGCACGCGGGTGTCCGACCACAGATGGCCGGCTTGGTCGCGCACGGCCACCTGCAGGGTGGCGTGGACGCGGCCGTCGCCAAGAGGCGTGACGGCGATCTTATCGATCTGGACGTCAAGGGTCTCGAACAGCCGGCGATGGAAATCGCGGATGCCTTCGGGGCCGCTCACCTCGCCGCGGTTCAGGTAGTCGCGGAAGCGGCCTTCGGGATGGATCAACGCGGCGACGGCGTCCAGGTCGCGCCGATCGAGAGCGTCGAGGAACCGGTGCACCAGATCCGACGCCGCATCCATCGGTCAGTTCCTCTTTTCCAGGGGCTCGATGTCCATTCTGGAGATCAGTCCTTCGCGCAAGGTGAACAGGTGTCGCACAGTGGTCTCCGACCACAACTGACCACGCCTGTTGTGGATCGTCAGCACCAGATCCGCGGTCAGGCGACCATCCGGCGCGACGCCGTAGGCGTAGGGCGCCAACTCGACCTGGATCGACTGATCGTTGCGCGTCCAGTAGGCGGCCAGGGCGTCGGGCCCCGTGAGGCGTCCGCCCTCGGCCATGTCGGGCCAGTCGACATCGGACGTCAGGAAATGGCTCGCCACGGCGATGTCGCGGCGATTGTAGGCCTCGTAGAACGGCGCGAGCATAGCTTGCGGATCCATGGCCTAGCCCTTGGGTGGCTTGTAGCCCGTTTCGACCTTCAGATAGGCGATCAGATCAATACGGTCCTTGGGGTCGTGAAGACCCGCGAAGGTCATCTTGGTGCCGGGCAGGAAGCCTCGCGGATTGTCCAACCACTTGTCCAGATGGTCGGCGTCCCAGTCGAAGCCGGCGGCGGCGACGGCGGCCGAATATTTGTAGTCGGACTTGCTGCCCGCCTTGCGTCCGAACACGCCGTAGAGGTTGGGGCCGGTCATGTTGGGCCCGCCTTCGGTGATCGTGTGGCACGACCGGCAGAGCGCGAACTTGCTCTGGCCGTTCATCAAGTCGCCGGTGTTGTAGGGAGCGGGAAGGGCGGCGAGCAGGGCCTGCTTCTCGGCGTCGGTGGGCGCCGCCGCCGTGGATGTCGAACCGGCAGATCCGCCGGCCGAGGTCTCTCCGCTGGGTTTCGAGCAACCGGCCACCAGAAGGCTGACGACCGCCGCCGCGGCGAGGTGAAGCTGACGCATGTACTGGTCCCCGACTGACATTATGCCGCAAGCTGTGCGGCGCGGCGCCGCATTCATTTCCTGGCCCAAATGTGGGCCCCGCATCCAATATATAACGTCGTTATGCGGTCAAGGTCTCGCCATCTTTCAGAGAGCGCCCTGCGACAACGCGCGTTATCCCACAGAATGTAAAAGCAAAATGCCCGATTACAAACCGTGGGTATGCACATAAAAAATTGACCGGAATTAACCATAAACGTACCCAGAAAGTCGTCGGAGGGGCTGCTCCGGCGACCGGGTAGGAAAAAATCATGGACTGGAATGAAGAGCGCACCGCCACGCTTCGCAAGCTGTGGCTCGAGGGGATGAGCGCCAGTCAGGTGGCGCGCCAACTAGGCGGCGTCAGCCGTAGCGCCGTGATCGGCAAGGTGCATCGTCTGGGCATCACCGTTCGCGACATTCCCGCCCGTCAGCGCACCGCGGTGCGCACCGCCGTCCGCCCCCAGCCCCACGCTCGGGTGGTCCGCGACGCCGCTCCCGTCCGTTCCTCGGTTCGTGTGATCGAAATCGCCGAGATGGCGCCGACCTCGAACATCCTCGGGCTCGAAACCCATTCCTGCCGCTGGCCGATCGGCAATCCCGACTCCCACGACTTCGGCTTCTGCGGTCGCGAAAAGACCGCCCGCGGATCGTACTGCGACGAGCACGCCCGCGGCGCTTTCCGCAAGCTGGCCTCGCCGTCGGAGCTGAAGGCCTGGGCCCGCCAGCCGGCCGCCCAGATCGAACGCCACACCGCCTGAACCCAAGCTCGGGACGCCCCCAATGAACATGGTCTTGATCGAAAACACCGCCGGCAGCAGCCAGGTGATCACCATCATCGAAGAGTTCGCCGGTCACTCGGTGTCACGCGACCTGAACCCCGGCGAGGCCACCCGCATCCCGGTGGGGCAGTTCAAGTCGATCGTGGTGCGTGAAACCTATCCCGACGACTGGTTGACCCGGGCCCGGGTCCGCAACGCCACGGCGCCCGAAGCGATCGCCAGTCGCGCCGCCTGATCGGGCTTTCAGCCCAAGATGAGCGAGAAATGCACGGCCCCCGCGAACTTGTTCGCGGGGGCCGTGTCGTCTGGAACTGTATGGTTAGCGGTGACGTTAGGGGCGATCGAACGGTGTTCGCTGCCGTTCACGCCAGGCGGAACGGCGCCGGGTTCCAATAGATGCAAACGCGCGCATTCGTGATCGCGCAAGCGGAGCCTTGATTGTGTGTGGCTTCCGCGTGTGAGATGAAGACGCGCCATTTGGCGTGGGGGGAACCATGTCAGAGCAGAAGCAGGGGGAGGGCGGTGGTTTGCCGTTGCCGACCTATGTCAGCTATCTGATGTACCAGACTGAACAGCATCGGCGCGCCCTGGCGGCCGACTGCATCGCGCAACACGGGATCTCGTATCCCAAGTGGGTCGCGCTGGCGTCCCTGGCGCGCTTCGGGGAATGCTCGATGACGCGGCTGGCGCGGTTGTCGGCCGCGGACCGCACGACCTTGACCCGGTCGGTCGACGGCCTGATCCGCGACGGCCTGGTCGAGCGCGGAACCCAGGCCTCGGACCGGCGCAAGGTAGTGGTTCGTCTGACGCCGGAAGGCCAAGAGATTCTGGGCCGCATCCGTGAGGACATTCACCCGATCAACCAGGAAGTCTGCGCCGAGTTGACGGAGGAGGAGCAGACCAACCTCGCGACCTACCTCCAGAAGATTCTCGGCGGACTGATCACCGAGCCGGAGTGGAAGCACGAGGTGTTGTCTTACGGACCGGGGCCGGTGGTCCCCGCCTGGGATCGCGGCTGAAGCTCCGGCCTAATCATCGCTCCGTGGACGGCCGCGGAGCGCCTTGACGCCAGCCCGTTTGCCCTTGGTCTCCAGACGCTTGAGCTTGCTGGAGTAGGTCGGCTTGGTCGGTCGTCGAGGCTTGGGCTTTTCGGTCGCGCGGCGGATCAGCTCGACCAGCCGGTCGCGGGCGTCCTGGCGATTCATCTCCTGGGAGCGGCTGCCCTGAGCGAACAGGACGATCACGCCGTCCTGGGTTAGGCGGCTGCCGGCCAGGGCCTCCAGTCGGGTCTTCACGTCTTCCGGCAGGGTGGGGGAGTTGCGGACATCGAAGCGCAGCTCGATCGCCGTGCTGGTCTTGTTGACGTGCTGGCCGCCCGGACCGGAGGCGCGCGTGGCCTTCTCGACGATCTCGTCGTCCTCGATACGCAGCCAGGAGGTGATCTCGATCATCGGACCACGCGCCTGGCCTTGACCACGGCCTGGTCGAGGGCTTGCAGGAACCGCGAGCGGTCGGCGGGACCGAAGGCCTGCGGGCCGCGCGTGACTTCGCCCATCGAGCGCAGATGCTCGCCGATCATCCGCGAGGCCAGGGCCGAGCCGATGGAGTCGGGCGTAAACGGACGGCCATTGGCGCCCAGAGCCTGGCCGCCGGCCTTCAGGACGCGATCGGCCAGCGGAATGTCGTTCGTGATGACCACGTCGCCGGGGCCGGCCCGTTCGGCGATCCAGTCGTCGGCGATGTCGGGGCCGGCGTCGACCACGATCTGCTCGATGGCGGGCGTCTGCGGGACCCGGATCCAGCTGTTGGAGACCACGAAGGTCCTCAGGCCGTAGCGCGCGGCGACCTTGTAGACCTCGTCCTTCACGGGGCAGGCGTCGGCGTCGATGTAAAGAACGGTCATGGGCCGTCTCGTAGCGCCTTCCCCAACTGGGCGCCAAGCGTCGCGACGGCCTCGACCGCCGACGGCAGGACATGGGTGAAGTTGACGAAGCCGTGGGCCTGACCCGGATAGGTCTTCAGCTCGACCGGCACGCCGGCGGCTTCGAGCGCCCTGGTATAGGTGACGGCGTCGGGATGGACGGGGTCGAGCAGGCTGCCGCTGACCACGAAGGTCGGCGGGGTGGCTGGACCCACGGTGTCCAGCAGGGAGGGCGCGCGGGCGCTGGCCAGTTGGGCGTTGATGTAGGCCACGGCCAGGCGGCCGATCAGCCGGGCGTCGCGCAGCAGGGTCTCGGCCCAGATTTGGTCGTCCAGATGGACCAGCGGATAGAACAGGCCCTGGGCCTTCACCGCGCCGGCGCGCCGGTTGTTGGCCTCGTGGGCCACGGTGGCGGCCAAGTACGCTCCGGCGCTGTCGCCGGCCACGGCTAGGCGGTCGGGATCGACGCCCAGCTCGCCGGCCCGGTCCGCCAGCCAGCCCAGCGCCGCCCGGGCGTCGTCGAGCTGTGACGGGAAGGGGTGTTCGGGCGCGAGGCCGTAGGCGGCGGACAACACGCGCACACCGGCGGCGTCGGCCAAGCGCTGGCAGAGGGCGTCATGAGTCTCGATGTCGGAGATGACGAAGCCACCGCCGTGGAAGAACAGGATCGCCGGCCCCGTCGCGGGAGCCTGCATCGGCACGTAAAGTCGGGCTGCGCGTCGG
Source organism: Caulobacter sp. (assembly GCA_017744495.1). Lineage (GTDB taxonomy): Bacteria > Pseudomonadota > Alphaproteobacteria > Caulobacterales > Caulobacteraceae > Caulobacter. Next base: position 12,714 of record JAGIBE010000236.1, on the reverse strand, counting down.
CCGCTGGCGGCGGGGTAGTCGAGATTGCGAATCTGCGCCAGGCGAGGAAGCTTGCGGTCGCGATGAGCGATAGCGAAACGCACGGCGCGGCGGACACGCTCGAGCCCAAAGCGATGGGCCCCGGCTACTCGTTCGGCGAAGACGCTGGTCAGGGGCGCGTTCATTGGTCTTCCGCCTTGGCCGTTCGAACGGCGGAAGGCTTAGCTGGCCGGAAAGTGGCTGTCCACGCAGAGCTCGTGGCTTGAACCGCGGGACGGAAACGGCTTCCACGAAATCGACTCGCCACCAGCTGCCTGACGCACGGCGCCGCCTTTTCGCGCGTTGCGCGAAGGTCATACGCTCAGGGTTTGAGCAGCTTCGGCACTGGCGCCCGCATTGTGTACAACCCAGCGCTCTTTGCAGCTTCACCATAATGCGCGGCGCTCTTGCCCTTGATCGACCGCCCCGGCGCACTAGTTATCAACGCGTGGAGCCGCCCTTGGCGCTCCTGCCCTTCCTGGGCGTTTCCTCCCTAATGACTGCCCGGCCTTCGCGCCGGGCATTTTTTTGCCGGTTTTGGGGCCTTGGATCGACGCGAGCCAGGCACGGCCTTAAACTCGATCTTCAAGCGTGAAGCCGCTTCGACGTCGTCGACGGCCCCAGTGGAGATCGAGTATGGACAAGGCCGAAATCAATCGCGTCGTCGAGCGACACAAGGCCGAGCAGGAGGCCCTCGACCAGCGCCTGGAGGCCCTGCGCAGCGGCAAGCTGCAGGTCGGCTCGCGCACGGACGAAGGCGAAGTGCAGGACGAGACCCACGTCCATATCGGCGAACTAGAGCGGCTGCGTCAGTGGCTGGCCGAGAACGTCGCCCGCTACGAGGCGCTGCTGGGCGCCTAGGCGCGGCCGTGCAGGCCCGCAGCGTCGTTCTTGAGCCCTCGCAAGCCTACGACGCCGATCGCGGCCATCAGCCGATCCACCGTCACGCCCTCGACGGTCGGAACCCATTTGGCCAACCAGATCAGCATGCCGAGCAGCAACTGGACGACCAGTGACGACTCGCAAGGCGTAATCGAGCCGTCGTCCATGCCGTCCTGGATGATCCGCTCCAGGCGGCGGGTCAGGTGCTCGCTGCAGGCGGCGATCGCGTGGCGCTGATCCTCGTCCAGATAGGACCGATCGCCGAAGTAGAGCAGGGGGCCGTTGCGGGCGGATTCCACCAGTAGGGCCCGCAGAAACCGTTCCAGTCTTTCGAAGCCGGCCCCGCCATCCTGGTTCGTCTCACTCAGCACCCGCTCGAACCGCTCCAGCGAGCTCTGGTGACAAGCGAAGACCAGGGCCTGCTTGTTGGGGAAGTAATAGTAGAGCGCCGCGTCCCGCAGATCGAGCGCCGCCGCGATCTCGGTCATGGTAGCCAGGGCATAGCCCTTTACATTGATGATCTCGGTGGCCGCCCGAAGAATAGCGTCCCGCTTCTTGGCCGATTTTGGACTGTGCGACAGTGGCTTGTGACCGTCCGGCGTGGCCGTCGCGGTCTCGTCTTCCCCGGTCAAGATTGCGCGCTCCCCTGGTGTTCTCTTTACGGAACTTCCGCAGTGGTAGCGGGCGGACGCGGCTTTGGGCAAGCGTGCTGAAAACCGATGTTCAATTTCATCCTAAAATTTCTAACTTGCTCTAGAATATCTGGGGTGTACTAGAATCCGTTCTGGGACGTGAAAGCGCCGACACGGGCGCTCGCGGCTCCGGGGGAAACTGAATGGCCGCGAACGCCGCGCAGGACCGTGTCCGCGCCCTGATCCTGGGTGACGCGCCGTGCGAGGTCATCGCCGTACCGCTCAACCGAATCCGAAATCGCCGAGCCCCTCGTGTCCGCACGGGGCGGGCCGGTCCGTGTGGCGACAGCGTCGCGCGCTGAAAACAAGAACAGATTCCAGGGAGTAGAAACGTGAAGAAGGTGCATTTCGTCGGCGCGTCGTTGCTGGCCCTCGCCGTGGCCGGTCCGGCCTTGGCCCAGAACCAGACGCCTCCGCCCGCCAACGCCGTCTCGGCCGTCGAGGAGATCATCGTCACGGCCACCAAGCGCGAGCAGACGCTGCAGGACGTGCCGATCTCGGTGGCGGTCACTGGTCAGAAGACCTTGGAGCGGGCCCAGATCCGCGACCTGCTCGACCTGCAGTCGGTCGTTCCGTCGCTGAAGGTCTCGCAGTTCAACGCCGCCAGCCAGACCAACTTCATCATCCGCGGCTTCGGCAACGGCAACGGCAACGACGGCATCGAAAGCTCGGTCGGCGTGTTCATCGACGGCGTCTACCGTTCGCGTTCGGCCGCCGCCCTGGATGATCTGCCCGAGGTCGAGCGCATCGAAGTCCTGCGTGGCCCGCAGTCTACTCTGTTCGGCAAGAACGTCTCGGCTGGCGCGATCAGCATCGTAACCAAGCAGCCGCAATTCGACTTCGGCGGCAAGGCTGAGCTCACTCTGGGTAACTACGACACTCGCCAGGTGAAGGCGACCGTCACCGGCCCGCTGAGCGACACCGTCGCCGTGCGCCTGTCGGGCGGCCTCAACGAGCGTGACGGTTACGCAACCAACCTGACCACCGGCAACGACGTCAACGACCGCGATCGTTGGTCCATCCGCGGCGACCTGCTGTGGGTGCCGACCGACCAGACCCAGGTCCGGATCATCGCCGACTATAACAAGATCACCGAGGTCTGCTGCGCGGTTAACTCGATCTACAACGGCCCGGCCACCCAGTTCATCGGCGCGCCCGCGCCCTACGGCCTGGGCAAGCCGATCAGCGATCCGACGAAGATCTTCGACCGCGACGTCGTCTTCAACACTGACCCGTCCAACCGCCTGACCGGCAAGGGCATCTCAGGCCAGTGGGATCAGGACCTCGGCTTCGCCAAGCTGACCTCGATCACCGCCTATCGCGAGCAGACCAGCGCATCGTACCAGGACGTGGACTTCACCGGCGCCGACCTGGCCAATAAGGGCGACGGCAACGACATCAAGACCTTCACCCAGGAACTGCGCCTGGCCTCCAGCAGCGACGGCCCGTTCAACTGGTTGGTCGGCGGCTTCTATCAGGACGAGCGCCTGGATACCGGCCGCACCATCAACTACGGGTCCGACATCCGTGCCTACGCCGAAGGTCTGAGCGGCCAGGTTCCGGCGGCTCTGCTCTCAGCGCTGCCGGCGAGCATCCGCCCGGCCCTGACCGGCAGGTCGAACCTCTACGCCCTGGAGTTCCTGCAGAGCCTGGTCACGCCGTCGATCCATCCGGGCTCGACCTACTTCCAGGCCGGCCAGGGCATCGACGACGACTATTCGATGAAGCAGCGGTCCTATTCGCTGTTCGGTCAGGCCGACTACAAGATCACCGACAAGCTGACGATCACCGGCGGCCTGGCCTACCTGAACGACCGCAAGCGCGTGGTCTCGGACGTGGTCCTGCGCGACCCGTTCTCGTCCCTGAACCTGCAGAACATCCCGCAGTTCACGGCCCTGGGCCTGCCGGGCAACCTGTACGGCGCGCTGGGCAGCCTGCAGTTCTACTATGGCAACACGACCAACCATGCGCCGGTCAATTATCCGAACGCCAACGAGTCCGGCGAGCTGAAGGGCGACAAGGTCACCTATGCGATCCGCGCCGCCTACGACTTCGGTCCGGTCAACGCCTATGTCAGCTACTCGACGGGCTGGAAGGCCGGGGCCTACAACCTGTCGTCCGACAGCCGGCCGCCGAACGCCAACGGCGTGGGCCGCACCGCCGCGCCCGAGGACGTCAGCGTCTACGAAGCCGGCCTGAAGGCCAACTTCCAGGGCGGCTACCTGAACCTCGCGATCTTCGATCAGTCGATCAAGGGCTTCCAGTCCAACGCCTATACCGGCATCGGCTACAGCCTGGTCAACGCCGGCGAGGAATCGGTCAAGGGCTTCGAAGTCGACAGCGCCTACCGTCCGCTGGACTGGCTGTCGCTGACGGCGTCGGCGACCTATCTGGACCCGACCTACGACTCGTTCATCGGCGCCGCCTGCGTGAACTACGACACCACCCGCTGCCCGGTGAACCCGGCCACCGGCCTGCGTCCGAACTTCCGCGACCTGACCGGCGACCGGCCGGCCGGCATCCCGAAGTGGACCGTGTCGACCTCGGCCACGGTCTCGCACGACCTGGGCAAAGGCTATGCCGGCTTCCTGCGTGTCGAGTACGACTACACCAGCAAGGTGCAGCTCAGCGAGACGACGCCGCCGGACGTCGGGACCTGGGGGCAGAACGTCGTCAACGCCAGCCTGGGCGTGACCGACGACGCGCACGGTCTGGAGCTGACGTTCTGGGGCCGCAACCTGACGGACGACGAGAGCCTGATCGCCACCTTCCCGACCGTGGCCCAGGACGGCAGCTACAGCGGCTATCCGACCCCGCCGCGCACCTACGGCGTGACGCTGCGCAAGACCTTCTAATTCTTCTCCGACCACATGACTTCGCCGCCCGGTCCCTCGTGGATCGGGCGGTTTTCTTTTGCGCGTGTTGCGGCTAAGGAGAACGCCCGCTCGATAAGGGCGCGCCGGATTAGCACAGCGGTAGTGCAGCGGTTTTGTAAACCGAAGGTCGCGGGTTCGATCCCTGCATCCGGCACCATTCCCCTTCCTGGGGCGGCTGACGACGTCGTCCATTGCCGCGTTTCCAAAGCCAGCTAAGGTGGTCCCAAACAATCGTTTGGAGGGAAGGATGCGGATTCGGCTGACGATGGCGGCGGCGCTGGCGGCGTTGACCCTGGCCCCGATGGCGCAGGCCGCGCCCAAGCCCGCGCCCGCCGCGATCCTGACGCCGGCGGTCCCAGAGGCCGAGGGCTTCTCGTCCGAACGCCTCAAACGTCTGGACGGCTACATGCAGGGGCTGGTCGACCAAGGGCATTTGCCCGGAGCGATCACCATGGTGGTCCGCCACGGCAAGGTCGTCAGCTACGAGACCTACGGCAGGAAGGCGATCGGCGGCGCGCCGATGACCAAGGACACGATCTTCCGCATCTATTCCCAGACCAAGCCGGTGACCGGCGTGGCGATGATGATGCTGTTCGAGGAAGGCAAGTGGCGGCTGGACGATCCGGTCACCAAGTTCGTGCCCGAGTTCGCCCATCTGCAGGTCTACAAGGGCCAGAACCCCGACGGGACGTTCATCACCGAGCCGGCGACGCGCGCGCCCACCATGCGCGAGATCATGAGCCACACCGGGGGCTTCGCCTATGGTCTGCGTACGGATCAACCGGTCGAGAAGGCCTATCGCGACAGCGGCCTGCTGGGCTCCAAGACGCAGGCTGAGTTCCTCGACAAGCTAGTCAAGCTGCCGCTGGCCAGCCAGCCGGGCACGGAATGGCGCTACAGCGTTTCGGTCGACATCCAGGGTCTGATCGTCGAGCGGCTGTCGGGTATGAGCCTGGCCGACTTCATGAAGAGCCGCATCTTCGATCCGCTGAAGATGACCGACACGGCCTTCTATGTCCCGACAGCCAAGAGCGACCGGTTGGCCGCGCTCTATATCCCCGATCCCAAGAGCCGCAAGTTGGTCCCGGCCGACAACTTCATGGTGCTGGACGTCACCAAGCCGCCGGCCATCGCCTCGGGCGGCGGCGGCCTGGTCTCGACCACGGCCGACTACGCCCGCTTCGCCCAGATGCTGCTGAACGGCGGCCAACTGGATGGGGCCCGCATCCTGTCACCCGGCACGATCAGGCTGATGGCCTCCAACCACCTGAGCGACATCGTGATGGCTGCGCCTGACGCCTCGTTCTCGCCGGCCAAGGGCGTTGGCTTCGGTCTCGACTTCGCGGTGGTCACCAACCCGGCCCGGGACGGTACGCTGCAGGGCGAGGGGACCTATAGCTGGGGCGGGGCGGCCGGGACGTGGTTCTGGATCGACCCGAAGAACGACCTCTTCATGTTGGGGATGATCCACATCCTGGCCAAGGAGATCGATCCAGCCTTGGCCAAGATCAGCGATGACGCTTCGACCCTGGTCTATCAGGCCCTGGTCGATCCGGCGAAATAGGCAGGCCCTCGAAGGCCAACGAAAACAAAGTCCAGGGAGCGTTTCATGAAGGCCGCCGTCTATTACGAGACCGGATCGCCGGAGGTGCTGAAGTACGAGGAGGTTCCTGATCCGCCCTGCTATCCGGGCGGGGTGGTGATCCGCGTCGAGGCGGTCAGCATCGAGGGCGGCGACACCCTCAACCGCGGCGGAGGGGTGATGGCGGGCAGCCCGCACATCGTCGGCTATCAGGCGGCCGGCGAGATCGTCGAGGTCGGGGCCGAGGTCACGCACCTGAAGGTCGGCCAGAAGGTGGTGACCGTGAACGCGTTTGGCTCGCATGCCGAGCTGCGCAGCGTGCCGGCCCGCAACGCCTGGCCGATCCCGGACGGTTTCGACGTCCGCAAGGCCGCCGCGATCCCGGTGCCGTTCGGCACGGCGCATGAGTGCCTGTTCGGCGCGGGCCACCTGAAGTCCGGCGAGACCGTGCTGGTCCAGGCCGGCGCCGGGGCTGTCGGCGTCGCCGCGATCCAGCTGGCCAAGCGGGCCGGGGCGACGGTGCTGGCCACCGCCTCCAGCGACGAGCGCCTGGAACGCCTGAAGCCCTTCGGCCTGGATCATGGGATCAACTATCGCCGCGACGACGTGGTCGAGCAGGTGATGAAGCTGACCGGCGGCAACGGCGTCGATCTGGTGGTCGATCCGGTCGGCGGCCAAACCCTGCAGGCCAGCATCCTGGCCCTCGGCTATCGCGGCCGCATCTCGCTGGTCGGCCAGGCCGGGCGCGAGCCGACCAAGGTGGATGTCTCGTCCCTGATGGGCGGCAACCGCAGCCTGACCGGCGTCTTCCTGGGCGCCGAGATCATGACCGACCGCGTGCACGACATGATCCAGACGCTGATCGACGAAGCCGCGCGGGGCGAGCTGAAGGTCCTGATCGATCGGACCTTCCCGCTGTCGGAGGCCGCCGCCGCCCACGCCTATATCGAAAGCCGCCAGGCCGTCGGCCGGGTGCTGTTGATCCCATGAGAGGCAACCGCGTCCTGGCCCATACGGGCGCCAAGTATCCGATCGTCCAGGCCCCGATGGGATGGATCGCTCGCTATCCGCTGGCCAGCGCCGTGTCGCGGGCCGGCGGGCTGGGGGTCATCGAGACCTCGTCCGGCGAGACCGAGAACTGCAAGGCCGAGATCCGCAAGATGGCGGACAGCGGCCTGCCGTTCGGGGTGAACCTGCCGATCCTGTTCCTGCGCGACGACGCCATACTGCGCTTCGTCTGCGAGAGCGGCGTCAAGTTCGTCACCACCTCGGCCGGCAGCCCGGCCAAGTTCGTAGGGCCGCTGAAGGACGCCGGGATCGTCGTCTATCACGCCGTGCCCACGGTCGATGCGGCGGTCAAATGCGTCGAGGCCGGCGTTGACGGCCTGGTGGTCGAGGGCGCCGAGGGCGGGGGCTTCAAGAACCCCGAGGAGGTCTCGACCCTTGTGCTGCTGCAGGCCATCCGCGCCCGAGTCGACGTGCCGCTGATCGCCGCCGGCGGTATCTGCGACGGTCGCGGCATGGCTGCGGCGTTCGCGCTGGGCGCCGAGGGCGTGCAGATGGGCACCCGCTTCGTCAGCGCCGCCGAAAGCCCTGTCCACGCCAATTACAAGGCCGCGATCACCGGCTCCAAAGAGACCGGCACCTGGGTGCTGAACAAGAAGGCCAGCCCCTGCATCCGGGCTCTGAAGTCCGAGCGAACCAAGGAAATCCATGATGCGGGACTTATGCCGCCCGATGCCCTGAAGGGCATCCTGGGCGTCTATTTCGGCGGCGACATGGAGGCCGCGCCGGCCCTGGCGGGCCAGACTGTCGGGCTGATAGACGAGGTCAAGCCGGCCGCCCAGATCATCGACGAGACCGTCGCTCAGTTCTTCGACATCACCCAGCGGCTGGGCGCGCTCGCCGCCAGCCGCAGTTTCTGAGAAAGCCCAGCCATGATGCAGAACCTGTTTTCCCTGAAGGGCCGCGTGGCCCTGGTCACCGGCGGCTCGCGCGGCATCGGCAAGATGATCGCCGAGGGCTTCCTGACCTACGGCGCCCGCCGCGTGTACGTCTCGGCCCGGAAGGCCGCGCCCTGCGACGCCGCCGCCGAGGAGCTGTCGGCCTTGGGCGAATGCATCTCGCTGCCGGCCGACGTCTCGACCCTGGAAGGCATCAACGGCCTGGTGGCCCGGATCGCCGAGCGCGAGGACAAGCTGGACATCCTGGTCAATAACGCCGGCGCAGCCTGGGGCGCCGAGTTCGACGCCTTTCCCGAGAGCGGCTGGGACAAGGTCGTGGACCTGAACATGAAGACCCCGTTCTTCCTGACCCAGGCCCTGATCGGCCTGCTGCGCGAGGCGGGCAAGGACCATGTGGCCAAGGTGATCAACATCGCCTCGATCGACGGCCAGTCGGTGGCCAAGGAGGAGACCTATCCGTACGGCGCGTCCAAGGCCGGCTTGCTGCACATGACCAAGCGCATGGCCCTGCGGCTGGCGTCCGACAATATCGCGGTCAGCTGCATCGCACCGGGCGCCTTCGCGTCCGATATGAACCGGGTGGCCCGCGATCATGCCGACGCGGTGGCCAAGGCCATTCCGGCCGGGCGGATCGGCACGACCGAGGACATGGCCGGCACGGCGATCTTCCTGGCCTCGCGGGCCGGGGACTATGTGACGGGGTCCGCCGTCACCGTGGACGGCGGGGTGTCGTTCGCGCGTTAGGGCGCTCAGGGCTTCCCCGGACTTGGGAAGCCGCCCAGTTCGGCCGGTTCGGCGTCGCTGAGTTCGACCCCGGCGTTCGAGCCGCAGCCGACCGGCTTGGGCGGACGGGCGCCGCGTTCGCGGGCCGACATCAGGGCCCAGCCGCCGGGCTTGAGGATCTCCAGCGGCGAGAAGCGCGCCTTGTAGGCCATCTTCTCGCTGCCCGGCACCCAGTAGCCCAGATAGACGTAGGGCAGGGCGTTCAGCTGGGCCTGCAGGATGTGGTCCAGGATGATGAACGAGCCCAGGCTGCGCTTGGTCAAGCTGGGATCGTAGAAGCTGTAGACCAGCGACAGGCCGTCTGCGAGCACGTCGACCAGTACGCAGGCGATCAGGTCGCCGGGGCCGCGGTCCTGCGAGCGCAGGCGGTATTCGATCAGGTGGGTGCGAACCGCCGTGTCCTCGACCATGGCCACATAGTCGGGCCAGGTCATCTCGGCCATGCCGCCGTCGGCGTGACGGGTCAGCAGGTAGCGGCGCAGCAGCTCGAACTGCTCCAGCGTCGCCTCGGCCTCGACCAGGTGGCGTTCCAGGTCGGCGTTGCGGGTCAGAACCTTGCGTTCCGACCGCGAGAAAACGTAGTCGCCGGCCGGGGCGCGGGCCGACTGGCAAGCGCGGCAAGTCTCGCAGGCGGGGCGGTAGGCGATGTTCTGGGAGCGGCGGAAGCCGACCTGGGTCAGGCTGTCATTGACCGTGGGACCGTCGGACAGCGGCAGGTGGGCGAAGACCTTCCGCTCCTCGCGGCCCGGCAGATAGGGGCAAGGCGTGGGCGCCGTGAGGAAGAAGCGCAGCTGTCGCGTCGGAAAATGCTGCGTCACGGAAGGCGCCCGATCCCTTTAGTGGCCTCGCCCGCGAACCCGGGCCCATAAGCGATTAGGCGGCATCCGCGGCGGTTGCGCAAGCTGTGCTGATCGCTTCAGCGGCATCACGTCGCGTGTCGCCTCACAGGCCATCGGGAAGCACCGGCTTTTCGCGCAGCAGCACGATGGAGATACGGCGGTTGCCGGGCAGGGTGGGATCGTCCGCGTACAGCGGCTCGGAATTGGCCTTGCCCGAGACCTGGTAGATGCGGTCCTCGTCCACCCCGGCGCCGCGCAGGATCTGACGCGAGGCGTCGGCGCGGCCGGCCGATAGGGCCCAGTCGCTGTCGGACCGCTTGCCGGCCGCGCTGGCGCTGGTGTGGCCCGAGATCGTGATGCGGTTGGGCAGCTGGTTGATCACCTTGGCCACGGCGCGCAGCAGGAGGCGGGCCCTGTCGTTCGGCTCGCGCGAGTTCTCCTTGAACATCGAGCGGCCGTCCTGGTCGACCAACTGGATGCGCAGGCCTTCCGGGGTCTGGTCGATCAAGATCTGTTTCGAGAGCTCGGCCAGTTCCGGCATCTCCTGCAGCGACTGGCGCAGGGACTGGGCGGCCGAGGCGAAGCTGTCCTGTTCCTTCTTGGCCAGGGCGTCGCGCAGGGCCTGCTCGCTGGCCGAGTCCAGATTGGCCGAGGCGGTGCTCTGGCCGTCCTTGTCGGTTTCGGTAGGGGCTTCGGGGGCCATCTGCTGGATGACCGACATCTTGCCGTCGGCCTTGGCGCCGTCGTCGCCCAGCGAGGTGCCGCCCAGGATGCCGCCCGAGCCGCTGGTGCTGGACGAGATCGAGGCCGGCGCGAAATAGTCGGCGATGCCCTGCTTCTGCTCCGGGCTGGTCGTGTTCAGCAGCCACATCAGCAGGAAGAAGGCCATCATCGCCGTCACGAAATCGGCATAGGCCACCTTCCAGGCGCCGCCATGGTGACCATGGCCGCCGCCCTTCTTGACCTTCTTGATGACAATGATCGGCTGGTCGCCGCTGACGGCCATTGCGCTTAAGCCTGTTTAACCCTGTTCGAGCGAAGGTGACGTCCGGACGTTAAAATGCCGTTGCGATCAGAGCCGCGAAGGGCGATGTCGGGCCTCTTCCAAGAGGAGTTGTCGACATGAAGACGGCGTTTATCGGCCTGGGCGTGATGGGCTTTCCGATGGCGGGCCACCTGAAGGCCGCCGGTCACGAGGTCACCGTCTTCAACCGCACGCCCGAAAAGGCCGCCCGCTGGGTCGAAAAGCATGGCGCCGCGGCCAAGCCGACGATCGCCGAGGCGGTGGCCGGGGCTGAGCTGGTCTGCCTGTGCGTGGGCAATGACGACGACGTCCGCGGCGTGGTGGCGCAGGTGCTGCCGGCCATGGCTGAAGGCGGGGTGATCGTCGATCACACGACCACCTCGGCCACCGTGGCCCGCGAGATGGACGCCGCCGCCCGCGCGGCGGGCCGCTGGTTCATCGACGCCCCGGTGTCCGGCGGCCAGGCGGGCGCTGAGAACGGCCAGCTGACGATCATGGCCGGCGGCGAACCGGCGGCCTATGCCCGGGTCGAGCCGGTGCTGACAGCCTATGCCAAGGCCATCCGGCCGATGGGGCCGTCGGGGGCGGGTCAGCTGACCAAGATGTGCAACCAGATCGCCATCGCCGGCGTGGTCCAGGGCGTGGCCGAGGCCCTGCACTTCGCCAAGCGCGCCGGCCTGCCGACGGACGATGTCCTGGCGGCCATCTCCAAGGGCGCGGCCCAGTCGTGGCAGATGGAGAACCGCTGGAAGACCATGTCGGAGGGCAAATTCGACTTCGGCTTCGCGGTCGATTGGATGCGCAAGGACCTGGGCATCGCCCTGGCCGAGGCCGGGGTGAACGGGGCCAAGCTCGAAGCGACGGCGATGATCGACGGGTTCTACGGCGAGATCCAGGCGATGGGGGGAAACCGTTGGGATACCTCCAGCTTGGTGGCGCGGTTGGAGAAGTAGGGGGCACGCGGCTGTGATCCCACGCCAATCGGCTGCGAGTTGGAAAGGGCCGCGGAGCGCCGGACGACGTCCGGAGTGTGAGTTGTGTGTACCGTTTCGACGAAGCCCGATCGCTCCGCGCCATCGTTATCCGCCAGCGACCCGGTAGGCGGCCCTGTTCAGGCCTAGCCGGGAAACCGGTTCGCCGTTTCCGGCGAGCTCCGGCGATGGCGGACGCGGATCATCACGACACGCACGCCGATCCCCACCAACGCCGACGGCGGACGGGGCCCGCAACGCCAGGCTCCCCGGACACGCTGAAGTAACCCCCTCCAGCCCAGTCCCGCTCGATCGCCCCCCGCCGCCGCAACTGGTCGCTGGCCATGCGCCCTTTCCCCGCGACGAGGTGAGACCATTATGCGGCCGCCGCGAGTGGGTGCGGGGAATAAAGATTTAGCGTCAGGATTTCAGCGAGTTGATCGCCGCAGTGACGGGGACATGTGCTCGCGCGTGTCCCCAACCGCCTGGCTCGGCGCGAAATCTGGGGACACGCCCAAGGGCATGTCCCCGTCGGATTTCTACCGTCCCTCGACCCACAGGTTCAGGGGCTGCTGTTCCTCGCGGCGGACCAGGATGGCGTAGCCGATCGCGAACACCACGATCCCGATGATCAGGCCGCCCCAGAAGCCGGCGGGGCTGGCGAACCACAGGGTCAGGGTCGAGATGGTGGTGGCCAGGCCCAGCATGCACCATCGCAGGAGGATGCTGAATCCGTGATAGGTCCGCTCATGGGCGAGCAGCTCGGGTTTGCCAGTGTCGTTGAAATCGGCGTCCATACGTCACCTCCGCTTGTCGTTGAGGTTCGGACCAGGCCGTCGTACGCGGCCTTGGGCCGAACACTAGGAACACCCTAAGCCCGTTCCCGGTTTCGCGCGAGGGCGGCGTTGCGGCGCGGGGAAGCGTCGCCATATCCGCCTTATGGGAACCCTGCAGGCCACGATTATCCTGATCGCCTTCGGCGCCGCCGTCGTCCTGCTATGCGTCTGGAGCATCCTGGCGCTGCGGCGATCCAAGCGGTCGCTGGCGCCCGTCGCCGGCATGCTGATGCTGCTGGGCGCATTC
>JAGIBE010000235.1 GCA_017744495.1 Caulobacter sp. | reverse complement strand
CGGCCGGCGCGCCGGTGCTGCTGGACGGCTGCCAGGCGATCGTCCACTCCAAGGTCGACGTGAAGGCCCTGGATGTCGACTTCTACGTCTTCTCCGGCCACAAGCTGTACGGCCCCACCGGGATCGGCGTGCTGTACGGCAAGGCCGAGCGCCTGGCGGCCCTGCCGCCGTACCAGGGCGGCGGCGAGATGATCGGCTCGGTGTCGGAAGACGTCATCACCTATGCCGACCCGCCGCACCGCTTCGAGGCCGGCACGCCCGCGATCCTCGAGGCCGTCGGCCTGGGCGCGGCCATCGACTGGCTGAATACCATCGACCGCGACGCGGCCTTGGCCCACGAGCACGCCCTCTACCAGCGGGTCGTCGACCAGCTGGACGGCGTCAACGGCGTGCGGATCCTGGGCACGGCTCCGGGCAAGGGCGCGGTGCTGAGCTTCGTGGTCGAGGGCGCCCACGCCCACGACGTGGCCCAGGTGCTGGACCGCTACGGCGTGGCCGTCCGCGCCGGCACCCACTGCGCCGAGCCCCTGATGAAAAGGTTCGGCGTCACGTCGGGCGCTCGCGCTTCCTTCGCCCTATATAACACCTTGGACGAGGCCGACGCGTTCGTGAGCGCGCTGGCCAAGGCCCGCAGTTTCTTCAGTTGAGCTGACATGACCGACCAAGCCGTGACCACGTCCGCGATCCCTCAGGCCGAACTCGACCGTCTGACCGACCAGCTGATCGAGAAGCTCAAGACCGTGTTCGATCCGGAAATCCCGGTCGACATCTACGAGCTGGGCCTGATCTACAAGGTCGACGTCAGCGACGAGAAGGACGTGGCCATCGACATGACCCTGACCGCGCCGGGCTGCCCGGTGGCTGGCGAGATGCCCGGCTGGGTCAAGGACGCGGTCATGGAGATCCCGGACGTCAAGTCGTGCCACGTGGACCTGGTGTTCGAGCCGCCGTGGGACCCGTCGCGCATGAGCGACGAGGCCAAGCTGCAACTGAACATGTTCTGATCGGTTCGAAAGCCATGGAAACCGCGATCTCTCAACGTCCACGCCGCCCGCGCCCCAAGGTCGTCACCCTGACCGAGGCCGCCGCCGCGCGCGTGAAGGAGATCATGCAGAAAGCCGACAAGCCCTATGCCGGTCTGCGCGTGGGCGTGAAGAACGGCGGCTGCGCCGGCCAGGAATATGTCTTCGAATACGCCGCCGAGAAGGGTCCGATCGACGAGGTGGTCGAGGACCAGGGCGTGACGATCCTGATCGAGCCCAAGGCCGTGCTGTTCCTGATCGGCACCGTGATCGACTACGAGACCACCAAGCTGTCGTCCAAGTTCGTGTTCAACAATCCGAACGAAACCGACGCCTGCGGCTGCGGCGAGAGCGTCACCATCCAACCGGCCCCGGAGGCCCTGGACTGATGTTGGCCAAGACACCGTCCTGCGTCGAATGCGGCCTGCCGTGGGGCGCGCCGGCCTTCCGTCATGAGGACGAAGCGCCGCTCTACTGGTCCGACACCGGCCTGCTGTGCTCCGTGAGCTGCGCCACGCAGCACTTCGACCGGCGGCGCGAGGAGGGGACCTTTGCCCCGATCCCGGCCGACTGCCCGATCGACCTCTAGGCCGGACTGGTCGGCGCGCCCGCGCCGAAGGCGATCGCCCCGAACGCCACCGCCAAGGCGACGAACGGCAGGGTCGAGCCGATGGCCACGAACCGCATCCGCCCCGTCGCCCCACTGACGAAACCGCCGACCGCCGCCAGCAGGGTGGCCAGCGGCAAGGCGAAGCAGGCGTAGATGAAGGTGTAGATTCCCGCGTTCACGCCGCCGTCCGACGCCATCACCGACATCGCGGCCAAGCCCAGGGCCGGCACGGTCAGCACCAGCCAGATCGCTCCGGCCACGAAGGCCAGTATGCGTCGGCCCTTCGAGGCCTTGGGCCGACCGACCGAGCTACCGTGCGCATCAGCGAGGGACATGCTTCAACCCAAGAATGTTTATCGAGTACTAACCCTCAAAACGAGAATTTCAAAACACGATCTTCAGACGCACTCGTGCGCCACGACACATCCGCCGACCAGAAGCGGAATCTCGGTTGTGACGAACCACCAGAGCAGTGCGCTTGGCAGGACGACCAAGGCCGCCCACCCGTCGCGCCGAAATGCGTGGATGATCGCCACCACCCACCCCAGCAGGACCAGGGTCGTCGCGACGTGCAAGATCCAGAAGACTACCCGGGGGCCTCCGCTCACCGCGCCGGTCGAAAAAGACAGGCGACGGCGAGTAGGGCCAGTCCATAGGGAGCGAGGAGCCGGGCCGGACGCGAGTTCCCCAAGGTCACGCAGCTTGCACTTTCGTCGCCGCCACGTTCTTCCGCCCATTCCACTCGACTAGCACCGAGGGTTTCACCGGCTCGCCGCGCGCCTGGGCGATCAGCTGGTTGGCGCGGGTCTCGATGAGCTCTTCCAGCTGGGCCATGAACGCGGCCTTGGACAGGTCCTGGGGCAGGGGCGGCAGGAACTCGACGGTCGCCGTGCCTGGGGTCTTCGTCTTCTCCTGCTGCTTCCAGAAGCAGCCGAGGTTGGTCGCCACCGGCACCACCGGCAGGTCGAAGTCGCGGCTCATGTGGTAGACGCCGGTGCGATAGCGGAACCGCTCGCCGGGCGCGGCCAGGTGGCCCTCCGGATAGATCAGGATGCGACGGCCCTCGGCGGCCACCTGGGCGGCGCTCTGGGAGAGAGCCTTGCGGGCCTCGGGCCCGCCGCAGCTGTCGACCACGATGGCCCCGAACTTCTTGAGTATCGCCCCGACCAGCGGGAACTTCTCCAGGTGATCGCCGGTGACGAAGCTGAGGTTGTCGACATTGGCGAACATCACGAACCCGTCGCCCCAGCTGTGGTGCTTGGCGGCGATGATAAAGGCGCCCTGCGGCAGGTTCTCCTGACCCTTCAGCTCGATCTTCACGCCCGCGAGGGTCCGCAGCGCCCAGATCATCCGCCGGCTGTAGAGCCGCAGGGCGAAGGCGATGGGCTTGCGACCAGGGAGCAGGGCGGAGAGGGCGGCCGACAGGCCGTAGAAGATCGACAGAACCCAGTAGTAGGCGTTGAACAGCGCGCTGCGCATGGTTCGTTGTCCTAAGAGGCCCAGGAAGGGCGGGGATTATCGGGCGGTCAGCACGGCCTGCACGGCCGCCGTCATCAGGGGCGCGTGAGCGGAAAGGTCGTCGTCGCCGAGCCGGCCGTAGGCCTTGTTCTGGGCGGTCTGGGTGATCACCCCCATGGCCATGGCGGCGATCACGCGCGGATCGCCCGGCGGGAGCTCGGCGTCCATCATCGCCCGCTTGATCAGCCCCTCGACCACCGACACCGGGTCGAGGCCGTCCTCCTGGTAGTAAGGCAGGAAGTGGTGCAGCTGCAGCAGGTGGAAGGCGAACAGCAGCCAGTCCTCGTCAGCCACGGTGCAGTAGGCGCGAACCACGGCGGCGGCCTTGGCCATCACGCCGGTCGACATCTCGGCATTGACGGCGATCAGGTCGGACAGGCGGCGGTGCGTGGCCATGAACAGGCCCACGGCCAGCTCGTCCTTGCTCTTCCAGTGGCGGTAGATCGCGCCCTCCGACACGCCGGCCTTGGCCGCGATCAGCTTGGTGGTGGCCGCGTCGACGCCGCGTTCGACGAAGACCTCGAGAGCGGCGCGTTCGATCTTGGGCTTGGCGTTCATGAATGAGAGGCTAGCACGACCGAAAGGTGATGCAAGTGATTACTCACATGCGCACCGACGCGTTGACCTGAACCGGGGGCCCGGCCTAATCCGGGCCATGATCCAGACGATCCTGATCTATTCCATGGGCGAGATCCTCGGGGACAGCCTGATCAAGCTGCCCTTCATCGCCGGCCTGCGCGAAGCCTTCCCTCAGGCCCGGATCACCTGGTGCGCCGCCAAGGGCGGGACGATGTACGCCGGGCCGCTGAAGCGCGTGGTCGCAGGTTATATCGACGAGATCCTGACCGAGGGACCGACCGGCGCGGCGTCGCTGGACATCCTGCCTTGGGTCAAGCCGTTCGGCGGCCGCAACTTCGACCTGGTGATCGACACCCAAGAGAATCTACGCCGAAGCCTGGTGGCCAGCCGGGGGGTCGGCAAAGGCGGCCGTTTCGTCTCGGCCGCCGCTGAGGCCCGCAAGCCCGGCTGGCCCGCCGCTGTGGTCGATCGCCTGGCGCGGTTGCTGTCCCTGGCCAGCGACGGGAAAGGCGCGCCGCGTCCCCTGGCGCTGTCCGACGTCGACGCCGTCGACGCCGCCCGAGCTCTACTGCCGACCGCGCGTTTGGGCGGCCCGGTCTATATCGGCTTGGCCCCCGGCGCAGGCGGGCAGGACCGCCGCTGGCCGCTGAACCGCTACATCGAATTGGCCCGACGCATCGAGGCCTCCGGCCGCAAGGCGGTGTTCTTCTTCGGCCCGGACGAGGCCGCCGACCTGGAGATCGCCCGCGCGGGCGCGCCCGACGCGTTGTTCCCCGAAAAGGACCGCACCGACGGCTATCCCGGGGTAAAAGGCCCTATGCTGGCCATCGCCCTGGCCGGACGCCTGACCGCGGCGGTCGCCAATGACGCGGGTCCCGGCCACATGCTGGCGGCGGGCGGCGCGCCGCTGCTGTCGCTGCAGCAGGATCATCGCAAAGCGGTCAAGTTCCGTCCGGCCGCGCGGCGCCTTGAGCTGCTGATCGCGGAGGACTACGGACAGGGCATGGCCGCCCTGCCGCTCGACGCGGTGGAGGCCGCCCTGCAACGCCTGATCGCCGGAGCTTCCTGAATGACCATCCTCGCACCCGTTTCGGCTGGCGAACTGATCGACAAGATCACCATCCTGCGGGTCAAGGCCGCGCGGATCGGCGACGCGGCCAAGGAAGCCAATGTCCGCAAGGAACTGGCCCTGCTGGAAGACATCGCCGGGCGCGAGCTGACGCCGTCGCCGCAGCTGGACGACTTGACCGCTCAACTGACCGACATCAACGCCGCCCTGTGGGACATCGAGGACGGCAAGCGCGACTGCGAACGCCGTCAGGACTTCGGCCCCGACTTCGTGGCCCTGGCCCGCCGCGTCTACATGGACAACGACCGCCGCGCCGCCGTGAAGCGCCAGATCAACGCCCTGGTCGGGTCGGAGATCGTCGAAGAGAAGAGCTACAAGCCGTATCTGGCATAGAACAGGCGAGTAGGGCGATCACGATCGCTTGCCGACGGTTTCCTCGACCCGCTCCTCGAAGTCGCCGAGATTGCCGAACAGGTTCTCGATCGCGAACACCAAGCCGAACACCCGCGCGGCGTCGTCGAAAGCCAGGGCGCGGGTGCCGCCGCCGGCGCGCAGGGTCTCGACGGCGGCTTGAAAGGCTTGGTGCGCCTCGGCGAAGGCCAGGCGATCGGGGCGCGGTCCGCCCGACAGCAACGCCGCGCAGGCCCGAAGGAACACGGCGCTGGCGTTCAGCATGGCCGCCGCCGGCAGGGCCAGGCCCGGCGAGGGAAAGGCCTCGCGCAGCGCCCGGCCGATCATCACGCTGTCGTTGCGCAGCCGCCAGAGCGTGCGGGGCAGGGCCTCGGTCACCGAGTGGTCACTGAGCCGGCTGGCGCTTTCGCGGTCGGCCTCGGTCATCGCCGTTTGCAGCTTGGACAGGGCCTTGAGCGTGTCGTCGTAGTGGCCGCGCGCCTCCAGGTCGGTCGCGCCGCCCTTCAGCTTGAGGGCGTAGTGCTCCAAGAGGTCGGCCAGCAGCCCGGCCACCTTGTCGGCGTTGTCGACCACCGTGGCGTGGGCGCGGGCGGGGAAGATCAGCAGGGTGGCGGCGATGCCGACCACGCTGCCGACCGTGATCTCGGCCACCCGCAGGACGGCGGCGACCAGCGGGTCCATGTGAGTGGTCGTGCCGATCAGCATGATCACCGCGGTGACCGGCGCGACCTTGAACGCCGGTCGCACGGCCGCGAGGAAGGCCAGCAGGGCTGCGGTGACCGCCAGGATCGGTCCGCCGGCCTCGGGGAATCGGGCGTGGACCATGGCCGCTCCAGCGCCGACCGCGGCCCCGACGACCGTGCCCATCAGGCGCTCGATCGAAGCGGTGATGGTCGCGCCCAGGCTGGACTGGACGATGATCACCGCCGTGAACACCGCCCAATAGCCCTGGGGCAGGCGCAGCAGGGTGGCCAGGGCGTAGGCGGCTACGACCGCCGATGACACCCGGATGGCGTGACGCCACTCGCTCTTGCGGGCGGCGGCCTTGGCCAGGGCGGCGCGCGACAGGCCGGCGCCCATGAACCGCCGCCAGTCGCTTGGAGAACCGCCGGGCGCGGTTTCCGGCATCTAGGTCACGGCCTCGCGCAGCATCTCCAGGGCGGTGCGCACGGCGGCAAGCTGCACGCCCTCGCGCGTCTCGCCGTCGAACAGCTCGTGACGGTGGACGACCGAGCGGTTGGCGCGGGCCACGGCGAAATGCACGGTGCCGACGGGCTTGAGCGGCGAGCCGCCTCCGGGTCCGGCCACGCCGGTGATCGAGACCGCCACATGAGCGTTGCTGGCCTGCAGCGCGCCCTCGGCCATCATCCGCGCCACCACCTCCGACACCGCCCCGTGGTCGGCGATCAGGTCGCCCGGCACGCCCAGCATCTCGGACTTGGCGCGGTTGGTGTAGGTGACGAAGCCGCGTTCGAAGACGTCGGACGCCCCGGCGATATTGCAGATCGCCCCGGCCACCAGGCCGCCGGTGCAGCTCTCGGCCGTCGCCAGCCGTAACGACTTGCCCCGCGCCTCGTCGATCAGCAGGCGGGCCAGGGTCTGGATTTCGAGCGGGAACATCGCGCCTCTAGGTTATATGCAACTATGCAGGGCGTCGGCCCGTGATCTTGTCGCGCCGTCGAGTCAGGAGAGATTACATGAAGAACCGCCGCGTCGCCCAATTCGCTCCGGTCCTGACCGTGGTCGGAGCGCTCGTCGTCCTTGGCGTCGCGGGCGGGAAGATCGCCGACGCCCGGACCGACCGAGCCCCGGGGCCCAAGACCTTCAGCCAGGATGGTCAGGCCTATCAATGGAGCGTGGCTCATGGCGTCACCGGGTCCGTGAGCCTGAGCCGCGAAGTGCCTGTGCCGGCCGTTTCGGGCCTGAAAGCCATGATCAAGGACTCGGGAGCCTCGGCGCGCGCCTACGTGCCGGAATTAGTGATCAGTTGCTCGGGCGTCCACTCGGGCGGCTTCCAGGCCCGCTTCTACGCCCCTCAAGGCGGTGCGGCTCAGCTGCGCTTGACAGCCGGAAAGTCCGTGTTTCGGACCTATCGCGGTACGCAGGCGTTGGGCGGCCGCACCTTCGTAGAAGGGCATGGGGACCTGCCGGAGGGCTTCTTCGACGCCCTGGCCGCCGCCCCGACGGTGTCCGTGGCCTACGGCGATCGGACGACGACATTTCCCGGCCCTGGCCCAGCCCTGGCTCGACATTTCGAACGCTATTGCCAATCGTTGGCCGACCGCGCCAGCCGTGACGAGCTCTGATCCCTAGGCCGGGGTCTCGACCACGGCGATCGCCTGAGCCGCCAGGCCTTCGCCCCGGCCGGTGAAGCCCATGCCCTCGGTGGTGGTCGCCTTGACGCTGACCCGGTCCAGCGGGAGGTCGAGAATCTGGGCCAGGCGTTCGCGCATGGCGGCGCGGTGCGGTTTGATCTTGGGCCGCTCGCAGATCAGGGTCACGTCGACATTGATCAAGCTGCCGCCCCGCCGGCGGACCAAGTCGACGGCGTGGATCAGGAACTTGTCCGAGGCCGCCCCCTTCCATTGCGGGTCGGTGGGCGGGAAGTGATCGCCGATGTCGCCTTCGCCGATCGCGCCCAGGATGGCGTCGGTCAGGGCGTGCAGGCCCGCATCGGCGTCGGAGTGGCCGATCAGGGTCTCGTCGTGGGCGATCTCGACGCCGCACAGCCAGACGGACTCACCGGGGCCCCATCGGTGGGCGTCGAAGCCCTGGCCCATGCGGGTGACGCGCGCGCGGCCCGCCAGTTGCTCGGCCATGGCGAAGTCCTCCGGATAGGTCAGTTTCATCAGCATCGGGTCGCCTGGGACCACGACCACACGACCGCCCTGGCGCTCGACCACCTGGCCGTCGTCGGTGGGCTCATCCGGACCCGACCAGGCGGCGTAGGCGGCCATCAGCCGATCGCGACGGAAGGCCTGGGGGGTCTGGGCCCGCCAGAGGTCGTTGCGCGGTTTTGTGACGACGGCTGCGTCCAGCGCCCCGCTTTTCAGCGTGTCGGCGACGGGGAGGGCGGGAATCGCGCCGTCGGCGTCATTCAACGCCTTCAGCACCGCTTCGATTGTTGCGGCGCCGAGGAAGGGGCGGGCGGCGTCGTGGATCAGGACGGGCTCGTCGGCCGGACGATCGGCGAGCGCGGCTAGGCCGGCCTGGACCGACAAGGCGCGAGTCGCGCCGCCGCCGGTCGTGGTCCAGCCCGAAAGGCCGTCCAAGGCCGCGTCGAGCGTCCCGCGCGCCTCGGGATCGGCCACGATCACAAGCTTTTGCGCACCGCCGGCCAACAGCGCCTCGACCGACCAGCGCAGCACCGTCTTCCCCGCCAGGATGCGCCATTGCTTGGCCTGGCCAGGCCCGGCCCGGGTTCCGGAACCAGCGGCGACGATGACGGCGGAGAAGATCATGTCGGCTGTTTAGCCGCCCGACCCGACTTGTCCAGAGAAGAGGCTTTACGGCGCCGCACAAATTGCCTAAAAACAGTGCGATGGGGATGCATAGAAAATGAGCAAAGGTCTCGCAATCGGTAAGGTCGAGGTGCCCGGGCGTGTCTGGATCGCGCCAATGACGGGTGTTTCGGATCTGCCCTTCAGGGAAACCGCCACCCGGCTGGGCGCGGCCTATGTGGCGACCGAGATGGTGGCCTGCGCGGAATTCGCGAAAGGGCGTCCCGATGTCGTGCGCCGCGCCGCCGTGGGCGAGGGCCTGCCGCTGATGGTCGTCCAGCTGGTCGGCCGCGACCCCGACTACATGGCCCAGGGCGCCAAGATGGCCGCCGACGCCGGGGCCCAGATCATCGACCTGAACTTCGGCTGCCCGGCCAAGGAAGTCACCAAGGGCGCGGCCTCGGGCTCGGCCCTGATGCGCGAGCCGGATCTGGCCGAGGCCCTGGTCGCCGCCGCCGTCGAGGCCGTCGACGTGCCCGTTACCGTCAAGATGCGGCTGGGCTGGGACGACGACAGCCGCAACGCCGCCGATATCGCTCGCCGAGCGGTCGAAGCCGGGGCGCAGGCGATCACCGTCCACGGCCGCACTCGGTGCCAGTTCTACAAGGGTCAGGCCGACTGGGAGGCCGTCGCGGCGGTCAAGCAGGCGGTCGAGGTGCCGGTGCTGGTCAACGGCGACATCGTCGACGGCGACACCGCCCGCGCCGCGCTGGACCAATCCGGCGCCGACGGGGTGATGATCGGCCGCGGCGTCTACGGCCGCCCTTGGATCGCCCAGGCCATCGAGGCGTCGCTGCGCGGCGAGGGATTCCGCGAACCGGACGCCGAAGAGCGTCTGGCCATCGCCGTCACCCATTTCCGCCGCAGCCTGGACTTTTATGGCCAAAACCTCGGCCTGAAGATGTTCCGCAAACACCTCGCGTCGTACATCGAGGCCGCGCCGTGGCCGGACAGCGAGGAGGCGCGGCGCGCCGCGCGCGCCGCCCTGTGCCGGCTGGACGATCCCGCCGCGATCGAGGACGGCCTGGCCGCTTTATGGCTGGGCGACCGGAGGCTGGCGGCATGACCGATCACGCCCGTGTCGCCTCGGCCAAGATCGCCGACAGCCTGAAGATCGCCGCTTTCGACCTCAGCCCCGAGCCTGCCCTGGTCGTCGACCGCGAGGGCGCGCTGGTGGCCGTCAACGAGGCCGCCGAGGCCCTGTTCGGCCAGGGCCTGTCCCTGCTGGCCCGGGGCCGCTTCCGCGCCGCCCTGCCGCCGGGCTCGGTGCTGGTCTCGATGATGGACCGCGCCCTGTTCGAGGGGGCCCTGGTCCGCGAGCACGGGGTCGAGGTCAATCTGTTCGGCCAGCCGCCCTTCGAGGCCGACGGCGCGGCCGCGCCGCTGGGCGACGGCTCGGTGCTGTTGACCTTGCACGTCAAGGGCGTGCTGGGCGTCGAGCGGGCCACCGACGCCGCCGGCCTTCGCTCGGTGGTGGGCCTGGGCAAGATGCTGGCTCACGAGATCAAGAACCCGCTGGCCGGCATTCGGGGCGCAGCACAGTTGCTGAAGACCGGCGCCAGCGCCGCCGACCAACCCCTGGCTCAGTTGGTCATGGACGAGACCGACCGTATCCGTCGGCTGGTGGACCGCATGGAAGCCTTCTCCGACGAGGTCCCCAGCCCGCGCGAGGCCGTGAATATCCACCAGGTGCTGGACCGCGTCCGGGCGCTGGTGGTCAACGGCGTCGCCGACGGCCTGGTCCTGCGCGAGCACTACGACCCGTCGTTGCCGGACGTCTGGGGCGACGAGGACCACCTGATCCAGGTGTTCCTGAACCTGGTCAAGAACGCCGCCGAGGCCGCCCACGCGCGCGGCGACGGCCAGGGCATGCTGTCGATCCACACGGCCTGGCGCCCCGGCGTGCGGGTGCGGGGCGCCGACGGCAAGGCCGCGGCCGGCGCGCCGATCGAGATCCGCGTGCAGGACAACGGCCCGGGCGTGCCCCAGAGCCTGCGCGACCACCTGTTCCAGCCGTTCGTCACCACCAAGGCCAACGGCACCGGCCTGGGCCTGGCCCTGGTCACCAAGCTGGTGACCAGCCATGGCGGCCTGATCGATTTCGAGTCCGAGCCCGGCCGCACCGTGTTCCGCGTGCTGCTGCCGATGGCGACCGAGAAGCTTGCCCCCGCTACTGGAGACGCCCACGCATGAACGCCGCCAGCAAGAAGATCCTGATCGCCGACGACGACAGCTCGGTGCGCCTGGTGCTCAGCCAGGCGTTCACCCGGCTCGGCTATCAGGTGCGCGCGACGGGCAACGCCACGACCCTGCTGAAGTGGGTGATGGACGGGGAGGGCGACTTGGTCGTCACCGACGTCATGATGCCCGACGAGAACGTCTTCGACGTGTTGCCCCGCATCCGCAAGGAACGGCCCAAGCTGCCGATCATCGTGATGAGCGCCCAGAACACCCTGCTGACGGCGGTCAACGCCGCCGACGCGGGCGCGTTCGAATATGTCTCCAAGCCTTTCGACCTGGACGACGTCACCGCCGCCGCGCGCCGGGCCCTGTTGCGGCCGGCCGACGCCGAGGCCTCCAAGGCCCAAGCCCGGGCCATGCGCGACGAGCGCCTGCCGCTGATCGGCCGCTCGGCTCCGATGCAGGAGGTCTACCGCACCATCGCCCGCCTGGTCGGCGCCGACCTGACCGTGCTGATCTTGGGCGAGAGCGGCACCGGCAAGGAGCTGGTCGCCCGCGCCCTGCACGAGCTGGGCCGCCGTCGCGACGGCAAGTTCGTGGTGATCAACCTGGCCGCCGTGCCGCGCGAGCGGGTCGAGGCCGAGCTGTTCGGGCGCGGCGACGGCGACAACGGCCGCCTGGTCGAGGCCGACGGCGGCACCCTGTTCCTGGACGAGATCGGCGACATGCCGCTGGACGCCCAGACGCGCCTGCTGCGGGTGATCGACGGCACCGAGCCGGTGCTGAATCCCAAGACGGGCCGCCGCCCCAACGTGCGGATCATCGCCGCCACCAACCGCGACCTGCGCGGCCTGATCAACCAGGGCCTGTTCCGCGAGGACCTGTTCTTCCGCCTGAACGTCGCGCCGGTGCGCCTGCCGCCGCTGCGCGACCGCACCGAGGACATCCCGGACCTGGCCCGCACCTTCCTGCTGCGCGCCGCCCGAGAAGGTCTTCCCGCCAAGACCATCGACCAGTCCGCCCTGGATCGCATGAAGAGCCACGCCTGGCCGGGCAATGTACGCGAGCTCGAGAACCTGATCCGGCGGATGTGCGCCCTCTACGCGGAAGAGCTGATCACCGCCCGCATCGTCGACCGCGAGCTGCAGGACCACACCCCAGCCGCCCATGCGGAGGAGGGGCCGGTCACCCTGGCCAGCCTGGTCGAACGCCACCTGTCGTCGCACTTCGCCGACCAGCCCGACGGTGTGCCGGCGGCCGGTCTCTACGACCGCGTGCTGCAGGAGGTGGAACGCCCCCTGATCCAGCTGACGCTGTCGGCCACGCGCGGCAACCAGGTCCGCGCGGCGGAGATCCTGGGACTCAACCGCAACACCTTGCGCAAGAAGATCCAGGATCTGGGCGTCGAGATGACGCGCGGACGGCGCTGAAACGTCACTGATGCGCCCCTCCGTCCGGCTTTCGGGGCCGACGGAGGTGGTCGCGTGCGAGTGAACATAGTGCAACAACAAGCCTGACGCGAAATTGGCACATACCTGTTGAGTTTGGGGCACAGTCCACCTTAAACTTGGTCAATGGCGTCCGTTCCATCCGTGCTGGAGCTTGAAGGACCGCCGACCCGGTTCAGCCGGGCCTGGTGGCGAGAGCTGCTGCGGTCGCGGTTCACGCTCGGCGGAGCCTACGGGGTGGCGATCGCCCTGACCGCCACGGCGGTGTTCCTGGCTTCGTCGCCGCCCGCCACCGGGCCGATCGGACCGGCCACCACCGTCATCCTCGTGGTGCTGGGCTTCAACCTGGCCCTGATCCTCTGCATCGCCGGCATCGTCGGCTGGCGGCTGCTGGACTTGGTCGACGCCCGGGCCAGCGACGCCGGCGCGCGCTTGCACCTGCGGTTCGTCGGCCTGTTCTCGGTCGCCGCCGTGGCCCCCGCCGTGATCGTGGCCCTGTTCTTCGGCGTGCTGGTCAACCGGGGGGTCGACGCCTGGTTCAGCGAGCGCGTGCGCACCGTGGTCGAGAATTCCGCCACCGTGGCTCGCTCCTACGTCACCGAGCAGACCACCTATATCAGTCAGCATGTCGGCCCCATGGCCGGCACGCTGAACCAGGCCGCCCCGACCCTCGCCGAATCGCCGGTGGCGTTCGGGCACTTCCTCAAGAGTCTGGCCGACGATAACGGTTTCTCGGCCGCCTACGTGCTGGATCGCGACGGCCGCATCCTGGCGCGGGCCGAGAGCGACACGGCTCCGCCGTTCCTGGCGCCGCCGCCGTCCAGCTTCCGCCGCACCGACACCGGCGACATCACATCGCAGCGCTTCGTCGACGAAGACCTCTTCCGGGCGCTCTACCGCTTGAAGGCCTTCCCGGACGCCTATCTCTACATCGCCCGGCCGATCGACAAGGGCATCCTGGCCCACCTGATCGAGTCCGAGGCGTCGCTGATCTCGTACCGAGAGGCGGCCAAGAACCAGGCGCGGATCCAGGTGATCTTCGGCCTCAGCTACATCGAGACCGCGCTGCTGGTGCTGGTGGCCGCCGTCTGGGTGGGCATCGCCGCCGCCAACTCGATCGCCGCCCCCGTCTCCGGGTTGGTGCAGGCGGCCGGCCGCGTCTCGGCCGGCGACCTGGATGCTCGGGTCGATGTCGAGATCGGTCCCGACGAGATCCGCGCCCTGTCCGTCGCCTTCAACATGATGACCACCGACCTCCAGGCCCAGCAGGCGGCCCTGAAGGTGGCCAGCCTGGACGCCGAGTCGCGCCGCCAGTTCATCGAGACCGTGCTGTCGGGCGTCAGCGCGGGCGTCATCGGTCTGGACGCCGAGGGCAAGATCACAGCCTTGAACCGCCGGGCCGGCGACCTACTGGCCCTGGATGAGGGCGCCGTGGGCCAGCCGCTGGTCGAGGTCGCGCCCGAGCTGGAGACCGTGATCCAGGAAATCAGCGGCGGCCGCCCCAACGCCGAGGTCGAGATCGACGTGATGCGCGGCGGCGACACGCGGCGGCTGCGCTTCCGCGGCGCCGGCCAGGCGGCCGAGACCCTGGTTCTGACCTTCGACGACATCACCCGCCTGATGGCCGCCCAGCGCAACGCCGCCTGGAAAGACGTGGCCCGGCGCATCGCCCACGAAATCAAGAACCCCCTGACCCCGATCCAGCTGTCGGCGGAACGCATCCGTCGCAAGTACCGCAAGGACATCACCGGCGACCTGGACACCTTCGACCGCTGTACCGAGACCATCATCCGCCAGGTCGGCGACATCGGCCGGATGGTCGACGAGTTCTCAGCCTTCGCCCGTATGCCGGCCCCGCGCTTCGCCCCGGCCGACCTGGCCGAGATGCTGCGCCAGGCGGTGTTCGCCCAACGCTTCGTCGACACCGAGACCGAGGTGTTGCTGGAAGAGCCCGCCGAGGACGTCTGGATCAGCTGTGACGCGCGCATGGTGGGCCAGGCCCTGACCAACATCCTCAAGAACGCCGGTGAGGCCGTGGCCGCCCGCCGTCAGGTTTCGCCGGAGCCGCCGAGTCGGATCGCCGCGAGCCTGGTCTCCGACGACGAACACCTCTGCCTGATCGTCGAGGACAACGGCGTGGGCCTTCCCGCCAAGGACCGCGACCGACTGACCGAACCCTATGTCACGACCCGCGAGAAGGGCACCGGCCTCGGGCTGGCGATCGTCAAGCGGATCATGGAGGACCACGAAGGCGAACTGGTCCTGACCGACGCGTCGAACCGAACCGGCGCCCGGGTCATCCTGAAGTTCCCCACGACCGCGCGGCTCGCCGCCGCCAACGCCCAGAACGGCGTAGAGGAGATGATATGAGCGCTGACGTGCTTGTGGTCGACGACGAGGTCGACATCCGAGAACTGGTGGCCGGCATCCTCGAGGATGAAGGCTACGCGGTGCGGGTGGCGGCCGACTCCGACCAGGCGCTGGCCGCCTTGCGGGCCCGCAAGCCCGCGCTGCTGGTGCTGGACATCTGGATGCAGGGCGGGGGCATGGATGGGCTGGAACTGCTCGACATGGTCAAGGCGCTCGATCCCGACCTGCCGGTGATCATGATCTCGGGCCACGGCAATATCGAGACCGCCGTCAGCGCCATCAAGCGCGGGGCCTACGAGTTCCTGGAGAAGCCCTTCAAGTCCGACCGCCTGCTGCTGGTGGTCGAGCGAGCCCTGGAAGCGGCCAACCTCAAGCGCGAGAACCGCCGCCTGCGGGTGCAGAGCTTCAGCTCCGATGGCCTGATGGGCAAGTCGGCGGCGGCCCAGGCCCTGCGCCAGCTGATCGCCAAGGTCGCCCCGGCCAACAGCCGTGTGCTGGTCTCGGGTCCGCCCGGTTCGGGCAAGGAGCTGGTGGCGCGGTTGATCCACGGCTCCAGCGGTCGTTCGCGCAACGAGTTTGTGGCCGTCAGCGCCGCGGGCATGGCCCCCGAGCGTCTGGACGTCGAGCTGTTCGGCGAGGAAGGCGAGGGCGGTCGCCCTCGCAAGATCGGGGTCTTCGAACGGGCCCACGGCGGCACGCTCTATCTCGACGAAGTGGCCGACATGCCGCGCGAGACCCAAAGCCGCATCCTGCGGGTGCTGGTCGAGCAGCGCTTCCGCCGGGTGGGCGGCGACAGCGACGTGCAGGTGGACGTGCGGGTGATCTCCTCGACCTCCCGCGAGCTGCGCGAGGAGATCGCGGCCGGCCGCTTCCGCGAGGATCTGTTCCACCGTCTGAACGTGGTGCCGGTGCGCGTGCCGGGCCTGTCGGAGCGTCGCGAGGACATTCCGGAGCTGATCAGCTACTTCATCGACCGCGTCTGCGAGGCCACCGGCCTGCAGCGGCGGCGGCTGGGCGAGGACGCCCTGGCGACCCTGCAGGTCCAGGCCTGGCCGGGCAATGTCCGCCAGCTGCGCAACAACGTTGAGCGCATGCTGATCCTGGCCTCGGGCGAGCCGGGCGACTTGATCACCGCTGAGATGCTGAACGCCAACGATCAGCCGACCGGCGGCAACGCCGGGGCGATCGGCGCCGAGCGGATCATCGCCCTGCCGCTGCGCGAGGCCCGGGAGCTGTTCGAGCGCGAATATCTGAACGCCCAGATCCTGCGCTTCGGCGGCAACATTTCGCGCACCGCCAACTTCATCGGCATGGAGCGCTCGGCCCTGCACCGGAAACTCAAATCCTTGGGGGTCGCCGGTGCACGGGTCGAAGAGGAAGAATAGCCCCAATACCCGCTCATCCCGGCGAATGCCGGGACCCAGATGGAATGGCTTTGACGCTGACGCCAAGAGCGCTGAGCTAGTCCAGTCAGGCCCGGCGCTTTGGGATCTGGGTCCCGGCATTCGCCGGGATGAGCGGTCAGTTCGTCAGCGCTCGATTGGCGCTTGAAAGGAAGTCCAATGTCGCGTTTCGCCTACGTCAACGGCCGGTTCGTTCGCCATGGCGACGCCACGGTCCACATCGAGGACCGGGGCTACCAGCTGGCCGACGGCGTCTATGAGGTGTGGGCGGTGTTCGGAGGCAAGCTGGCCGACGCGGCGGGACACTTCACGCGGCTGTGGCGCAGCCTGGACGCGCTGAAGATCGCCCATCCGATGAGCGAGAAGGCCCTGACCGTGGTGCTGCGCGAAGCCATCCGCCGCAACAAGGTCAGCGAGGGGAT
This sequence comes from Caulobacter sp., assembly GCA_017744495.1. Taxonomy (GTDB): domain Bacteria; phylum Pseudomonadota; class Alphaproteobacteria; order Caulobacterales; family Caulobacteraceae; genus Caulobacter. Next base: position 52,589 of record JAGIBE010000235.1, on the reverse strand, counting down.
GGTCTATCTGCAGGTCACCCGGGGTACGGCGCCGCGCGACCACGCCTTTCCCAATCCCGCCGTGCCGCCGTCGGTGGTGGTCACCGCCAAGCGCGTTGATCGCGTGGCCGCCGAGGCCAAGGCCGCCAGGGGCCAGTCGGTGATCACCGTGCCGGAGAACCGCTGGGGCCGCTGCGACATCAAGTCGATCGGCCTGCTGCCCAACGCCCTGGCCAAGCAGGCGGCGCGCGAGCGCGGCGCGGTCGAGGCCTGGTTCATCGACGACCTGGGCCTGGTCACCGAAGGCGCCTCGTCCAACGCCTGGATCGTCGACTCGGAAGGTCGCCTCCGCACCCGCGACACCCAGGCCAACATCCTGCGGGGAATCACGCGCTCCAGCCTGCTGGACGTGATCGCCGAGGCTGGATTGCCGGTGGCGGAGCAGCCGTTCACGGTGGAGGAGGCCAAGGCCGCTAAGGAGGCCTTCATCACGGGCGCCGGCACTCTGGTCCTGCCGATCGTCAGCGTCGATGGCGCGCAAATCGGCGATGGAAAGCCCGGACCGGTGGCGACGCGGCTTCGGGCTCTCTATATCGAGCGCGCCAAGGCGGCGGCGATCTAGGACGAAAGTCTAGGTTTACACGCCTTAGCGCACTTTCTTCGCCGATTGGTCATACCAACCGGCGAAAAATGCTTTAGTCTCTGAACTCGTTTGTGTGGGGGGCGTGTGGCCCTCCGAAACAATAAGAGGGGAATCCCCATGTCGACCGAGAAAAAACAAAACCTTCAGGACACCTTCCTGAACAGCGTGCGCAAGTCGAAGACGCCGCTGACCATCTTCCTGGTGAACGGCGTGAAGCTGCAGGGTGTCGTCAGCTGGTTCGACAATTTCTGCGTCCTGCTCCGCCGCGACGGCCAGTCCCAGCTGGTCTATAAGCACGCCATTTCGACGATCATGCCGGCCCAGCCCGTCCAACTGTACGAGCCGAGCGCTGATCAAGACGACTGACTTCTAGGCTTTTGACCAAATCCACTTCCAAGTCCATCGACCACGCCACGCCGATCTTCCGGGCGTTCGTGATCCATCCCGTGCGCCCGGCGCGCGGCCAGGCGGCCATCGAGGCGCGTGATCCCAACGCGCGCCTCGAGGAAGCCGTCGGCCTGGCGATCGCCCTCGATCTCGACGTGGTCGAGACCATGATCGCCCCGCTGCGCCAGGTGACCCCCGCCACCCTGTTCGGCAGCGGCAAGATCGACGAGCTGAAGGCCATCTGCGAGGTCGAGAAGATCGACGTCGCGGTCTTCGACGACCAGCTGACCCCGGTCCAGCAACGCAATCTCGAGCGCGGCCTGGGCGTCAAGGTCATCGACCGCACCGGCCTGATCCTTGAGATCTTCGCCCGCCGGGCCCGCACCCGCGAAGGCAAGCTGCAGGTCGAGCTGGCGCGGCTCGACTACGAGCGCTCGCGCCTGGTCCGCACCTGGACCCACCTGGAGCGCCAACGCGGCGGCACCGGCTCGACCGGCGGTCCCGGCGAAACCCAGATCGAACTGGACCGCCGCTTGATCGCCGGCACGATCGGCAAGCTGAAACGCGAGCTGGAGGAGGTGCGGCGCACCCGCACCCTGCATCGTAGCGCCCGCAAGAAGGTCCCGTACCCGACGGTCGCCTTGGTCGGCTACACCAACGCCGGCAAGTCGACCCTGTTCAACCGCCTGACCAACGCCGCCGTCGTGGCCCAGGACATGCTGTTCGCCACCCTGGACCCGACCCTGCGCACCGTGAAGCTGCCCGACGGCCGGCCGGCGATCCTGTCCGACACCGTCGGCTTCATCTCCGACCTGCCGCACGAGCTGGTCGAGGCTTTCCGCGCCACCTTGGAGGAGGTGCAGGAGGCCGACGTGGTGCTGCACGTGCGCGACGTGGCCAATCCCGACACCGACGCCCAGGCTCGCGACGTCCAGAAGGTGCTGGCCGAGCTGGGCGTTCTGGGCGACGACGGCGAGGCCGAGGACGGCAAGACCCTGATCGAGGTCTGGAACAAGATCGACCTGGTCGACGGCGAGGCCCGTGAGATCCTCGAGGGCCAGGCCCGCCGCCAGGGCGCCTCGCCCGTCTCGGCCGTCACCGGCGAGGGCTGCGCCGAGCTGCTCAAGCGGGTCGGCGGCCTGATCGACGACACGCCGCCGGTCGCCGTGCGCCTGGCCGCTTCGGACGGCGAGGCCCTGGCCTGGATCTACCGCAACGGCCGGGTCGAGAGCCGCGAGGACGAGACCGACGGCGGCGTCCGCCTGGTCGCCCGCCTCGACGCCCAGGCCTTGGGCCGGTTCGAGCGCCAGTTCCCGCAAGTCTGGATCATGGCCACCGGCGACTGACCGCTTGCCGCGCTCGCCCGACAGGTGAAAACTCGGACTCCACATTCGGAGCGAGAGCATGACGGGCGATCCCTGGGACGGCGCGACGGTGCCGACGGCGGCCACGGTCGTCGTCAAGCGGGTGGAGGGCTTCTTCGCCCAGCCCTATGACGACAACGGCGCGTTGCCAGGCGGCACCTGGACCATCGGTTACGGCGCCACGCGTGATGCGGCGGGCAAGCCGGTCACGCCGTCGACGCCGGCCATCACCGAGGCCCAGGCGGTCAAGCTCCTGCTGCGTGACATGAAGCGGGCGGCGCAGGACGTTCACGACCGCGTGCGCACCCCGCTTCTGGTCTACGAGGCCGCGGCCCTGATCTCTTGGACCTTCAATCTGGGCGACGGGGCGCTGCGGTCCTCAACGATGCTGCGCAAGCTGAACGCCGGCGAGAAGACCGCCGTGCCCGCCGAGATGCGCAAATGGATCAACCAGGGCGGCAAGCCGCTGGTGGGTCTGCTGCGCCGCCGCTGGGCCGAGGCGGCGATCTTCGTCGGCAAGGACCCGGTCAACGCCTGCGTCCGCGCCTGGCGCGAGATCGACAGCCTGGACGACTGGCCGGCGTTTTAGCGCCCAGCCTTCTCCGCCGCCTTGGCCGCGTTCCACAGGCCGTCCATCTCGGCCAGGTCCGACTGATCAGGCGTGCGGCCGTCCTTGGCCAGCTCGGCCTCGATGAAGGCGAAGCGGCGGGCGAACTTGGCGTTGGTGGCGCGCAGGGCGTCCTCGGGCTCGACGTCCAGCTTGCGGGCGAGGTTGGCGACCACGAACAGCAGGTCGCCCAACTCCTCGCGAGCCTTGACCTTGTCGCCGGCGGCGATCTCGACCTTCAGCTCGGCGACTTCCTCGGCCAGCTTGTCCAGCACCTCGTCGGTCGAGGGCCAGTCGAAGCCGACACGGGCGGCGCGCTTGGTCAGCTTGACGGCGCGGGTCATGGCGGGGAGGCCGGCGGGCACGTCGTCCAGCACGCCCCCCTTCTTCTTGGCCTGACGCTCCTGGGCCTTCAGCGCCTCCCAGCCGGCGATCTGGGCGTCCTGGTTCTCGTACGCGTGGTCGCCGAACACATGCGGATGGCGGCGCACCATCTTGTCGTTGATCGCCGAGGCCACGCCCGCCAGGTCGAAGGCGCCTTGCTCCTCCGCCATCCGCGAATGGAACACCACCTGCAACAGCAGGTCGCCCAGCTCTTCCTTCAGGTCCGACAGGTCGCCGCGCTCGATGGCGTCGGCTACCTCGTAGGCCTCCTCGACCGTGTAGGGGGCCACGGTGGCGAAGGTCTGCTCCAGGTCCCACGGACAGCCGCCGTCGGGATCGCGCAGTTTCGCCATGATGTCGATCAGGGTGAAGAGCGGGTGCTGATCCTTTTCGCGAGGATCATTCAGCGGCGGGTTTGGGAGCGGCGAGGGGGGAGACATGCGGTTCCGGGGTCGGGCTGGGGAGGGGCTCGGCCGCGTCCCGCGCGTCGAGCTGACGGCGGATCTCGGCGTGGGCGGTCGCATCCAGCGGATAGCGCAGGATGATCGCGCACACCAGCAGGCCCAGCGCCGCCGGCGCCACGGCGTAGAGCACGATCAGGGCCGTGTCGCCCTGGGCGCTCGGGACCTTGGGATCGAAGCCCAGCTGGGCCAGCACCAGGAACACCCCGACCGCCAGGGCGTAGCCCAGCTTCACCGTGCCGTTGACGATGGCGTAGAGCAGGCCGGTGCGGTCGACGCCGCTGGCCAGGCGCTCCTCGTCGCCAAGGTCGGCCATCATCGAGCGGACCAGCAGCGGCGCGGCGGAGTAGGGCAGACCGGCCAGGATCAGGATCGCCATACCCAGCAGCATCGGCGGGCTGAACGGCGACCCGCCGTTGTTCGCCGGCGTGAACACCGTCACCACCTGGACGAAGGCGTAGATCACCGCGGCGACGGCCAGCGACCTGTGCTTGCCGATCTTCTTCGCCAGGGCCGGCCAGAGTGGTGATCCGCCCAGGGCGGCCACGAAGTAGATCAGCAGCAGCACCCCGGCCTGGGCCTTGTCGAAGCCCTTGATGCGCTCGAAGAAGAAGAAGAAAAGCGCCCCGGTGATGCCCGGCGCCAGGCCCATCAGCAGATCGGCCAGCAGCAGGATGCGGACCGAGCGGCGCTTGAGCAGGTCCACGTACTGCCGAAGGCCCGCGTCGTGCTTGACCGGCGGCACGTTGGTCTCGCCCACCACCTTCATGGCCAGCAGGAAGGTCACCGGCATCAGGGCGATGATGAACCAGCCCATCCCCCGGACGCCCGCTCCGTGGTCGCCCTTGTAGACGATCGCCAGGATCGGCGGCAGCAGCAGCACCAGGATCATGCCGACCACGTTGCCGGCGCTCCACCAACCGTAGACGCGCGATCGCTGCTGGTAGTCGGGCGACAGCACCGCGCCCCACGCCGTATGCGACAGCACCGCCATCGAATAGCCGAGGTAGCAGACGACCAGCCAGCCCCAGAGATAGAGCGGACCCACGCCGGGCTTGGCCATGAACAGGAAATAGGACGCCAACATCAGCACCGGCGCGCTCGCCGCCAGCCAGGGCCGGAAGCGGCCAAGACCGGTCCGCGTGCGATCCATCATGCCGCCCAGGATCGGGTCCAGGATGATGTCGGCCAGCCGCACCAGCAGGAAGGCCGAGCCCACGACCGACAGCGAAAGGCCCAGTTCGCTGACATAGTATTCGGGCAGGTAGACCACCAGCGGCAGGCCCAAGGCGGCCAGCGGCAAGCAGGGCGCGGCGAAGGCCGCGAGGGTCCAGGATGAGCGCCGTTCCGACATGCGTTCCTCGCCGACTACGGGTTGGTCCCGCGTTTATGAACAGTGATCAGACGCCGTGTCGGGACGGCTGGCAAGGGGGCATGGAAACACCGTTTCAGCCCGCGTCGCCAGACTCCTGAGCATCGCGCGGGCGCGGCGTCAAACTGAAGGCCAGCCAACCCAGCAAGGCCGACAACAGCGAACCGACCAGTACGCCGATCTTGGTCTCGTCGCGCAGGATCTCGGCATCGAACGCCAGGTTGTTGATGAACAGGCTCATGGTGAAGCCTATGCCGCATAGGGCCGAGATACCGAACAGCTGCGACCACGACGCGCCGTTGGGTTTCTTCGCCCAACCCAGCTTGATGGCGGCCAAGCAGAACAGACCCACCCCGATCGGCTTGCCCAGAAACAGGCCCAGGGCGCCCCCCAGGGTGGCCGGAGCAGTCAGCGCGGCCAGGCCGACCTGGTTGAGCGCCACACCCGCGTTCGCGAAACCGAACACCGGCACGACCAGATAGGCGACCCAAGGATGGAGGGCGTGCTCCAGGCGATGCAGCGGCGAATGCTCGTCGTCCGGACGGGCCGAGGACCCCTTCTTAGACCTTGGGGTGATCGGGATGGTCATGGCCAGGATCACGCCGGCCAGGGTGGCGTGGATTCCCGATTTCAGGAAGAAGACCCAAAGCGCAGCGCCGACAAGGAGATAGAGCCAGAGATTCATCACCTTCAGGCGGTTCATCGTGACCAGAACGACCAGGGTCGCCGCCGCGCCGCCCAAGGCCCAGAGGGTCAGGTGGTCGGTGTAGAAGACAGCGATGATCAAGATGGCGCCCAGGTCGTCGATGATCGCCAGGGCGGCCAGGAAGACCTTCAGCGCACCGGGGACGCGCGGCCCCAACAGCGACAGCACGCCTAGAGCAAAGGCGATGTCGGTGGCGGCCGGAATCGCCCAGCCGCGCAGATTGGCCGGGGTCTGCCAGTTGACCGCCACATAGATCAGGGCCGGCGCGACCATGCCGCCCAGGGCGGCCACGCCGGGCAGCAAGCGCCGCGACCAGGTCGACAGCTCGCCGTCGACCATCTCACGTTTGATCTCCAGCCCGACCAGCAGGAAGAACACCGCCATCAGGCCGTCATTGACCCAGTGGCCGACGCTGAGGCCGCCGACGTACAGGTGCAGGATGTGGAAATACGCGTCGGCCAGCGGCGAGTTGGCGACGATCAGGGCCAGGGCCGCGGCGCCCATCAGCAGCAGTCCGCCGGCGGACTCGCTCTTGAGGAAGGCCCGCAAGGCGGAGATGGCGCGGGGCTGGGCGGTCATCATGCGGCAGGCGTCCTCGCGGGAATCTGGCAGGAGCCACCTTGCCCGGTGACGCGGGCTCGGCGCCACCGAAACCGGTCGATCGTCGGTCGTTTACAGCCCCGCGATCCGCGCGATGGCTTCGATGTCGAGCGCGCGCTCCAGCATCTGCGCGATCTCATCTAAGGCCGCGTCGACGCGAGCGGCGTGGTCGCGCGGCGTGAGCGTTAGGCCCAGCGGGGCGAGCAGGGCGGTCCGCGCCTCGCCGCGTTCGAACAGGCCGTGGACATAGGCGCCCGCGACCCGGCCGTCGGGCGAGACCGCGCCATCCGTCGCGCCGCCGTCGAAGGCCAGCATTGGGCTGGCCGTGCCCGGGCCGGTCGTGCGGCCCACATGCATCTCGTATCCCGAAAACGCCGCGTCGCTGTCCAGCAGTCGCCCCGTCGCGGCCCGCAACACCTTGTCGCGCAGCAGCACGGTCTCGACGTCCAGCAGGCCCAACCCCGCCGCCGAGCCCGGCGCGCCCTCGATCCCTTCCGGGTCCGACACCGTCCGGCCCAGCATCTGGTAACCCCCGCACACGCCCAGCACCCGGCCGCCGCGCCGCACATGGGCCAGGATGTCGATGTCCCAGCCTTGGGCGCGCAGGAAGGCCAGGTCCGCCAGGGTCGCCTTGGTGCCGGGCAGGATCACGAGGTCGGCGTCACCCGGCACAGCGGCCCCGGGCGGCAGATAGGCAAAGTCGATGTCGGGATCGGCTCGCAGCGGGTCGAACTCGTCGAAATTGGCGATCCGCGACAGCATGGGGACCACGACCCGCAGCCGCCTGTCACCGTCGGCGCGCACCGGGCGCTCCAGCACCACCGCGTCCTCGGCGGGCAGGGCGCGGGCCGAGGCCAGCCAAGGGGCCATGCCCAGGTCTGGCCAGCCGGTGCGGGCGACGATCTCGCGCCGCCCTTCATCGAACAGCGAAGGATCGCCCCGGAACTTGTTGATGATGAAGCCCTTGATGCGTTCGCGGTCGGCCGCGTCCAGCACCAGGTGCGCCCCCGCCAGGGCGGCGATCACGTGTCCCCGGTCGATATCGCCGACCAGGGCCACCGGCACGTCGGCGGCATGGGCGAAGCCCATGTTGGCGATGTCGCCCGCTCGCAGATTGGTCTCGGCTGGACTGCCCGCGCCCTCGACCAGCACCAGATCAGCCTCGGCCGCCAGCTGGCGATAGGCCTGGACCGTGGTGGCCAGCAGGTCGGGTTTCAGCCCCTGAAAGGCGCGGGCCTTGTAGGTCCCCGCCACCTTGCCCAGCACCACCACCTGCGCGCCGACGTCGCTCTGCGGCTTCAGCAGTACGGGGTTCATCTGCACGGTCGGCGGGGTGCGGCAGGCGATGGCCTGCAGGGCTTGGGCCCGACCGATCTCGCCCCCGTCGGCGGTGACGGCGGCGTTATTGGACATGTTCTGCGGCTTAAACGGCCGGACCACCAGGCCGCGATTGGCGAACAACCGGCACAGACCCGCCACCAGGGTCGACTTGCCCACGTCCGAACCGCAGCCCTGGATCATCAGCGAGGCCATGGCCCGCGCCTACAGGCCTGGCCGGTCAGGGTCAATGCTGGCGCAACCCCGTGTAGCGCTCTATATCCCCGGTCACATGACCATTGATCACGACTCCCGCCTCCGGCGGCTGAAGTTCCGGGCCTGGCATCGCGGATTTCGGGAAGCGGACCTCATTTTGGGGCCGTTCGCGGAAACCCATGGCCCGAATCTGACCCCCGAGCAGCTCGACACGTTCGAAGCGCTGATGGAGGAGTCGGATCGCGAGATCTACGCCTGGATCGTCGGCCAGGAGCCGACCCCGGCCAAGTTCGACACCGACGTCCTGAACCTGATCAAGACCTTCCGCTACGAAGCTCACGCTTCGCGGCCGGCGGGCGACGGGATGTAACTGTCCTTTCCAGGGCGATTTACAGCAACAGCATCCGTACCGGCGGCGTTGTCGCTGACCAGTCTTTGAAGAGTCCCCATGGCCTACGACGCCAAACAGATCGCCAAGGCCTCCGGAGGCCTGACCCTGGCCGGCGCGCCGGAGGGCTTCGACGCCCTGGTCATGGCCGATATCGCCCGCGCGCGCGGCGGCCTGACCGCCTTCGTGGCCCGCGACACCGCCCGCGCCAGCGCCTTCATCGACGCCCTGAAGTTCTTCGCCCCCGAGATCGAGGCCGTGCTGTTCCCCTCGTGGGACTGCTTGCCCTATGACCGCATCGGCCCGTCGGCCGGGGTGGCGGCCGTGCGCATGGCTACCCTGCACCGCCTGGCCGAGGGCCTGGGCAAGGCCAAGCCGGCCATGCTGGTCACCGCCGCGCCGGCCCTGCTGCAGCGGGTGCCGGAGAAGGCCGTGCTGCTGCGCGCCAGCTACGCGGCCAAGGTCGGTAACAACGTGGACGTCGCCGATCTCGAGCGCTATTTCGCGATCAACGGCTACAGCCGCGCCTCCACCGTCTCGGAACGCGGCGAGTTCGCCATCCGCGGCGGGGTGATCGACGTCTACCCGCCCGCCGCCGAGGAGCCGGTGCGCCTGGACCTGTTCGGCGACACCCTGGAAAGCATCCGCGCCTTCGATCCGGAAACCCAGCGCTCGACCAAGCAGCTGAAGGAGATCCAGCTGCTGCCGGTCAGCGAGGCCCTGCTCGACAAGGACGGCGTCTCACGGTTCCGCAACGGCTATATCCGCGCGTTCGGCGCGCCGGGCGACGATCCGCTGTACGCGACGATCAGCGAGGGCGGTCGCCGCGCCGGCCTGGAGCACTGGCTGCCGCTGTTCTACGAGCGGATGGCGACCCTGTTCGACTACCTGCCGGACGGCGCCCTCGTGGGCGTCGATCACCAGGCCGCCGAAAGCCGCGACGAGCGCCTGGCGATGATCGCTGACGCCTACGACGCCCGCGCCTCCGCCGACCGTAAGTCGGCCTACCGCCCGCTGGAGCCGCACGCCCTCTACCTGACCGCCAAGGAGTGGGACCAGGCGCTGGAGGACCGCCCCAACCGCAAGTTCACGCCCTTCCAGCCCCAAGGCCTGGACGTCGTCGACCTGGGAGCCAAGCTGGGCCGAACCTTCGCCGCCGAACGGGCCCAGGACAGCGTCAACCTGTTCGAAGCCACCGCAGACCACGCCAGGAAGCTGGCCGGGGAAGGGAAGCGCGTCCTCTTCGCTTCCTGGTCCGAGGGCTCGTCCGAGCGACTGGGGACCATGCTGGCCGACCACGGCCTGAAGAAAATACCCTACGCCGCCTACTGGCAGGCCGCGAAGGCCAACGACCCGAAGACCCCGCAGCGCGTGGTCCTGCCGCTGGACAACGGCTTCGAGACCGACAGCCTGGCGGTCATCTCCGAGACCGACATCCTGGGCGACCGCCTGGCCCGCCCGCGCAAGAAGCGCCGCGCCGCCAACTTCCTGGCCGAGGCCAGCGCCCTGACGCCCGGCGATCTGGTCGTGCACATCGACCACGGCATCGGCCGCTACGAGGGCCTCAAGACCCTCGACGTCCAGGGCGCGCCGCACGACTGCCTGGACCTGCTGTACGGCGGTGAGGCCAAGCTCTACCTGCCGGTCGAGAACATCGACCTGCTCACCCGCTACGGGACCGACGGCGAGAACGTCCAGCTGGACAAGCTGGGCGGCGCGGCTTGGCAGGGCCGCAAGGCGAAGGCCAAGGAGCGCCTGCGGGTCATGGCCGAGGGGCTGATCCAGATCGCCGCCGCCCGCCAGCTCAAGCACGTGGAGGAGACCGACCCGCCGCACGGCGTGTTCGACGAGTTCTGCGCCCGCTTCCCGTACGAAGAGACCGACGACCAGCTGTCGGCCATCCACGACGTGCTGGAGGACCTGTCGTCCGGCAAGCCGATGGACCGGCTGATCTGCGGCGACGTGGGCTTCGGAAAGACCGAGGTCGCCCTGCGCGCGGCCTTCGTGGTGGCCATGAGCGGCAAGCAGGTGGCGGTCGTCTGCCCGACCACGCTTCTGGCCCGCCAGCACTACAAGACCTTCAAGGACCGCTTCCAGGGCTGGCCGGTCAAGGTCACCCGCCTGTCGCGCCTCGTCACCGGCAAGGAAGCTTCGGACACCCGCGAGGGCCTGGCCAACGGCCAGTTCGAGATCGTGGTCGGCACCCACGCGGTGCTGTCCAAGCAGGTCTCGTTCAAGGACCTGGGCCTGGTGATCGTCGACGAGGAGCAGCACTTCGGGGTCAAGCACAAAGAGAAGCTCAAGGAGCTTCGCGCCGACGTGCACATGCTGACCCTGACGGCCACGCCGATTCCGCGCACGCTGCAGATGGCGCTCAGCGGCATCCGGGAGATGTCGATCATCGCCACCCCGCCGGTCGACCGCTTGGCGGTGCGCACCTACATCAGCCCATTCGACCCGGTCACCCTGCGCGAGGCCCTGCTGCGCGAGAAGTATCGCGGCGGCCAGGCCTATTACGTAGTGCCGCGCATCAAGGATCTGGAGGACATCGAGAAGTTCCTTCGCACCCAGGTCCCCGAGGTGAAGTACGTTATCGGCCACGGCCAGATGGCCCCGACCCAGCTGGAAGACGTGATGACGGCCTTCTACGAGGGCCAGTACGACGTGCTCCTTGCGACCACTATCGTGGAAAGTGGGCTGGATATCCCGTCGGCCAACACCCTGATCGTCCACCGCGCCGACATGTTCGGGCTGGCCCAGCTTTACCAGATCCGCGGCCGGGTGGGGCGGTCCAAGGCTCGGGCCTACGCCTATCTGACCACGCCCGCCGAGAAGCAGATCACCCTGTCGGCCGAGAAACGCCTGAAGGTGCTGCAGTCGCTGGACAGCCTGGGCGCCGGCTTCCAGCTGGCCAGCCACGACCTGGACCAGCGCGGCGGCGGCAACCTGCTGGGCGACGAGCAGAGCGGCCATATCAAGGAGATCGGGGTCGAGCTCTACCAGCAGATGCTGGAGGACGCGGTCGCCGAGCTGCGCGAACGCCAGGGGGCCGAGGCCCTGCTGGAGGACCGGGGCTGGTCGCCGCAGATCAACACCGGCGCGGCCGTGATGATCCCCGACGACTATGTGCCGGACCTGAACGTGCGCCTGTCGCTCTATCGCCGCCTGTCGGAAGCCGAGAAGGCCGCCGACCGCGAGGCCCTGGCCGCCGAGCTGATCGACCGCTTCGGCCCGCTGCCGCCCGAGACCGATTCCTTGCTCAAGGTCGTGGCCATCAAAGGCCTGTGCCGCGAGGCCAATGTCGCCAAGATCGACGTCGGTCCCAAGGGCGCGGTCGCCAGCTTCCGCAACGACGAATTCGCCAATCCTTTGGCCCTGGTCCAGTTCGTGGCCAAGAACCAGATCGTCTGGAAGGTGCGTCCCGACCAGAAGGTGGTGGTCAAGGGCGAGTGGGACACCCCGGCCCAGCGCCTGGACGCGGCGGAAAAGATCCTGTCGCAGCTGGTCAGGCTGGCCAAATCCACCTGAGCGGCTGGCGGTAGCTGACAGCGGATGGCAGCAGGCTGGTCTTAAGTCCTCGTCGCATCAGCGACGGGGATTCCCATGACCTTCCAGATGGTTGTCGAACTGCGCCAATACCGGATGAAACCGGGCCGGCGCGACGACCTGATCGAGCTGTTCGAGCGCGCGTTCGTCGAGAGCCAGGAGGCCTATGGCATGAGCCTGCTGGGCCAGTTCCGCGATTTCGACGCGCCGGGCCACTTCGTCTGGATGCGCGGCTTCGACAGCATGGAGACCCGCAGGGCCGCGCTGGAGGGCTTCTACGGCGGTCCGGTCTGGCAGGCCCATCGCGAGGCGGCCAACGCCACCCTGGCCGACAATGACGACGTCCTGCTGCTGACCCCGCCAGTCGCCGCCGCGCGTCTGGACCTGCCGCCGCGTCGGCCCGCCGGCGCCGACCTAGGTCCCGCCGGCCTGATCGGCGTGACGATCCAGGCGCTCGACGGCCCGCCCGAGCCCGGCCTCTCCGAGCGGTTCGAGGCGCAGGTCCGCCCGGCCCTGGAGGCCGCCGGAGCATCGGTCCTGGGCTGGATGGTCACCGAGGCCGCCGAGAACACCTTTCCGCGCCTGCCGGTGCGGGAGAATGAGCCCGTATTGATCTGGATCGGGCGTTTCGCCGACGCGGACGCCTACGCGCAGCACCTGGTCCGTGCCGAACGGGCCGGGCTGGGCGACGGGTTCGGCGCGGTGTCGCGGCGCGGCGTGATCCAGCGCCTGCGCCTGGCGCCGACGGCGCGCTCACGGCTCAGATGACATCGTCCGGATCCCGCCAGCCAGGGCGACGCGGATTTGCCAGGGTCGGGGAAACCCCAGGAGGAGATTTCCCATGGCCACCATCATCAAGTCCGTCGACGTCGCCGTCGCCCCCGCCCAGGTCTGGGACGCCGTGCGCGACTGGGGCCACGTCCATCAGCGCCTGTGCCCCGGCGTGCTGACCGATTGCCGGGTGGAGGAGGGCGTCCGGACCGTCACCTTCGCGGGCGGCCTAGTGGCCCGGGAACTGATCGTAGCTGTCGACGACGAGACCCGCCGCCTGGTCTGGGCCGTGGTCGGCAGTCCGTTGCTGACCCATCACAACGGCGCCATGCAGGTGCTGGACGAGGGCTCGGGCAGCCGCATCACCTGGACCGCCGACATCCTGCCCCACGACGCGGCCGAGCGGGTGGCGGGTTTCATGGACCTGGGCTGCGCGGCGATGAAGGCGACGCTGGAGCGGTGAGACCGCTAAGCCGCCGCCCTAGCCGCCCGCGCTTCCCGCAGCAAGCCCCACGCCCGCAGTCCCATCTCCACCCGCGACACCGCCAGCAGGCCGACACCCAGCACGATGAACCCGTCCGTGATCAGCGCCGCGTTGATGTGCCAGGCCGAGGCCTCGCTCTCAATCAGGGCCCGCAGGGCGAAGCGGACTACGAACAGGCCCAGCAACAGCAGCATCGCCGCCGGCGACGGCTTGAGGTTCAGCGCATGGGTCTCGGGATCGATGGCGATCGGCATCAGCTTGCCGCGCCACCAGCCGATCGCCGCGCCGACCGCGAAGATCGCCGCCAGCCAAGCCCAGTCCAGGCCATGAGGCGGGAACTGCAGCAGGACGGCGACCATGGCCGCGACCAGCAGGGCGGGCATGATCCAGATCAGTTCGAGCCGAAGCGGCCGCTCACGATTCATGCCGCGGAACCGCAGCGCGAAAACCACGGCGATGACGGCGACCGTGATCGCCATCTGGATGCTGGATTGAGTCATGAAACGCCCCGAAAAACGACCACTGGACCAGCGGTTTCCCGTAACGGAGATTGTCGAACTAGGCCGCCGGTTCAAGGGCCTTGTCGATGGCCTGCGCGACATTCTCCGGACTTTCGGCGCCGACCACCGCCAGCTTGCCGCCGAAGATCACGAACGGCACGCCGGTGATCCCGCCCTGGACGGCCATGGCGTGCTCGCGGGCGATGACGTCCCTGTCCGCGCCCTCGGACAGCAGCTTCAGGATCACCACCGGATCCATGCCCTCCGCCTCGCCGATATCGGCCAACACCACGGGATCGCCAATGTCGCGACCATGCGTGAAATAGGCGGCGAACAGGGCCTCGACCACCCCGTCCTGCTTGCCCGCGCCATGAGCCCAGCGGATCAGGCGATGGGCGGCGCTGGTGTTCGGCGCCAGGTCGATGGCGTCGAAGTCGAAGACGATGCCTTCCTCGGCCCCGGCCTCGACCAGGGCGGTGTGGACGGCTTTCAGCTTCAGGGCGTCCTTGAACTTGCCGGCCATATAGGCTTTGCGGTCAACGCCTTCCTCGGGAAGGCTGGGGTCCAGCTGATAGGGCCGCCAGACGATCAGCGGCTCGACGTCCGGACGCAGGGCCAGGGCCGACTTCACCCGCCGCCAGCCCAGATAGCACCACGGGCAGACGACGTCTGCGACGAGGTCGATCAGTAGAGGCTGGCCCATCGGACTGTCCTTCTAGGCGGTGTGACGCTGCAGAGCCTGGGCGGCGGCCCGTTCCAGGGCGTGGACCGCGCTCTCGCCGGCCTCGATCTGGGCCACGCCGATGTCGAACTCGCAGACGAAGGGCGGACGGTCGTCGCCGGCGTCGAAGGCCGTGCAGCCGATCACCGCGGCGATCCGCTCGGCGGCGGCGCGGCCGGCGGCGGCGTTGGTGGCGGGCAAGGCCAGGGCGAAGACCTCCGGCGCCAGGCGGGCGGCGGTGTCCTCGACACGAACCAGGCGCCCGACCATCGAGCCGATCTGCGGGATGGCGCGGTCCAGCCAACCGTTCTTGCGGGCCCAGACGGTGTCAGGCTTATCGGCCACCCGCAGCACGCAGATCGACAACGGCCGGGCCCGCTCGCGGGCGGCGGTCGCCAGGCGCACCAGGTGGGCGGCGAACAGGTCGCGGGTAAAGAGGCCGGTGGCGGCGTCCATCAGGCCCGAGCTGCGGGCCTTCTCCAGGGCGCCGCGAATGGCCTCGCCCCGGCGATAGTTCCGGGCCAACTCGATGACCCGCTTGGCGGTCTCGATCTCGGCCGTCTCAGGCGAGGCGACGTCGGACACCCCGCGATGGAAGGCGTCCGACATGGTCACGTAGCTCTCGGCCTTCAGATAGAGCAGGGCCGGGATGTGGAAGAGGCGGGTGTTGCGGCGCATGCCCGCCGCGATCGACAGGGCTTCCTGCTGATTGTCGCCGGCCCACAGCACCACCGCGTCAAAGGCGCGTTCGTGCAGGTAGTCGAAGGCCGTATAGGCGGTGAAGGCGCCGACCACGTCGGCTCCGCTGCGGGTCAGGGCGTTGGACAGGGCCAGGAACTGCGGGGCCGGCTCGCCGATCGCCAGGATGCGGAAGGGCTCGGACTGCGGTTCGGGCAGGTCCAGCCGCCGGCCGCGATCGCCGAAGGTGGCGAGGCGGAGTTCGAACTCCTCCTCGGCGATGGCGGTGCGGACCAGGCTCTCCAGGCGCAGCACGGCCTGGCTGGGATGCAGCGGCGGCGACAGGGTCAGGTCGAAGGCCTGGTGATTGGCCTCGGTCCCCGGCTCGCCGATGGCGATGACCGGCAGGCGGCGCGGAGCCACGGCGGCCTTCAGGCGGCGCGACAGGGAGTGAGCGTCGGGACCAGCGCTCTCCAAGTCGACGATCACGGCCTCGATGTTCAGGTCGCCCAGGGCGGCGAGGGCGGCGTACGGGCCGCGCGCGGTGATGGTCCGCCAGCCGAGCTTGTCGAGCCCTTCGGACAGCGGCCCCGCGCGAGCATCGTCACGCGCCACGATCAGGATTCGGGCGTTCACCGCCAACTCAAGCCTCCGCCCCGGATACCGGTGTCGCTCGACGACGCGCCGTCGCGAGATTCGACGTCGCAACATAGCAGAGGCCGCACGGCCTCATAGGTCCGCAACGCCGCAGGCCTGTGAACGGATAAACGCTCTTGCCTGACCGAAGGGCAGGGCCGTTCTAGTGCTTTGAGGGATTATACGCCGCGAGAGTCGGCCGGGAGGAACGTGATGGCCCAGGGACCCCTGTCCGGCCTGAAGGTGCTGGAATTCGCCGGGATCGGCCCGGGGCCGTTCTGTGGGATGCTGCTGTCGGACCTGGGGGCCGACGTGGTGCGCATCGACCGCAAGGGTTCGGGCCGCAGCTCGCCCGCCGACGTCACGGCCCGGGGCCGTCGCTCGGTGGCGCTGGACCTGAAGTCCCCGGCCGCGGTCGAGACCTGCCTGAAGCTTATGGAAAGCGCCGACGGCGTCATCGAGGGCTTCCGGCCGGGCGTGATGGAGCGCCTGGGCCTGGGTCCGGACGTGGCCCTGGCCCGCAATCCCAAGCTCGTCTACGGCCGCATGACCGGCTGGGGCCAGACCGGTCCCTACGCCAAGGCCGCCGGCCACGACATGAACTACATCGCCATCACGGGCGCCCTGGCGGCGATCGGGACGCAGGACAAGCCGGTGCCCCCGCTGAACCTGGTGGGCGACTTCGGGGGCGGGGCGCTCTACCTGGCCTTCGGTCTTCTGGCCGGGGTGATCCACGCCAGGGCGACCGGCCAGGGCCAGGTCATAGACTGCGCGATGAGCGACGGCGCGGCCTCGCTGATGGCGATGTTCTACGGCTTCAAGGCCGGCGGCATGTGGGGCGAGGGCCGGCGCTCCAACCTCCTGGACGGCGGGGCGCACTTCTACGACACCTATCAATGCAGCTGCGGCCGCTGGATATCGATCGGCTCGATCGAACCGCAGTTCTACCTGCTACTGCTTGAAAAGACCGGGATCACAGACCCGCAGTTCCAGCATCAGATGAGCCGCGACGAGTGGCCGCAGCTGCGCGACAAGCTGGCGGCGGTGATCGCGACCAAGACCCGCGACGAATGGTGCGCCCTGATGGACGCCACCGACGTCTGCTTCGCCCCGGTCCTGACGATGGATGAGGCGCCGGCCCACCCGCACAACGCCGCGCGCCAGACCTTCGTCGAGGTGGCCGGAGTCACCCAGCCGGCGCCGGCGCCGCGCTTCTCGGCCACGCCGGGCGCGATCCAGGGCCCGCCGCCCATGATCGGGGCCGACAACGACACGGCCCTTAGCGACTGGGGCTTCTCGGCGCAGGCCATCGCCGCCCTCAAAGAGGAGGGCGCGCTTTGAACGCCGTTCCCTGACGGCGTCATTCAGGTGCGGTTCAGCCGAGGGGGTCTAAACCTGATCCTGCAACCGGCCGTCGCGCCACCCGTCCCTCGATGCGGCGATCGGTTCAGGTTCGTCCTGCGGAGGCCCGCCGCTTTCCCTGAAGCGGCGGGTCTTTGTCTCTGAATTCCACGTTTTTTCCGTGGCGAGCTTGCGTCGAAGCGGCGCCGAGGCCAGTTTCCGGCCCATGAAATCCCCCCAGGACCGTCTTCGCTTCCGGGACCTCGATCTCGATCCCATCCATTGGGTGACCGAAACCCTCCGCGTTCTGGGCCTGGCCCTGCAGCGCCTGTGGGGCCGCGACGTCATGCTCTATGTCGGCGGCGTCTCGTTCTTCATCCTGCTGGCCGTGTTCCCGGGGCTGGCGATCCTGATCGGCCTCTTCAGCCTGCTGCTCACCCCGGAACAGGCCGCCTACCAGGCCGACAAGCTGTCCTTCCTGATGCCGTCGGGGGCCCGACCAATCTTCCAGAGCGAGCTGGCCCGCCTGGCCCACGCCCCGGAAAAGGCGGTCTCGGCCCAAAGCGCCGTTGTCCTGATCATCGGTCTCTACGCCGCCCACCGCGGGTTCAAGGCCCTGCTTGCGGGCCTGTCCTTCATCCATGATGAAGAGAACCAGCGCGGCTTCTTCGGCTTCAACTTCATGGCCCTTGTCGTGCTGGTCGCCGCCTTCGTCCTGCTGTTCGTGATGTCAGGCGTGTTCCTGACCTTCCGCCTGCTGTCCAGCACCCTGAACCTGCGCCCCCTGGCGGGCGCCTCGTGGATCCAGAGCGAGTGGACCTGGGCCAGCTTGGGCCTGCTGGTCGGCATGACCCTGATCTACCGCTACGCCATGTCGCGCGAGCCGGTCGGCTGGCGCGCCTCATCCGTCGGCGGTTTCGCCGCGGCGGTGATGTGCGTGTTCATGTCCTGGGCCAGCGCCTTCTACGTCGAGCAGGTGGCCCATCTGGGCGCGACCTACGGCTCGATCTCGGCGGTGATCATCTTCCTGATCTGGCTGTCGTGGAGCGTCAACGCCGTGTTCTTCGGCGGAGCCCTGGCCACCGAGATGGAGATCGCGCTGGACGAACGGCCTCGGGCCCTGCTGGAGGGTCCCAAGGCCATTCCGCTCAAGGCGCCTTCGCCACCAGAAAGCTGATCGCGCCGTTCGGGGCGTCGACGACCTCCAGCACCGTGACACCGGCGCTGGCGGCGAAATGCGGCACGTCGATGCGGGCCAGGGGATCGTCGGCGAGCAAGCGCACCAGCCCGCCGGGCGGCGCTTCCTCCAGCGCCCGGCGCAAGCGCAGGGTCGGCACCGGGCAACGATGCCCCCGGGCGTCCATCAGGCGTTCCTCGGGCTTCGCTTCAGACATCGAAGACCTCTTCGGCCTGCGCGGCCGTCAGGATGCGGTGCTCGCCCGGCTCCAGATTGTCGGGCAGGGCGATCCCGCCGATCCGCTCGCGATGCAGGGCGACGACGTGGTTGCCCACGGCGGCGAACATCCGGCGCACCTGGTGATAGCGCCCCTCGGTGATCGTCAGCCGCGCCTCGCGCTCGCCCAGGATTTCCAGCTGGGCCGGGAGCAGGGGCTTTTCCTCGCCCTCGAGCATCAGGGTCCCGCTGGCGAAGGCCGCGCCTTCGGTTCCGACCAGCGGGCGGTCGAGCGTGGCGTGATAGACCTTGGGCACATGGCGCTTGGGGGAGATCACCCGGTGCAGGAAGTCGCCGTCGTCGGTGATCAGGATCAGGCCGGAGGTATCCTTGTCTAGCCGCCCGACGCTGGACAGGGCTGGGTCGCGGATCTGCCAGCGCTTGGGCAGCAGATCATAGATCCGCTCGCCGTCCTCGCGGTGCGAACAGACCACGCCCAGCGGCTTATGCATGATCAGCACCAGCGGGGCCGGCGGATCGACTGGGGCGCCCCGGATCTTTAGATGGTTGGGCAGGTCGGCGGTGACGGCGATCTTCTGGCCCGCGTCCTTGATCGCCGCGCCGTCCAGCGTGACCTTGCCGGCCGAGACCAAAGCCTGGACGTCGCGACGACTGCCGTAGCCGAGATTGGCCAGCAGGCGATCCAGACGCGCCATCAGGGCTTTGGTCATTTCCGGGCCTCGTAGACCTTGAACCCGCCGGC
This sequence comes from Caulobacter sp., assembly GCA_017744495.1. Taxonomy (GTDB): domain Bacteria; phylum Pseudomonadota; class Alphaproteobacteria; order Caulobacterales; family Caulobacteraceae; genus Caulobacter. Next base: position 33,332 of record JAGIBE010000235.1, on the reverse strand, counting down.
GTCGGCCATGGGACGGACGGTCTTGAAGTGCTCGTTCAGCACCGCCTCGTAGGGCAGGTGGCGGTTGGCCACGATCCACAGAGCGCCGCCCTTGCGCAGCATGCCGGCCGCCGAGGTGATGAAAGCCTGGCCCAGGCCCTTGTCCTCGACGCCGGTCTCGTGGAACGGCGGGTTCGTGACCACGAAGTCCAGACCCGACGCCAGGTCGCCGCCGCGCCGGGCGTCGGCCTGGACGACCTCGACGCGCGGATCGTTGACGTTGCGCTTGGCCGCCTCGACCGCCCGGCGGTCAAGGTCGATCAGGGTCAGCTTGGTCACCTTGGGCGAGGTCAGCACCGCGTGGGCCAGAACGCCGATGCCGCAGCCCAGGTCGACGCCGACACCGGCCAGCGGCGGCAGCGACTTCAACAGCAGCGCCGAACCGGGGTCCAGGCGGTCCCAGCTGAACACGCCCGGCTGGGTCCACAGGCCGTCGCCGTCCAGCCGGCGGGGCGCGCCCTCGGCGATGGCGGCGTCCAGGCCGACGGGCGAAGCGGGCTTGAGGGCAACGCAGATCCGCTGGTGGCGCTTGGCGCTCTCACCGACCACGCACCCGAACGCGGTCAGTTCCTTGTTCATCCGCAGGCCGCCACGATCCTTGGGAGCCAAGGCGGTCAGGCGCCCTTCGACCTTCAGCGCCCGCAGGGCCTGGGCCAGGACATACCGCCGCTCGGCGACTCCCGCCGGCGCCTGGATGACGATCTCGTCCAGCGAGCCCTCGGCCAGGTCCGCCAGATCGGAGGATCCGACGACCAGGGGCGAGGTCTGGACCGCGCCGCCGGGCACGTCGATCACGTCGGAGGGCGGGAAGCCATAGACGGCGGTGCTGGCGGATTGGGACATGGACAGGGTCTCGGGAGATATGGCGGGCAGGGTGGGATTCGAACCCACGGTGGACTTTCACCCACGGCGGTTTTCAAGACCGCTGCCTTAAACCACTCGGCCACCTGCCCGGAGCAGGGGGCTATATCAGCGGTCGCGCGCCGGCTCCAGTCCGTTTGCGGTCGTTTGGTCGCACCGTTGGTTAACCGGACCTAAAGCCTCCTGAACGACCCTGTTTGCTGGTATACAAGCTTCAGGAGGGCGGCTGGGTCATGGGAGGCGAGGCGCGAGGCGACTTCCGTCTGCTGCGCGGCGTGGCCGTGGCTGCCTTGGGCTGCGCGGGCCTGGCCGCTTGCGCCACGCCGCTGCCGACCCGCCTGCCGCAAACCAGCTCGACCGCCAGACCTTATTCGGGCCCGCCGCCGCCCGGCTCGACCAACGGTCTGCGCGGCACCGAGAAGCCCTATCAGATCAAGGGCATCTGGTATTATCCGAAGGCCGATCCCGATTATGACGAGAAGGGGATCGGCTCGTGGTACGGTGAGCAGTTCCACAACCGCCGCACGGCCAACGGCGAGATCTTCGACATGGATCTGCCGTCGGCGGCCCATAAGACCCTGCCGCTGCCTAGCATCGTCGAGGTCACCAATCTCGACAACGGCCGCAAGATGCAGGTGCGGGTCAACGATCGCGGCCCGTTCGTCGACGGCCGGATCATTGACCTCTCCAAGGCCGCCGCCGAGCAGCTGGGCTATGGCCGGGCGGGCGTGGCCCATGTCCGCGTCCGCTATATCGGTCCCGCCGGCAAGACGCCCTTCGATCAGCGCCGGATGATCGCCTCGGCCGCGCCGCCGCCTGAAACGGATCTTGGCTCGCGCTATACGCCGCCGGCCAAGCCCCGCGTCTACACGACCGGCCTGCCGCCGGCTCAGCCGGCCTGGGACGCCCCGCCGCCACCGAAGGCCGCCGATCCGGACTTCGTGCCGTACACCCCGCCGACCCCCGTACCCGTGGTTCCGGCCGAACCCGCGCCGGCCTTCGCCGAGGTCGGCGTCGAAAGCGCCTATCGCGTCCAGGCCGGATCCTTCGCCAACCGCGCCAACGCCGAGCGCGCCGCCGCCCAGCTGAGCGGGGCCGGCGAAGCCTCGATCGAGTCGGTGGAACGCGCCCAGGGCACGCTCTATCGCGTGGTGGTCAAGGCCGGCCCGGACGAGGCCGAAGCCTTCGGCGTGCGCGATCGCGTCGCCGCCCTGGGCTTTTCCGACGCCACCGTGCTGAGACCCTAAACCAGACAGCGATCGGCTCTGGACAAGACGGGCGTTACGGCCGATTTGAAGCCCGTGACGCGTGGAACCTTCATCAGTTTCGAGGGCGGCGAGGGGGCTGGAAAGTCCACCCAGATCCGCCGCTTGGCCGAACGCCTGAAGGCGGACGGCGCCGACGTGGTGCTGACCCGCGAACCGGGCGGCAGCCCGGGCGCCGAGCAGATCCGCGACCTGATCCTCAACGGCGACGTCGATCGCTGGTCGCCGGTCACCGAGACGCTGCTGATGTACGCCTCGCGGCGCGACCACATCGAGCGGGTGATCCGCCCGGCCCTGGAGCGCGGGGCCATCGTGCTGTGCGACCGCTTCGCCGACAGCACCCGCGCCTATCAGGGCGCCGGTGGCGAAGCCCCGATCGGCCTGATCAAGGCGCTGGAGGAGCACGTCCTGGGCGGCACGATCCCGGACCTGACGCTGATCTTCGACATCCCGGCCGAGACCGGCCTGGAGCGCGCCCTGGCCCGGGGCGGCGAAGCCCGCTTCGAATCCAAGGGGCTGGAATTCCACAAGCGGCTGGGTGAGGCCTTCCTGGAGATCGCTCGCCGCGAGCCGGAACGCTGCGTGGTGATCGAGGCCGACGATGAGATCGACGCCGTCTGGGCCGACGTCTGGAACGCGGTATCCACGCGGCTGGGCCTCTAGAGCATGGATGCGCCGCCTCATCCTCGCGACGTGTTCGCCATCGACGGCGTCGAGACCGCAGAGCTGGCGTTCCTGGACGCCCTGGATCGCGGCCGGCTGCACCACGCCTGGCTGCTGACGGGTCCCGAGGGCGTCGGCAAGGCGACCCTGGCCTATCGCATGGCCCGCCGCCTGCTGGGCGCGCGACCCGATCCCGCCTTCGGAACCCTGGGGTCCGCCCCGACCGACATCATCAGCCGCCAGGTCGCGGCGCGCTCGCATCCGGACCTGATGGTCCTGGAGCGCGAAACCGACGACGGCAAGGCCCGCAAGTCGATCCCGGTGGACGAGGCCCGCCTGCTGCCGGCCTTCTTCGCCAATTCGCCCGCCGTCTCGCCTTATCGGGTGGCGATCATCGACGCGGCCGACGATCTCAACGTCAACGCCGCCAACGCCGTGCTGAAGACGCTCGAAGAGCCGCCGCCGCGCGGAGTGATCTTGCTGATCAGCCATTCGCCCGGCCGCCTGCTGCCGACGATCCGCTCGCGCTGCCGCCGACTGCCGGTGCCCGCGCCGCACCTGAACCTGGCCGCGACCATGGTCCAGCAGCGGGCCGGGGTCTCGGCCCACGACGCCGATCGCCTGTCCCGGATGGCCAAGGGCGCGCCGGGCCGGGCGCTGCAACTGGCCGCCGCCGGGGCCATCGAGGCCGACGACGCGGCGGGCGAAATCCTGCGCAAGCTGCCCGACCTGGATGAAGGCGCACTGCTGGCCATGGCCGACACCTTCCGTGGCGCCGAGGGCGCCCAGCGCTTCGAGCTCCTGTTCGACCGCCTGGGCGACCAGATCCACGCCATGGCCACCGGCATGGCGGGTGAGCGCCCCCCCGCCGGCCTGGACCGCTGGGTGGCGGCCTGGGAGAAGATCGTCCGCGCGCCGGGCGAGGCCGAGGCCGTGAACCTCGACCGCGCCGACGTGTTCTGGACGGCGATCATGGACTTGCGCGCCGCCGCCCGGGCGGCCATGTGACCGCATGCTCATCGACAGCCACGTAAACCTTCACGCCCATCAGTACGACGAGGACCGCCAAGCGGTGATCGACCGCGCCCGCGAGGCCGGGATCGCGCTGATGGTCACCATCTGCGACAAGATCCCGTCGTTCGAAGCCGTCCACGCCATCGCCATGGCCAATGACGACATTTGGTGCACGGTCGGGGCTCACCCACACGAAGCCAAGGACCATGTCGACCTGACCACCGAGCGTTTGATCGAATTGGCGGGCCGCCCCAAAGTGATCGGTATCGGCGAGACCGGCCTGGACTTCCACTACGACCTCAGCCCGCGCGACGTGCAGGCCGACGTGTTCCGCGCCCATGTGGCCGCCGCCCGCCAGACCGGCCTGCCGCTGGTGGTCCACACCCGCGAGGCCGACGAGGTGATGGGCGCGATCCTCGAGGAGGAGCACGCCAAGGGCCCGTTCAAGATCCTTATGCACTGCTACACCAGCGGCGCGGAACTGGCGAAGCGGGCGGCGGCGCTGGGGGCGTGGTTCTCGGTCTCGGGCATCGCCACCTTCAAGCAGGCCCAGGACGTGCGCGACATCATCGCCGACATGCCGGCCGACAAGATCATCCTCGAGACCGACTGTCCGTACTTGGCCCCCGTGCCGATGCGCGGTCGCCGCAACGAGCCGGCCTATCTGCCCCACGTGCTGGACAAGCTGGCCGAGATCCGGGGCTGGACCCGGGCCGACGCCGAACAGCGCACCGAAGACGCCTTCTTCGCCTTGTTCGACCGGATTCCTCGGCAATGACCGGCAAGCTGGAGTTCACGATCCTGGGCTCCGGCTCGTCGGGCGGCGTGCCGCGCGCCGACGGCAACTGGGGCGATTGCGACCCGGCCGAACCGAAGAACATCCGCACCCGCTGCTCGATGCTGGTGCGGCGGCCCGGTTCGGATCCGGCGGCCGAGACCACGGTCGTCGTCGACACAGCCCCGGACTTCCGGCTTCAGGCGGTGAGGGCGGGGGTCAAGCGGGTGGACGCCTGCCTGTTCACCCACGACCACGCCGACCAGGCCCATGGCATCGACGACCTGCGCCCGTTCTTCCTGAACGCCCGCAAGCGTGTGCCGACCTACATGGACGCCTACACCACGGCCAGCCTGAGTCGACGGTTCGGCTACATCTTCGAGAGCCAGGGCGGCTATCCGGCCATCTGCGACGCGCACCTGATCGCCCCGCACGGCCAGGCCTGGGAGATCGACGGCCCCAGCGGGACAATCCCGGTCACCACCTTCGACGTCGATCACGGCGAAATCCGCGCCGTCGGCTACCGGTTCGGCGACGTCGCCTACACGCCCGACGCCATCGGCTTTCCGGAGGAGAGTTGGGCGGCGCTGAGCGGCCTCGACGTCTGGGTGGTGGACGCCCTGCGCTGGACGCCGCACCCGACCCACGCCCATGTCGGCCTGGCCCTGGAGTGGATCGCCCGCGCCAGGCCGCGTCGCGCCATCCTGACCAATCTGCACATCGATCTGGATTTCAACGCCTTGGCCGCGAAACTGCCGCCAGGCGTCGAGCCGGCCTACGACGGCATGCGTTTCGAGGCCTGATGGCTTAGACTGCGCTCCTCCCCGGAGACCCCGTCATCATGCTCGACTCTTCCGAGACGAACCGCCCCGATCCCGAGGCGCTGCTGGCGGTCGCCAACCGGGCGGGCCGAGGGCGGTTGAAGGTGTTCCTGGGCATGGCCCCGGGTGTGGGCAAGACCTACGAGATGCTCCGCGCCGCCCGGCGCCGGAAGGCCGATGGCCAGGACGTGCTGATCGGCCTGGTCGAAACCCATGGCCGGCGCGAGACCGAGAGCCTGCTTCGCGGCATGGAGGTGTTGCCCCGCAAGCCGATCGACCATCGCGGCCATGTCATGATGGAGTTCGACCTCGACACGGCCCTGGCCCGCAAGCCGGCCCTGCTGCTGGTCGACGAATATGCCCATTCCAATGTCCCGGGCTCGCGCCATCCCAAGCGCTGGCAGGACGTCGAGGAGCTTCTGGCCGCCGGCATCGACGTCTGGACCACCCTGAACGTCCAACACCTGGAGAGCCTGGTCGACGTCGTCCAGCGCATCACCGGGGTTCGCCAGCGCGAAACCGTGCCCGACAGCGCCCTGTCGCGGGCCGACGCCATCGAGGTCATCGACATCACGCCCGACGAGCTGCGCGAGCGGCTCACCGAGGGCAAGGTCTATGTGCCCGAGACCGCTCGCCTGGCCTCGGAGAACTTCTTCAAGGTCGAGAACCTGACGGCCCTGCGCGAGCTGGCCCTGCGCCGGGCGGCCCAGACCGTCGACGACCAGCTGGTCGCCACCATGCGCGAGAAGGGCGTCGAAGGCCCCTGGGCGGCGGGCGAGCGGATCCTGGTGCTGGTGGGTGGCGACGCCATGGCCGCCAGCCTGGTGCGGGCCGGCCGGCGGCTGTCGGACATGATGATGGATGCGCCGTGGACGGTGACCCACGTCGACCGCCTCGACCAGCCCGTGACCGGTCCCGAAGCCGGGGCGCGGCTGCGCGACGCCCTCAAGCTGGCCGAGCAGCTGGGCGGCTCGACCGTGGTGCTCAGCGGCGCCGACATCGTGGCCACGGTGATGGCCTACGCCCGCCGCAACAACGTCACCCAGATCGTCATCGGCAAGTCGGTCGACAGCCGCTGGCGCGAGCTCATGGGCCGATCGCTGGCGGCGGAGATGCTGCGCGAGGCGCGGGGCGAGGCGATCCACGTCGTCACCGAGGCCACGCATGAGGCCGTGGTCGAGCCGCCGCGGCGGCGGGCCGCGGGCTGGACCGGCTATCTTCTGGCCGCCGGCTGCGTGGCCGCCGCGACGGGCGTGGCCTGGGGCCTGGACGTCCTCTTCGACCGCGTGGACCTGGGCATGATCTTCCTGGCCGCCGTGTTGGCGGCGGGCGTGCTGCGCGGCCTGCGACCGGCCTTGGCCGCCGCGACGGTGGCTTTCTTCGTCTACAACTACATGTTCCTGGAGCCACGCCATTCGTTCGCGATCGGCGCGCCGACCGACTTTCTGACGCTGATCGTGTTCTGGGCCGTGGCCCTGGCGGCCGGCGGCCTGGCCGGGCGAGTGCGGGACCAGGGCCGCGACGCCCAGCGGCGGGCCTCGGCGGTGTCGGCCCTGCTGGCGGCCAGCCGGACCTTCTCGGCGGCGACCGGACGCGACGCCGCGGCCAAGGCCCTGGCCGAGCAGGCCGCGGCAGCCGTGGGGGCCAAGGCCGTGGTGCTGCTGCCGACCGGCGGCGAACTCCAGGCCGCCGCCGGCGCGCCGACTCTGGACGAGCTCGACGCGGCGCCTATGGCCGCCGCCCGCTGGGCCTGGGAGAAGGGCGAGGCCGCCGGCTTCGGCACCGGCACTCTGCCGCAGACTCGCTGGACCTTCTGGCCGCTGCAAGGCGTACGGTCGCGGGCCGGGGTGGCGGGGATCGAGGCCGGAGCCATGGCGCCGGGATCTGAGGACGAACGCCTGCTGCTGGCCCTTCTGGAGCAAGGCGCCGTGGCGCTGGAGCGGGCAGAACTGGCGACGGAAGCGGTCGAGACCGAGACCCTGCGCCGCGCCGATCGCTTCCGCTCGGCCCTGCTGAACTCCATCAGCCACGACCTGCGCACGCCGCTGTCGACCGTACTCGGGGCCTCCAGCACCCTGCTGGACTTCGGCAAGGGCATGACCACGGCGGTGCGCGACGACCTGCTGCTGAGCATCCGCGAGGAAGCCGAGCGGCTGAACCGCTATGTCGGCAACCTGCTGGACATGACCCGGCTGGAGGGCGGGGCCTTGCGGCTGCGCACCGACTGGACCGACGTCCGCGACGTTCTCGGCGCGGCCGCCGACCGCGTCTCGCGCCGGCTGGAAACCCGGATCCTGACCCGCGACTTCCCGGCCGAGCTCAGCCTAGTGCGGGCCGACGCCAGTCTGTTGGAGCAGGCCGTGGTCAATATCCTGGAGAACGCCATCGCCTACAGCCCGCCAGGCACCCGGATCGAGATGGCCGCCTACGAGGACCGCTCGAACGTGGTGATCAGCATCGAGGACGAGGGCAGGGGGATTCCCACCGCCGAGCTGGAGCAGGTGTTCGAGAAGTTCCGCCGCATGGAGGAGCCGACCGACCGCAGTCAGGGCGCTGGCCTGGGCCTGTCGATCTCCAAGGGCTTCATCGACGCCATGGGCGGGCGGATCGCCGCCGCCAGCCCCATCCACGACGGCAAAGGCACGCGCATCCTGATCAGCTTGCCCAAGGCCGTCGCGACTCCCCATCATCTGCTATGACGGGCCCATGAGCACCCTGCGTCAGCGCATCCTGATCATCGACGACGAGCCTCAGATCCACCGCTTCCTCGGCCCGGCCATGGACGCGGCGGGCTACGAGCCGCTGCGGGCCGACAGCGGCCAGGAGGGCCTGCGCGGCATCGCGCTGTGGTCGCCCGACGCCGTGGTCCTGGACCTGGGCCTGCCCGACATGGACGGCAAGGACCTGCTGGAGAAGGCCCGGGCCTTCTACGAGGGTCCGATCGTCATCCTGTCGGCCCGCGACCGCGAGGCCGAGAAGATCCAGGCCCTGGACCTGGGCGCCAACGACTATGTGGAAAAGCCGTTCGGGGTCGGGGAGTTGCTGGCCCGTCTTCGCGTGGCCCTGCGTCAGCGCGGCCAAGCCCAAGGGCCGCAGGCGCCGATCCGCGCCGGGGCGGTCGAGATCGATCTCGAAAAGCACCTGGTCACCCGCGACGGGGCCGTGGTGAAGGTCTCGCCCCGCGAATACGAAGTCCTGGCGCGCCTAGCCCAGGCGCGCGGCAAAGTGCTGACCCACAAGGATCTTTTGACCGCCGTCTGGGGCCCGGCCCATGCTCACGACACCCAGTACCTGCGGGTGTTCGTCGGCCAGTTGCGCCAGAAGCTGGAAGCCGATCCCTCGACGCCGAAGATGATCCTGACCGAACCGGGGATCGGTTATCGGTTCATCGGCGACTGAAGGCGAAACGCGAGCATGGGTCGCGCATCGCCTTTCTGCTCAGTGGCTTAGCTTGAAACCCTAAGGCCTAACAGGCGCGACCAAGCGACTGAGGCTAGCCGGGTAACGCTGAGCCAGCGCTTCGGCTTTCCCGGCCAAGGCCTTGTCGCCATAAGCGTTCGCGGCCGCCGCGAACAGCGGCAGAGCTTCGGATGAAGCGTCTTCCGGCTTCAGCTCCGGATAGGGAAAGCTGGCTTCCTGGCCGACATAGGGCGCCAGGAAATCGAAAGCCGCCCGCAGGCCGCGGCCGTCGGCGGTCTGATAGCGCCACAGGTCAAGGTCCATGCAGCGTCCGAACTGAGCCGTGCCGACCAGGGCTTCCAGGGCGAAATAGCTGTAGTGCAGGGCGCGCGTGCGGGTCAGCTCCAGCGGCAGCGAGCCGTTCGGCGCGACCTGCGTCGCGATCCGGCGCGCGCCGGCCTCGGCCACCACCTGCCGCGCCACAGCGTCCTCGCGAGCGAACAGCGAGAAGCCCGCCAGCTGATAGTCGAACCAGATGCCGTGGTTGTTGGCCGCGGCCTGCTCTTCACGCCCGTTCGGATCGGTGCGCATCCAGGTCGTGTAGTCGGCGAACCACCGCTCCAGGCCCTTCTGGTCGGCGGCCGACCAAGCTTTGGACGGGGCCAGCAGGCCGACGGCCTCGATCACGCGCAGCAGGCGGTAGGTGTCGAGCACGCCCTCGGCCCGGCCAGTAGTGCGGCCCGGCACGCCCTGGGCGTACTTGGTGTTAGGGTTCATCCGGGTGGTCGGATCCAGGAACCAGACACGCAGCAACTGAGCGGCCTTGGTCGCGTAGCGGGGGTCGTCGGTGAACCAGTAGGCCAGGGAGAGAGCCTCGACCGAGGCGCTCATGGCGTCCAGGTCGATGACGTCGAAAGCGTTGGTCGAGCGTTCGGGATTGAACTCGCCGTCGCGGCGGATGTAGGGCTCGCCGTTCGGCTTGGTCGGATCGGGCCACCAGTACGGTCCCATCGAGATATAGTCGTGCTTGTCGCCGCTGGGCGGCGTGCGGGTCTTGTCGACCACGGTGTAGATCGGACCGGCCAGAGCGGCGTCGGCGCGCTTGATCACCGCCGCGTAGGCCGGGGCGATCGCCGGATCGGTCCGATGCACCTTTGCGTATTGCAGGGCCTCAGGGCTCCAGCGGAAGGTACGCCGTCCGCCGAAGGCCGCGGCGGCGCCGTCACTGCCTTTGCAGACACCGGCCGGACTCGACGGGACCACCGGCTCGGAGGCCAGAGCCTGGGCGGCGAAGCCCAGCGACAAGAGAGCCGCAAGGCCGACGACAGCCGTTTTCGCTTGCATTCAGCGCTCTCCCGACACCTCGACGCGCCTTGGAGTCGGCGTCGCTTGGAGCCGCACAATAGCGAGCTTATGCATCGGCACAAGCAACTGGCCTGACCAAATTCGGCGTTTGGTCAGTTAGGTTGCGAAGCTCCGCCAATGCCCGAAGCCACGAATAACCGGACGGCGTCAGCCAGGCGCTGCCCTGGGCGCACATCTTCGAGGCCTGGAACCCTGAACGGCCGTAAGCGGCGATGGCCGCGTCGTCGGCGTTCAGGGTAGAGAGACGTCCACTTGAGCGAAGGCGGTCAGGACCGTCTGCTCGTAGCGGTCCGTGGCACAATCTCCACAGTTTGCCGCAAAAGCCTGATCCCCTATCACCTAGTGGGGCGTTTTCCTGTTGCGGTATGGGGGTTCGCCCGATTTCAGATCGCTTAAGACGCCACGATAAGGGTGGACGGCCCGGAAGAAACATCCCACCCATTACTCATATGTGTTTATCGCGCGGTCCCCGCGTAGCGAGGATGGTTCGCGAGCCATGCGCGTGCTGTTCGCTCAGTCCGGGAATTTCCCTAACGGTCGACTGGCTGCCCCCTTCTCCAGCCGCTCTGCCGCATTAACTAGACTTGTGAACGACCCAAACAACGTTTCGCCCGTTCTACTTCGATGTCGTCTTGGGATTCGCCTGCGGGGAGTCGGTCGTGGCGCAGCTTGAACTCCATGGTTACCGTCGATCATCGTCAAGACCAACGTGCTTTCCGTCCGTATTTGCTCGCCCCCGGTCTCCTCAGCGACATGCCGATGACAAATCTTGAGATCCGAGTCGCCGCGCTGCAGTTCCTCAGCCTCCGCCTTTGCGCGGCGCTGTCGCTCGAACAGCTCGAAGAAATCCGACAGTCGACGCTGGATGGGGTGAGGGCGTCGGATGTCGAGTCGATGCGGATGCAGTCGGAGTTCCTGAAGCTCCTCGACGACGCCATCGATCGCGCGCGCCAAAAGCTGGCCGCCACGACGACGATCAAGAATTCCGTTCATCTGGCCTGAGCAAATTCTGGGTCATAAGGGTTTTTGCGCCTCGTCCTAGGGTTTGACCTGATGGCGCTCGCATCACCGCGGCGGCAATCTGGCCTTGCTCGCACGTCAAGGCGTCACCCCCGATTTCCCTTGGCAAGCTCCGGTTCGCTCATCCCCCAAGAGCGCGGCCGTGGTTGCGGGTCGAGAGCCGGCCCACATGTCCCGACGCATGTGTAGGGCCGGCTCTCCCACATCTGGACCTAAGATCAGTCGTCGCCCTCGGGCAGGAACGGGACCCATGCCTCTAGAGCCAGGCCCGGTTCCGCGTTGCGCAGCGACAGATGGCCCTTCAGGAACTCGAGCCGAAGGCGCATGCCCTCGAGCCCGACACCCGAAGCGCCGCCGCGCCGGGGCGGCAGGCCCGAGCCGAAATCACGAACCGTGAGCAGCACCATCTCGCCGGCGATCCTTAGCCTGACAAGCGCCTGCTGGCTGCCGGAATGGCTGTGGACGTTGGCCAGGGCCTCCTGCACCACGCGGTAAAGCGCGATCTCCGTGGCATGGGACAGTCGGGGGAAATCGTCGGGAATGTCGATCGTCACCGCCACGTCGGCGCGCCGCGAGAAGCCGGTGGCGAATTGCCGGATCGCCGCCGCCAACCCCAGATGTTCCAGGGCTGGAGGGTGGAGCAGATAAGCGAAGCTGCGGATTTCATCCAAGGCGCTGGACAGCAGCGCCGACACCTCGTCGCGGACCACGCCCGTGCCGACCGGGTCCTTGGCGTCCAGCCGCCGCAGCATCAGCTTGGCGCCCGCCAGGTGCTGGGCGGTGCTGTCATGCAGTTCGCGCGCGATACGCCGCCGTTCGGAATCCTCGGCGTGGAGCAGGCGGGCCGTGGCCTCCCGCAGGCCCAGCTCGGCGCGCCGCTGGATCGAGATGTCCTCGTGGGCCACGATCAAAAAAGGCTGGTCGGGACGTCCGACCCGCACGGCCGACAACTTCACCCAGCACGCCCCGGTGTCCAACGGCATGACATATTCGTGCCTGAAGGGACCGCCCCCGCCGGCGAGCAGGCCGCGCAGGCCGGCCGCCACGGTATCGCCGCCCGGTGTTCCCAGCCGATCGCAGAAGCCGAGATAGTTGCAGCCTATGCCGTGATCGACGGTCTTGATGCCGTTGAGATCGATGAATTGCACCCAAGCGTCGTTGACCGCCAGGATTTCGCCGGTCTGGTCGACGACCGCGACGTTCGCCGTGAACGCGTCCAGCGCGGACTCGAAGAACGCCGGATCGAACCCGCCGGCCATGCGCTTGCCAATGTGCATTCAGCGGCGCCTCGGAAAGGTGGGGGCTAGGCCTCGATCAACTTGTTGCGGATCGCATAGCGCACGATGTCGGCCAGCGAATGGGCGCCGAGCTTTCGCATGATGTTGCCGCGGTGGCTCTCGACGGTCTTGACGCTGATGTCGAGCATCGACGCGATCACCTTGTTGCTGCGAGATTCAGCGAGGAGTTGGACGATCAGCAGCTCACGCGTCGTCAGGGTCTCGGACCCTTCGATGACTTCCCCAAGCCCATGCCCGCCCGGCGACAGGTAACCGCGCAGCACGGCGTCAGTGATCCCGGGGCAGAAGTAGGGCTTGTGGTTCAGCAGCGAGGCCACGGCGGCGATGATATTGTCGGTCGAGGCCGACTTGAGCACGAATCCACGCGCCCCGGCGCTGAACACTTCGCGCACCAGCTGCTCGCTGTCGTGCATGGTGAAGATCAGCAACTCGGTGTGAGTCTTCAACTTGCGCACATCCCGGGCCACGATGACGCCGCTGAGATCGGGCATGCTGATGTCCAGGATCATGACGTCCGGAACCAGCTCCTTGGCCAAGCGGACGGCGTCGCGCCCATTGGAAGCCTCTCCGCATATGGTCCAGCCAGGCTGCGACTCCAGCGCCTCGCGCAGCCCCGCCCGGACGATCGAATGATCGTCGGCGAGCAGAATGGTCGGCGCGCTGGGCAAGGGCATCTTCGATTCTCGCTCTGCTAGTAATTTGAACTATAATTGTCAGCTTTTAGGGGAAATGCTCGTTGAATTTCCGCGAAAGGTTGTACGAGACCCCACCACCAAACCTTTAGTCGCGCGATTGCTTTGGTTTGAAGAGTTTCAGGATCGAAGCTCGGTGGGCCGCGATCGGACAGATCCGCGTCCGATGGCCAGGGCTTTCCCGCCGGGAACCTCGGCGAAACATTCAATCCCCGCCAATAGGCATGGCGCCGATGACGGTTGGATCACCCTAGGCATTTTCGACAGCTCTTCCCTCTACCCGAAAGCACGGTTGCAGCGCTCGGACACTATAATCTACCCGGTAAAACCCTTAGTTGTGCCTCCTGAATCCCCCGACGGCTTGAGGCTGGGGCCTCTCCGCCTTGAAAGTACTGCTGCTCCCACAAGGGGGCTAGGACTTCACCTGATTGTTCAGCCCCGACCGGCGCCCAAAGTTGACGCGATACGTGCTGAAGGCCGTCCGTCATGCGAAGCCTGCTCCTCTGCGGAATCATAGTCGCTTCGCCGACCGCTCTGTGGGCGCAGGACGTCGAAACCTCCGCGACCACGCTGAAGACCCCGGCCGAACAGGTGGGGAGCATCAAACCCAGCTTCGTCGTCATGCCGATCCCTCTGTCCAATCCGGCCATCGGCAGCGGCTTGGGCGTTGTGGGACTGGCGCTGTATAAGCCCAGCGGCTCGGCGCGCCCGTGGACCAGCGGCGTCGGAGGCCTCTACACGGACTCCAAGAGCTGGGCGGTGGCCGCCTTCCAAAAAGCCTATCTCGGAGGTGACAAATATCGGATCACGGCCGGAGCCGGGACCGGGGTTTTCAATGTCGATTATTTCGGGATCGGTTCGGACGCCGGCGGCAGCGGGCGGTCGATAGAACTGGAACAGAAATCCAGCGGCGCGATCGTCGAGGGACTGGTCCACGTCAAACAACACGTCCACGCGGGCCTGCGTTTCCGCTACATCAAGATGGACTCGACGTTCGAGACCACCAGCCTCCTGCCGCAATTCGAACTACCTGACATCGAGCTGCGAAGCACGGTTTCGCAACTCGGTCCCGCCATCGAGTACGACACCCGCAACAGCGAGTACTATCCGCGGTCGGGAACCTACGCCAGCGCCCAATGGCTGGTGTCGGCCGACGCCCTGGGCAGCGACTTCGACTATTCCCGAGTGACCGCGGCGGTGAACGGCTACCACGACGTCAACGACAAGACCGTCGTGGCCTGGCGCGGGTCCGTCTGCCGATCGACCGACGGCGGCCCTTTCTACGATCTATGCAACTACGGTCAGAGCAACGATCTGCGCGGCTATACCGCCGGGCAATATCGCGACCACGCCATGTTCGCGGTCCAGGCCGAGATGAGGCGCAAGATCTATGGGCGCTTCGGCGCGGTGGCCTTCGCCGGCGTCGGCGAGGTGGCTCCCGAGTTCTCCAAGTTCAATACTAAGGATCTGTTGCCTGCGGCCGGGATCGGCGTCCGCTTCGAGGCGTCCACCAAGTACCACCTCAATATGAGCGTCGATTACGCCGTCGGGGACGGTTCGTCGGCCCTCTACTTCTATGTGGGCGAGGCCTTCTGATGGCCGGCGCGCATCCCTCTCGCGACGAGCCAATCGCGTGAGCCGGCGACTTCCCCGGGGCCGAGGCCCCTTTCCCCTGGAGGCTTGTATGATGCGTAAACTGGTTCTCATCACCGCCGTGGCGCTGCTCTCGGCGTCCGCCGCGAACGCGCAGCAACTGCTCGCCGACGCCAACAAGGACGGCAAGGTGACGCAGAAGGAATACCAGGACAGCCGCCGAAACTTCTTGATGCGCTCCGACCGGAACAAGGACGGCAAGCTAAGTCGTGACGAGTGGACAAAGGGCGCGGAACTGGTGAAGGCCCAGGTCCGCGACGAAGGGGTCGACGGCTGGCCGAAGATCGGCAAGGCCGGACTGTTCGATATTCTCGACACCAACAAGGACGGCTCCGTCACACCCACCGAGATCGACGCCTACTACGGCCCGCGGTTCGCCACGTTCGACACGAACCACGACGGCTTCGTCACGCGATCGGAAGCCAATGCGGCCGAAAAGGCGGCCCGCAAGAAGTAGCCGATCGTCTGGACGGTTTCATACGGCCCGCCGACTCCGGTCGACGGGCCGTTGCTCTTAAGGTGGAGCCGTCTAGAGGGTCTTGTCGCGGAACAGCCGAGACCAGTCGTCCTTCATGCTGACGACCGTCCAACCCCGCTCGATCGCCGTGCTGAGAGCCACGTCCAGCTTCCCGACATGGGTGTCCTTGTCATAAGCGTATTCACGCTCGGCGTCGTCGTGATGCAGCAGCATGGGCAGCCGGCGGCCAGGCCCCGAGGCGGTGTATTCCAGCATCGCCAGGTCGCCGTCGGAATTGCCGAACGCCAGGATCGGCCGCCGACCGATGTGCAGGGCGATGTTGACCGGCTTTTCCGCGTACTCGTTGAACGACTGCAGCTCGGGCAATTTGCGGATCTCGCCGCGACGACCGTTCAGCCGGAACTCCGTCTTACCGCTGGAGCCGATCACGCGCTCGCGCGGAACGCCGTAGGCCTGCTCGCAGAAACTCCGGACCATGTCCACGCCGCCGGCCGTCACGATGAAATTGCGGAAATCATTGGCCGCCAGATAGGCCAACAACTCCCGCATGGGCTGATAGGCGAGGGCAGGGTAGGGCCTGTCGAAGCGCGGGTGCCTGGCCTCGGTCAGCCAGGTAGCCAGCTCGAGCGCGAACGACTCCTCGGTGGCGTGGGCGTGCAGTTGCAGCAGGAGCTCGACCACTTCCTGCTTTCCACAGGCCGCGAGCCCCGCCATGTCCTGGTTCAGGAACGCCTGGAAGACCGGCTTGGCGGCCAGTTCGGGATGGGACGCCGCCATGGTCTTGGCGCGGTCCAGGGCGAACATGCCCTGAGCGTAGAGCGGATGCTCCACCCACAAGGTGCCGTCGTTGTCGAACACGGCGATCCGGTCCGCGGGCGCCACGTAGTCGCGGCCGCCGGGGCGGGTGACGCGCGCCACGAAATCCAGGATCTTCCGCCTGGGCGAGGTGTCGGACCAACTCGGTAGCGGGACTTTGGTCATGGTCGCCTCCGAGCGGCTCAGGCGCGGGATCTGACGATGCAGCGGAACCCCACGTGCGACGCCGAGGTGTCGATCGGCTGAGCGTGCCTCGCCGCCGGCCGATAGCGCTTGCAGTAACTGGGCGCGCACAGGTGCGAACCGCCCTTCAGCACCTTGCGGGGGATCGGAAGCCCGCCGGTCTCGCAGCTGCCCTCCTCGAGCCCGCCCCTCGGGTTCTTGGCCGCGCAGCAGCTGGGCGCCGCGCTCGTCGCATCCGGTATCGACCACCAGTCGGCCGTCCACTCCCAGGTGTTGCCGATCATATCGTGGAGGCCGTAGCCGTTGGACGGATAGGCGCCGATCGGCGAGGTCCGGGCCCAACCGTCCTCCAAGGTGTTCTGGTGCGGATACGCGCCTTGCCAGGTGTTGGCCATGTGCCGGCCGTCCTGCAGGAACGTGTCGCCCCAGGCGTATTCGGCGCCGTCCAGCCCGCCGCGCGCCGCGAATTCCCACTCCGCCTCGGTCGGGATCTCAAGCCCCGCCCACTCGGCATAGGCCACGACATCGACCCAGGCGACATGGACCACCGGATGGTCGCTCAGTCCCTGCAGATCGCTGCCCGGGCCGTAGGGGTGTCGCCAGTCGGCGCCCGGGACGAACGCCCACCACTGCAGGTGATGCCGCAGATCGACCGCGCCGCGCGGCGGGGTGAACACCATCGAGGAAGCCACCAGCAGCGCCGGATCGGCGCCTGGATAATCCTTCGGATCAGGCGGCAGTTCGGCGAAGGTGACGTAGCCCGTGTCGTTCACGAACTGGGCGAACTGGCGGTTAGTGACAGGATGGGGGTCGATCCAGAATCCGTCGACGGAGACCCGACGCGCCGGCCGCTCCTCGGGATAGTGATCGTCGGATCCCATGGTGAAGACACCGCCCGGAATCCAGACCATCGCCTCTCTCAGCGGTTTTCGCCAAGTCTTTGAGGAGGGGGCGGAATTGTCGAAACTCTTCATCCTGTTCCCCACCTCCTCGGTCATTTGAAATCGACGGCGGACGCAACATTCGCGGATCCACCTTCATCGCGAGATTTCAAAAGTGATCATGAGCGGGGGCGCTGATCGATCCGGCGATCACCCGAGTTGAGGGGGGGGATTCCCTATCGATCCGGCCGTTCATGCAGGTTTCTCCCGGCCCTCCTCGGCGCTTCGCCGGATAGCGCGGGCGGCGTGAACGCCCTTTGCTGACATTCCTCGAAGGCGTTTATCCCGAGGTTGTCCATGGAACTGCTGCTGCGCGAATGCGCCAGCTATGTCGCGCTCGCCGCCGAGCTGTGTTCGGTGTTGTGCATCGCGGTCGGCATGGTGGAAACCCTGGTTCAGGCCGGTGTCGCCCTGGCCGGTCGGAATGGTCCTTCGCGCCAGGCTCGACGTGAACTCTGGGCCCAGTTCGCGCGATGGATCGTACTGGCGCTCGAGTTCGCCCTGGCCGCCGACATCGTCCGCACCGCCATCTCGCCGACCTGGGACGACATCGGACGCTTGGGGGCCATCGCCCTGATCCGCACCGTCCTGAACTACTTCCTGGAAAAGGACATGCAGGAATTCGATCCCGACAAGGATGGGGCGGAAGATGAGAGGACGCGGGCATGAGCGAACGGTTCGATCGCGCCTGGGTCGTCGAGGTCGCAGCCGCCGTGGTCATCTCCCTGGCCGCCGCCATGACCTCCTGGGTCGGCTTCCAGGCCGCGTTGTGGGACGGCGAGCAGGCCGCGCACTACGCCCAGGCCGGAGCGGCCCGGGTGGAGGCGAGCAGCGCGATCACCGAAGGCGGACAGCTGCAGACGGCCGACCTGTTGATGTTTCAGGGCTGGCTCGGCGCCGCGGCTCAGAACGAGCCGATCCTGCAGGCGTTCTATCGCCAGCGGTTCCGTCCCGAATTCGCCAAGGCCTTCGAGGCCTGGCTGCGAACTGAACCGCTGATCAACCCCGCCGCGCCGGCCTCGCCCTTCGTCATGCCCGAATACCATTCGGCACGGCTGGCCGAAGCCCAACGCCTGCAGAAGCAGGCCGATGACCTGTTCAATCGGGGACAGCGCGACAACGACATCGGTGACCGTTTCGTGCGCGCGACCGTGCTGCTGGCCGTGGCGCTGTTCTTCGGCGGCATCGCTCAGACTTTCAAGGCCACCTCGATCAAGGGCGCCCTGGTGGCCCTGGCGTTCGTCGTTTGTGTGCTCAGCGCGCTGATGGTCGCCAACCTGCCCATCCTTCAACTCAAGCTCACCGCGTGAGGATCACCGGTCCGGGAGGCGTCATGTTCCTTTCCAATCGCAGAGCCGTCCTGGTCGGCTTCGCCGCTTCATGGACGCTGGCCGCCGCACCGGGGCTCGCGGCGCCCACCGATCCCCTGCCGTCGTGGAACACCGGCCCCGCCAAGACCGCCATCACCGCCTATGTCGGGAAGGTCACCGGCCCGGGCCCCGACTTCGTGCCTCCGGCCGAGCGCATCGCGGTGTTCGACAACGACGGTACGCTATGGGCCGAGCAGCCCATCTATTTCCAGTTCGCCTTCGCGATGGAACGGATCGGGCAGATGGTGGCCAAGGACCCGTCGCTGCGCCAGAAGCCGGCCTTCGCCGCGATCGCCGACCGGGACCAGGCCGCCATGGCCAAGCTGAGCGAAAAGGATCTGGTCGAGGCGGTCTTCGCCGTCCAGATCGGCCTGACGACCAGAGAATATCAAGCGGTCGCGAAGGCCTGGCTCGACCAGGCCCGGCATCCGCGCTTCCACATGCCCTACACCGCTCTGACCTATCAGCCGCAGCTGGAGCTTCTGGCCTATCTGCGCGCCTACGGGTTCAAGACCTACATCGTCTCCGGTGGGGAGGTGCAGTTCATGCGGACCTTCGCTGAACAGGTCTACGGCGTGCCGCCCGAGCAGGTGATCGGCACCAGCATGACGACCAAGTTCGAGCTTCGGGAAGGGAAGGGGGTTCTGGTCGCCCAGCCCGCGCTGGCCAGCATGGATGACGGCCCCGGCAAACCCGCCAATATCGACCTCCACATCGGCCGCGCCCCTCTCGTGGCGGTTGGCAATTCCGACGGCGATCTGGAGATGCTGCAATACTCCGCCTCCAGCCAGCGCCCCAACTTGCAGATCCTGATCCACCACGACGACGGTATCCGTGAATACGCCTACGACCGCCAATCGAAGATCGGCAAGCTGGACAAGGCGCTGGATGAAGCCGGCGCTCGCGGCTGGACGGTCGTCAGCATGAAGAGCGACTGGAAGACCGTCTTCGCGGCCAAGCCCTGATCACCCCCGGGTGAACCCGTTCAGCCGCTAGGGTGAACTTGGGGGGCGTTCCCCGGAGTCCCGCCGATATTCCAGGCCAGGAGGCCGTGATGATCTGGCGCCGCCCCATGCCTGGGGGCGTACCGGGAGTATGATCATGCCCAAAGGAAAACCCAATATCCTCGTCATCTGGGGCGACGACATCGGGATCAGCAATCTCAGCTGCTATTCGCACGGCCTCATGGGCTATCAGACCCCGAACATCGATCGGCTGGCCAAGGAAGGCATGATGTTCACCGACAGCTACGGCGAGCAGTCGTGCACCGCCGGCCGGTCGTCGTTCATCACCGGCCAGAGCGTCTACCGCACGGGCCTGTCGAAGGTGGGCGCTCCGGCGGCCCCGATCGGCATGAACGAGAAGCTGATCACCATCGCAGCGGCCCTCAAGAACCAGGGCTATCGGACGGGTCAGTTCGGCAAGAACCATTTGGGCGACCTGAACCACATGCTGCCCACCAACCACGGCTTCGATGAGTTCTTCGGCAACCTCTACCACCTGAACGCCGAGGAAGAACCGGAGATGGATGACTATCCGACCGAAGAGGACTTCCCCAACTGGCGGAAGAACTTCGGGCCACGCGGCGTTATCCATTCCTGGGCCACCGATGTCGATGACCCCACCGAGCATGAGCGCTGGGGCAAGGTCGGCAAACAGAAGATCGAGGAAACCGGTCCGCTGACCAAGAAGCGGATGGAGACCTGCGATGACGAGTTCGTCGCGGCCGCGAGCAAGTTCATCAAGGCCGCCAAGGACGCCGACGAGCCGTTCTTCGTGTGGGTCAACACCACCCACATGCACCTTTTCACCCATACCAAGGCCGACAGCGTCGGCCAGGCCGGACGGTGGCAGTCGCGCTATCACGACACCATGATCGACCACGACAAAAACGTCGGCCAAATCCTCGATCTGCTTGATGAACTTGGCATCGCCGACGACACCTTCGTCCAGTATTCCACCGACAACGGCCCCCACCGGAACTCCTGGCCGGACGGCGGCATGACGCCCTTTCGCAGCGAGAAGAACACCAACTGGGAAGGCGCGTTCCGGGTGCCGCTGATCGTTCGCTGGCCAGGCAACGTCAAGCCCGGCTCGATCGCCAACGGCATCGTCCAGCATCACGATTGGTTCCCGACCTTCCTGGAGATGGCCGGGGCGCCGGATGTCGTCGACAAGCTCAAGCAGGGCTATCAGGCCTGGGGACGCACCTACAAGAACCACATCGATGGCATCAGCCTGCTCAAGTACCTGAAAGGCGAGGAGGAGAAGAGCCCTCGTAACTTCTTCTTCTACTTCAGCGACGACGGCGACATGCTGGCCATGCGCTACGACAACTGGAAAATCGTGTTCATGGAGCAGCGCTGCCAAGGCACGATGCAAGTGTGGGCCGAGCCGTTCACCCGACTGCGGCTGCCCAAGCTCTTCAACCTGCGCACGGACCCCTACGAGTTCGCGGACATCACGTCCAACACCTACTACGATTGGTTCCTGCACAACGACTACTTCATCTTCGCGGCCCAGGCCGGCGCGGCGAAGTTCGCGGCGACCTTCAAGGATTTCCCGCCGGTGCAGCGGCCCAACAGCTTCACCGTCGACGACGCCCTGGCGAAGATGCACCAGGCCAGCGGCGACTGACGCCCGCACATCCCTTGTTTTTAAGGCCGGCGGAGAAATCCGCCGGCCTTTTTCTTTCTCCCGGGACACGGCCACGCTCAACTCAAGGGATTACCCCGTACGGCCAGGGTTTCACCTGATTGAGACCACTCCGCGCCGGGCGGAGAGTTCGAACGGCGCCGCGCGAAAGTAAGACGGGACGCCGCATTCGAGCAGGAGTCCGACCGATGTCCTCCAGGTTCATGGCCAAAGCCCTTCTTGTCGCGGCGGTCGCCGCCTGCCTGCCGCTGGTCGGCTGCGAAAGCCCCGGCGGAAAGGTCTCGGTCCTCACCGGCAATACGCCGCTGCCCGGCACGACCTATGCTTGGGCGCCCGCCCAGGCCGGAAGCGGCGACCCGCGCGTCGACAACGACATCATGCGCGACCGCATCCGCACCGCGGTCGACACCAACCTGGCCGCCAAGGGCTACCGCCAGGTCGACGCCTCTCAAGCCAAGCTGCTGGTCGCTTACCATATCGGCCTCCAGAACAAGACCGACTATTCGGCCACCAGCATGGGCGGCCCGGGCGGGGTGGCCTGCGGCATCCGCGGCTGCATCGGAGGCTATGGCTGGGGCATGTACGGCGCGCCGATGGACGTCGACATCCGCTCGATCAACTACACCGAAGGCGCCGTGATGCTGGACCTGGTTGACACCTCGACCGGCAAGCTGGCCTGGCGAGCCACCTCGCAAAAGCGGGTCGATCAGAAGGACGCCACCCAGGACGGGCTGAACGCCATCGTCGCCGACATGGTCAAGACCCTGCCGCAAGGCGCGCCGCCGGCGGGCTGACGTGAAACTTCCGACGTTAGCCGCTCCCCGACCAGTGTTTTTGTCGAGAACGTCATGGCCGCGCCCATCAATCTGAGTTTTATCTTCGCGATCTTCTTCCTGACGCTCGGCCCGTTGAAGCTGATCCCGGCCTTCTTCGGCGTCACCCAGGGACTGGACGCCAAGGCCAGGTTCGGGCTGGCGCTGAAGAGCACGGTCCTGGCCTTCCTGATCCTGGTGGTCGCCACCGTGGTCGGCTCGGCCCTGGCCTCCAACTGGCGCGTCTCCCGCGAGGCGCTGCTCATCACGGGCGGCTTCCTGCTGCTGATCGGATCGCTGAGGATCCTGTCCACCGTGCTCACGCCGCCGGTCCCGCGCGACGAACACCCGCCGGCCAATCCGGCCGCCGCTCGGCCGATCAGCATCGTGATCTCGCCGCTGGCCATCCCCGGCATCATCACCCCGTGGGGGCTGGTCGCCCTGCTGTTGTTCGTCGGGGTCGCCGAGGACCAGAACCGTCTGGTCGGCCTGGTGATCGTCCTGGGTCTGATCATGCTGCTCAACATCGTCGGCATGATCTTCGCCGGTCCGGTGATGCGCACCGTCGGACTGCCCACCATGAGCGTGCTGGGCTGGGTGTTCAGCATCCTGCAAGCCGCGCTGGGCGTCACCTTCATGCTTCGCGGACTGGTCGCGGTGTTCGGCCTTCCGTGGATCTCGACCCCGCTATGACCAACGCCATGCGCAATCTCGCCCCCCACGACGCTGAATCCCGGAGCGCCTTATGACGGACCGCAGCCCGACCGAGAAACTGGCCGAGACCTCCGCCCGCTGGGGCGCCTCCAAAGCCGAGGTCGCCGGCGAGTCCCGCAGCTTCGCGCCGCCGACCGAGCGATCCGCGCGGCTCGACGAGGATGATTTCCGGCGCCAGGTGGTGGCCAGCATCCCCGTCCTCCGCTCTTTCGCCCGCAGCCTATGCGGCGACATGGCGAGGGGTGACGATCTGGCCCAGGACGCCCTGTTGAAGGCCTGGCAGCACCGGGCCCAATTCACGCCCGGCACCAACTTCAAGGGCTGGATTCTGAAGATCGCGCGCAACCACTTCTATTCGCAGCGCCGGCGTGTCTGGCGCGAGACGCCGCTGGACCTGGCCATGAGCGCCCAGATCCCGGCGGTGGGAACCGATCAGGTCCAATCTCTGATGCTCAACGACCTGCGCAACGCCCTCAACGCCCTGAGCGACGAGCAGCGTGAAGCGACCATCCTGGTCGGGGCCGGCGGCTTCTCCCATCGCCAAGCGGCCGAGATGTGCGACGTGCCCGAGGGCACGATGAAGAGTCGCGTCTGCCGCGCGAGGGCCAAGCTGGCGGCCCTACTGGAACGCGGAGAGGTCGCCCACGACGACGAACCCGCTTGGCTCGCCGCCCAGCTCATCATGGCCGAGCTGTCGAACCTCTCGGACGCGCGGGTCGATCAGAACCACGTCTGACGCGCTGGCGGCTCGCGGCTTGTCCCCCTAAGACGGGGTCGGCAAGACGAGGCGCCCATGACCGCGATCCATTCCTACGATCCCAAGACCGGCCATGGCCTGAAGCACGATCCATTGAACGCCATCGTCGCGCCGCGCCCGATCGGCTGGATTTCGACAATCAGCACCGCCGGCGTGCGCAACCTGGCGCCCTACAGCTTCTTCAACGCCTTCAACTATCGGCCGCCGATCATCGGGTTCTCGAGCACGGGCTGGAAGGACTCGGTGCGCAACATCGAGGAGACTGGCCAGTTCGTGTGGAACCTGGCGACGCGTCCGCTGGCCCGGGCCGTCAACGCCACTTCCGCGATGGCGCCTCCCGAGGTCGATGAATTCGATTTGGCCGGCCTGACGGCGGCGCCGTCGACACGAGTCGTCGCCCCGCGCGTGGCCGAAAGTCCTGTGGCGTTCGAATGCCGCCTGACCCAGCTGGTCCGCCTGACCGACGCCGAGGGCGCGCCCATCGATGCCTGGCTGACCTTGGGCGAGGTGATAATGGTCCATATCGACCGAGCGCTGCTGGTCGACGGCGTCTACGACACCGTGGCCGCTGAACCGATCCTGCGCGGCGGCGGTCCCGCCGACTATTTCGGGATCGACGAGGCCGGGAAGTTTCAGATGTACCGGCCGACCTGAGCGGTCGGTCAGCCCGGCGGGTTGACCACCACGTATTCGACGGTCGTTCCCGAATAGCGCGGCGCGTACCAGGTGCTGCCGCATTGCGAGTAGCTGATCCCGTTGACGATGACCGTCGAGCAGCTGGGCGGCACGCTGTAGACCACCGAGCCGACGACGGCGGCGGTCACCGCGGCCGTGGCGCCGATGGCCACACCAGCTGCGACCGGATGATAGTCCCAGCCGTTCCGGTAGCCGTAGTTGTTGTCGACATTGACGTTCACGTTCCGGTTCACGTTGACGTTGGTGTTCCGGTTCACGTTGCTGTTGAAGTTCGCGTTCCGATTGGCGTTGACGTTGTGGTTGACGTTCGAGCTGGCGCTGGAACGCACATTTCGTCCTCCACCACCGCCGGCCGGAGCCGCGCGAGGTGCGGCGACGTGCCCCCCTCCACCGCCGCGACGTTGGCAATCAGCGGTCGAGGCGGACTTGGGAAGCAGGCCCTGACCGGCCAGGACGTCGGCAGCGATCGCCGGCGCCGGCGCGAGCAGGCCCTGGAGGGCGATCGCCGCCGTCAGCGCCACGGCCTGTTGCTGGATCTTGTTCATGGCGTCGGCCCTCATTTCGTCTGCCCCGCCGCCGACAGGTCGGCGACGGTGATGCGATGCGCGGTGGCGGGCGGGTTGAAGGTGTAGGCAGCCTGGGCTGGCGCCTTGGCGTCCCAGGTCATGACGGCGGTGTACTGCGGCTGGGCTTGGTCCTGGGTGGTGGTGATCACCATCTTGCAGGGCAGGGCGGGCCCGTCGCTGCGGATCCACACCTGCCAGTCCGCCGCCGCCTGGCGGAAGGCGTAATGTTCGCAGGCCACGCCGCCCACCTTCTCGGGGCCGACATCGAACCCAGACTGGATGCGGGCGGTCAGGGACGGATCGACGCCTAGCTGGAACAGGTCGGCCAGCGGGACCTCCACGCCGTACTTGTCCTGGATCGTCTGGATGGTGGCCCCGATCGTCGCCGGAGCGGGGACCGAGGCGTAGTAGCCGACCTTGGGCGCGAACAGCGTGATCGACTTGCCGTCGTAATAGATCTCGCGCTCCTTGTGGTCGAAATCCATGTGGATCTTGAAGCCGCTGGGGCGCTGGGCCTCGATCTTCAGGTCGCCGCCGTATTGCAGCTTCTGGCCGCTATCGAGCACCTCCTCGGTCGTCACCTCGGCGGTGAGGGTGAAGGCGTCCATGGCGCGCAGAGCCTCGCCCATCTTGTTCAGGGCGGCCAGGGCGTCGGAGTCGGGTTTGGTGGCGGTGCTCTGCTGGGCCTGCGCCGCGCCCAACCCGATCGCCAGCGGCAGAGCGACGCTCCCAGCCAAAATCCTTCGAAACAAACACATGGGCCTTGGCCTCCGGACGGATCCCTCAGGCCGGCAGCATGGGCTTGACGCCCCCATGGTGAATATCGAGGGATTGCCCTAGGCGACCTCCTCCAAACTCCTCATTTGACGAAGGCGATCAGGGAGACGCTAGCGCGAGCGTCCCCGAGCCGACACAGGCCACAGCGCCACCAAGGTGTCGCCCTCGACCACGTGATAGGTGTCGTAGAGGTTCACGGTCGGATCGCAGTGCGGCGCGCCCAGGATCACGCGCTCGGCCAGGCCGGGCGGCGTCTCGCCGGGCGGCGGCAAGATCGCGCCGTGCTCGTCGCCCATGAAGAAGTAGCGTGAATCTTCCGGCGCGCCGTCGACCACCTTGGGCGGCTCTGCGTCGGTCGACAGGGCCTTGAAGCCGGCGTCGATGGTCACCATGCCCGGCGTGTTGGCGCTGACCACCCGCGCATCGATCAGCAGCGAAGCCTCGTAGGGGCTCTGGTCCGCGCCTTCGCCGGCGATGTCGCAGACCAAGTACTGACCGTCCATGAACACGTAGGAGCCGACCTGGAACTCGGTGAAGATGCCCAGCTCCGCATCGATCCGGTGCGAACCGGTGCCCGAACCCGACACGATCGGCGGCCGCCCGCCGGCGGCGGTCAGGGCGTCGATCACCGAACGGATATAGGCTCCGCGATCCTCAAGGTTGGCTTTGCGGTCGGCGAAGCTCTCGATGTGCTGCTGCATGCCGCAATAGCACTGCAGGCCGGCATAGATCAGGCCCGGCTCGGCCTTGATCGCCTGGAACAGGGCGACGGCCGCTTCGGGCGAGGCGACACCCGTCCGGTGGATCCCGGGGTCCAGGTCGATCACCACCTTCAGCGGCTTGCCCGCCGCGGCGGCGGCCTGGCCGAGGGCGGCGACGTTGGCGGGATTGTCGACCACCGCCATCAGGTCGGTCGCCCTGACGTTCAGCGCGACCAGGCGAGCGATCGCCGGCGCCGAGACCACCGGCGAGGTGATCAACAGCCCCGTCGACACCCCGCCATCGGCCAGGGCCTCGGCCTCGCCGATCTTGGCGCAGCACAGGCCCACGGCGCCGGCCGCGATCTGCAGCTTGGCGATGTCGATGCTCTTGTGGGTCTTGGCGTGGGGCCGCAGCTTGACGCCCTTGCTGGCCGCGAACTGGGCCATGCGAAGGATGTTGCGCTCCAGCGCCGGCTTGTCGATCACCAGCACCGGGGTGTTGAGCTCACGGCGCGAGCCCGGAATGCCGATCAAGCCGGCGTGAAGATCTTGGTCTGTCATGGCGGTCTCCACTAGAGGCCGAAGAGTTGGGTCAGGTGAGTATTGGCGAACTTGCCGGTCGGGTCCCAGGTCTTGCAGGCGCCCACGAACTCGCCGGCGCGGGGATAGAGTCGGTGCACGTCGGCGGTCGTCAGGGTGTGGCGCTTGGCCCAGTGCGGCCGGCCCGCGCCGTCGCGCAGCACCGCTTCCATTTCCGTGAACAGTTCCCGCCAAGGCATCTTGGCGTACTGGTGGAACGAGATCGACGCGCCGGGCCCGGCGTTGAACGGGCTCATCCAGATGTCGTCGCCAGCCGCCAGGCGGAACTCGAACGGGAACGTCACCGGCAGGCGGCGCTTGCGGATGTGGGCCATCGCCGCCTTCAGGGTGGGGATGCCCGCGGCGCGCGGCAGCTCGTACTCCATTTCCTCGAAGCGGATGTTCCGCTCGGACGGGAAGATCTCATAGGCCGGCCCGACGCGGCGGCTGGGCTTGCCCATCATCCCCATCATCAATCGCTGTAGCGACGGCGTCAGGATCGGGATCGCTGCGCAGACGTCGCAGATCTTCCGGAACGTGGCCTCGCTGTCCTCGCCGACCTCCCGGGCCGGACGCCGCGGCTCCTCCGCCTCGACGGGATGCAACGTCTTGAAGATCACATCGTCCGAATACGGAAAGACGAAGAACTCCATATGGCGCGTCGCGGCCCCCAGCTCGTCCAAACGCTCGGCCACCTCGGCCAGCGGCCGACGTTCGACCCGCTCCTCCAAGTGGTAGGCCGGAACGACGTTGATCCTGATCTCGACAGCCACGCCCAGCAAGCCCAGGGACAGGCGCTGGGCTTGATAGAGCTCGGGATTCAGATCCGGCCCGCATTCGACGATCTGGCCGTCGGCGGTCATCAGGCGGAAACCGCAGGCCTGGGTCGACAGGCTACCCAGTTCGGCGCCGGTGCCGTGGGTGCCGGTCGAGACGGCGCCTGCCAGGGACTGTGGATTGATGTCGCCCTGATTGATCAGCGACAAGCCTTCGATCCACAGGGCCGCGGTCAGCTTCTTCAGGCTCCAGCCCGCCGGCGCCCAGACGGTCTTGCGATCGGGCGCGATTTCGATCGCGCTCTCGTAGTCGGAGAGGTTCAGCAGCAGGTCACCGGTCTCGCACAGCGGCATGAACGAATGGCCGGCGCCGACCACGCGGACCTTACTCGCCTGACCGACCAGCGACGCCAACTCAGCCGCCGTGCGCGGCTTGGCGATCAGGCGAGGGGAGGCCGCAACGCTGCCAGACCAGTTGTTCCATCCCGTCATCCGCATCTCCCCTTGGCGATGCAGTGATGATAGTAAAAACTATCGTTCTGGCAAGGCGTCGTTCCAGGGAACCAGCGACACGTCGCCAAACGTGTCGAAATAGCGCTCGAACAGCAGGCAGACCTCGCGGCTGAGCGCCAGGGCGTCCTGGTCCGGCTCTTCCACGGCCATCTCGGTGGCCGAGTAGGTCAGTTCGACCATCATCCGCATCGCCAGCCGCACGCGAGCTTCCGACGCACCCGGATAACGACTCTTGAGAATTTCGGCGAACCGGCCGGCGACCATGTCGCGTGAGGCGAAGCGCAGCTGCTGCAGCATGGGCACCGCGCGCAGGGCCCGGCCGATCGCCGCGCCGCCGGGGAACCGGCGTGTCATCTCGATCATCTCGGTCAGCATCGCGACATTCTTCTCGATGCGTTCGGCCGCTGTGTCGCCCTCCAGGCCGCCGGCCTCGATCCAGGCGAAGACTTGGTCGTCCTGCGCCTTCATCAGCCGATCGCCCAGTTCCTTGAGGATCGCGTACTTGTTCGGGAAGTAGCGATAGAGGGCAGGGGGGGTCAGGCCGGCGCGCTTGCAGATGGCGTTGGTGGTCAACTGCTCGAAGCCGATCTCACCCAGCATCTCGCCGGCCGTGGCCAGGACCACCTCGTAGGTGTCCTGACCGCGCGCTTGGGTCGGCTGAAGCTTGGCGTCCAGTGCGATGTCGGGGCCGGCGGTCTTCTTGGCCGTCGCCTTCGGCATGGCGGTTTCTCCGTTCCAGTTCCCCTGGACTAGAACGCTTCGAGGAAAAAGGCCAATCCGCGCGAACCCTTAGCGCGATCGCGTCAGGTGCAGGAAGGCCACGATCATCAGAGTGACCAGCGCCAGCCCCACACCCAGCCAGACCGCCGGCCGCACATCGGCGCCGTTGACCACGAACGACGCCAGCAATGGCCCCGCGCCGCAGCCCAGCAGGCTGGCGCCCGGTCCCAGCAAGGCGGCCCGGCGGCTGGTATCCGCCTCGATCGCCAAAGGCGTCAGATAAGGCGAGGCGAACAGCCAGACGAAGCCGAACACCGTGGCGGCGATGAGAAACACCGACGCCGAGGGCAGGCTGGCCATCACCAGCAACGCGACGACGGCCAGGACCACGGCGATCAGCAGCGACCAGAACCACGACAGCCGCCCGGCCAACGCTGTCGCCGTCGCGCCGCCGCCGACCTGGGCGGCCAGCGAGAAGGCGAAGGCCGCACTGGCGACGCTGGCCGGATGTCCGGCTTGGCGCGACAGGGGCTCGGCATAGATCCAAACCGCCAGGATGAAGGCCTGGAAACAGAAGACCGCCGCCAGAGCGATCCAGCCTCGGGCGCTGGGCAGGCCCTTGGGATTGTCCTCGGTCTCAACCAGCGGCGCGTAGTCGCCCGGGACCAGCAGGCCGGCGAGGACGGCCGAAGCGGTGAGGGCGGCCAGCACCACGAAGCCCCCATCTGGCCCGAACGGCGCCGTGACGAAGGCGCCGATCCCGCTCACGACGGCCAATTGCAACAGGGTCTGGACCGTCAGATAGAGCCCCGCCCCACGCTCGGGCCGCGGTGACCGGACGATCATGCCGGTGATCAGCCAGATCATCGCGCCGGCCGGCAGCCCTGCGACGGCCCGGACCAGAATGAGGAGATCGCCCGAAACCCGGATCGTCGCCAGGTCCAGCGCGGCCAGCAGAAGACCGCTGGTCACCGCCGCCAGTCGCAGCCGACGTTCGCCGAACAGGGGGCCTATCGCCGCCGCGCCGATCCCCATCGCCACCAGCTCGGCCATGCCGGCCAAACCCAGCTGATTGGCCGTCAGTCGGCCGGCCGCCTCCAGCCCGCCCAGCAGCAAGGGGCCGACGCCCGGAAACAGCACGCCGACCAGACCGACCCAGAATACCGCCAGACGTTGGCTCAGGCTGGGCGGCCGGCCGATCCAGGCGCCCGCTACGGCGGGCGACGGATCGCCAGCCTGGACTTCGGCCGCGCTCAATATCGAGCCCGGAAATAGACGCCGTAGGTGCGCGGCGGCCCCATGCTGAACACGTCGAAGCCGAACGCGGCCAGCTGGGTGATGTCCGAGATGTTGGTGGTATCCGTCAGGTTCTTGCCCCACACGCCCAGTTCATAGCGCCCCTCGGAGAAGGCCCAGCCGACCTGGCCGTTGAGGAAGGCCCGGGCCTTGTCGCTGAGCCGTTCGGTGTTGGCCGTGTCGTAATAGACCTTGCTGCGATAGGTGAAGTCCACCTGGCTGATCAGCTGGCCGCCGGCCAGCGGATGCTCGTACCGCGCCGCGCCGTTCAGGCTGACCTTGGGCGCGGAGGGGAGGGTGTTGCCCGAATAGTCGGCGGGCGGCAGGGACGGGTCCGTGAACGAGATGAAGTTCTTGTACTCGGCGTTCAGCAGCGACGCGCCCAGGGTCAAGCTCAAGCCCGTGATCGGCCGTGCCTCGATCTCGGCCTCGCCGCCATAGACCCGCGCCTTCGAGGCGTTGGTGAACAGCTGGACGGGCAGGCCGTCGCGCTGGACCTGGGTGTAAACCTGCAGATCCTTGTAATCGTAGTAGAAGGCCGAGACGTTGACCCGCAGGCGACGATCGAAGAACTCGCTCTTGGACCCAATTTCGTAGGCGTCGACCGTCTCGTCCTTGTACGGCCCCAGATCGCGCGGATCCGTCGTCTGGCCGCTGAAGAAGCCGCCGCTCTTGGTCCCGCGATTGTAGGTTGCATAGACATTGGCGTCGTCGCTCAGCGCATAGCGCAGGCCCAGCCGCCCCGAAATCGAACTGAAGGTCTTCTGGTTATCGTATTCGAACAGGGTCAGCAGGCCGTAATCGACGTCGCTGACATAGTGGAAGGTCTTCTTGTCCTGCGACCATCGCAAGCCGCCGGTCAGGGTCAGTTTCGGCGTCAAGTCGTAGTCGACTTGGCCGAAAGCGGCGTAGCTGACGGTCTTCTGCTGCAAGGGCCAACCAAATACGCCGACGCTGTTGGCTGGGTCCATGCCGGTGGGGTTGCTGGGGTCGGGGACGCGCAGCACTTCCAGCACGTTGTAATGGCTGTTGTTGTTCAGGTTGTCCCGGGCGGCATAGAGGCCGGCGACCCAGCGCAACCGGGTCGCACCGTTCGACTGCAGGCGGAACTCCTGGCTGGTGGTGTCCTGCTCGGCGATATAGCGGGCGTCGATGATCGAGATCGGGTTGGCGTCGGTCTCTTCGTAGTCGTCGCGCTTGGCCTGCTGGTAGCCGGTGATCGAGAACAGCGTCACGCCGCCGAAGTCGTAGCTGATCGCGCTGGTCGCGCCGAACAGCTTGACGATGTCCTTGCCCTCGAAGCGGTAGTCGCCCTCGTACTTGTTGTCGCTGGTGTTGGCGTAGCCGGCCACGTTCGTGCACTGGCCCGAGGTGTAATAGGACGGCTTGCAGAAAATGTAGCCGTAGGTCGGATCGGGATCGGCCGTGCTGGCGGCCTCCGCCGTCTGGGCGACCAGCGAGCGATTGTAGGTCAGGATCGAACCGCCGCTGGACTTGCTGTAGCTGGCCGAGACGTCGACGGTCAGCTTGTCGTCAGGCGTGAAGCGCAGGGCGCCGCGCACGGCCTTGCGGTCGGCGTCGTTGCCCTTGTTGCCGGTCAGGCGGTTGAGCGTGTAGCCATCGCTCTTGTCGTAGAGACCGGCGATGCGGAAGGCGAGGGTGTCGCCGATCGGCCCGCCGAAACCGCCCTGCGCGTTCAGCGCGTTGAACCGGCCGTAGTCGATCGCCAGGTCGCCTTCGGGCGTGCTGCTCGGCTTCTTGGTGGTGACGTTGATCGCGCCGCCGGTGGTGTTGCGGCCGTAGAGCGTGCCCTGGGGCCCGCGCAACACCTCGACCTGCTGCAGATCGTAGAAGCCGGCCATCTGGGCCAGCGGGGAGGCGACATAGACCCCGTCGACATAGACGCCGACGGCGCTGGCGGTCGCCGGGTTGAAGTCGTTGACCCCGATGCCGCGGATGAAGATGCGGGGATTGGCGGCGTTGTCGTCGGTTTTGATCTGCAAGCCCGGCGACAGACCTGACAAGGCCAGCACGTCGCCGACCCGTTGATCCTTGAGCTGGTCGGCGGTGAGGGCGGTCACCGAGACCGGCACGTCCTGGAGGTTTTCAGCTCGTTTCTGGGCGGTGACGACGATCTCATCGAGAGCGGTCGCCTCCTGGGCCAGCGCCTGTCCCGCCGCCGCCATCATCGCCATCCCGGCGACACCCGCGAGCACCTGAAGCTTCCGCATTCCTTACCCCCGAAACTGTTTGTTGGGGATATAGTAGTTATAGCTATCATTATGGCAAGCGACGTTCGTGGAGCGCCGTTCGGCTGGCCCAAACGCCTTGAAGCGCAGCGATTTCGTCCGGACGCGCTCGAAATTCGAGCGCCGCGCCTCAGGGTTCGCCCCGATTGGCGCGCGACGCGAAAAGCGTAATCTGTGCGATGACGGACTGAGGGAGCACGTCATGCACACATCGCATTTCTGGCAAAGCGCCGGGCTCATCGCCATTATCTTCGGCGCGGCGGTTCTGTCGGCCATGATCGGGTCGCGCGCTCACGCGCACGAAGCCTGCGCACCGACGGTCAGCTCGACGCAAATGCACTGAACGCCGGATAGCGGCTGCCGATAGCGACAAATCAAAGCTCAGAGCTGGAATAAACGCGGTGATGATGACGAAGCGACACGTCTCTAGATGGCGCTAAATATTTCTGATAATATTACTTAGACGATATACATTGTCGCGGACGAGCTCGTGACACTGTCACCGTCTCCAAACTCTGCGAGTCGCACGCCGCCTGTCACCGGTTGCCCCAACGTTCCGCCTTTTCGCGGCTTCTGACTCAAAACCCTGCAACCGCCTGTCTCCAATCATTGCGACCAGCCAAACGTCGAAAATCGAGCCTGTGCTGCTCAGCGGTTTGTGAGATGCTCCCGACATGGCCAACCGCTCTCACACGCACAGCCTGTTCGGAAATTCGCCGGCGCACGTCACGCGGCTACGCATCCGGATGTTCGCCCAGATGATCCGCAACGTTGGCGTCTTCGCGTTTGGGCTCAGCGTTGGCTGGATGGCCCTGACGCTCACGTTCAGCTGGAACCTGGCGATCGTCGCTGCAGCCGGTCTTGGCAC
>JAGIBE010000234.1 GCA_017744495.1 Caulobacter sp. | reverse complement strand
TCTGCGGATGCATCGGGCAGGTGTAGATCGCCCCCGGAGCCAGCGCCGCCGCGTCGGCCGAGGCGTGTCCGTGACGAGCGGAAGGGGCGGTGTCGGCCATAGGCGGCTCCTGCGGCGCGGCGCGCGTCCTGGACTCTACAATCCCAGCGGCCCGCGTCACGCCTTGTTCCAGGTCAAATCCGCCGAGGCTTCAGTTCACCTCGGTCTTCTTCGGCGCGGCTGGAGGCAGGGGCGCGACCTTGATGCCGTCTTCGACCAGGGCCTTGACCTCCTGGGGCGAGGCCTCGCCATAGATGCCGCGCTCCTCGGCCTTGCCCTCGTGGATGTCGCGCGCCTCCTTGGCGAAGCGGTCGCCGACATAGTCGAAGTTCTCCTCGACCTGGCGGCGGACCTCGCCCATGGCGGTCATCATCATCTCGCGCATCTTCGGATCGACGGCGGGCGCGGACTTCTGGGCCTTGGTCCCGGCCACGGCGGGGGCCATGATCTGCTTGCGCACAGCCTTGGAGCCGCACATCGGGCATTCCAGCAGCCCGCGCGCGGCCTGGTCGTCATAGTCGGACGACGAGCCGAACCAGCCCTCGAAGCCGTGGTCGTGATCGCAGGCGAGCGCGTACTTGATCATGGACGAAATATAGGAACTACGGGCCCGTGAAGGTACGGGCGTTCTTGAGGGCCGGGATCGCCGCGCGGGCCTTGTCGACGGCCGCGAGGTCAAGATCGGCGATCAACACGCCCGGCTCGTCGTGGTCAAGTTTTCCGATCACCTCACCCCAGGGACCGATGGCGATCGAGCGGCCCCAGGTGCCGCGACCGTCCTCGTGAAAGCCGCCCTGGGCCGCCGCGATCACGAACGATCCGGTCTCGATGGCCCGGGCGCGCAACAGGACGTCCCAGTGCGCCTCGCCGGTCGGACGGGTGAAGGCGGCGGGCGCGGTCAGGACCTGGGCCCCGCCCAGGGCCAGGGCCCGATGTAGGGCCGGGAAACGCATGTCGTAGCAGATGGTCAGGCCGAAGCTTCCCAGCGGTGTCTCGACCACCGCCGCGCGGTCGCCCGGCTCGTAGGTCGCCGACTCCCGCGCCGTTTCACCGGTCGGAAGATCGACGTCGAACATGTGCAGCTTGTCGTAGGTGGCCACGATCGCGCCGTTCGGATCGATCACCGCTTGGCGGTTGGCCGCCTTACCATCCCCGCGCAGCACCAGGGCCGAGCCGACGTCGACCCAGACGGAGAGCTCGCGGGCCAGGTCGCGCAGGCCACGCACCACGAAGTCGTCCTCCAGCGGCGCCAGGGTCGGCAGAAGCCTGGTCCGGTCCTTCTGCAGGACGTTGGTGCATTCGGGCGTCAGGATGAACCGCGCGCCCTGCCCCGCCGCCTCGCGCACCAGGGGCGCGACATGATCGAGCGCCGCCGCATGGGTGGCGGGCGTGCGGGTCTGGATCAGGCCGACGCGGGTGGTGGTCATGCGGCCAGGAGCGCGTCCAGCTTGCCCTCACGCTCGAGGGCGAACATGTCGTCGCAGCCGCCGATGTGCTGCTCGCCGACGAAGATCTGCGGGAAGGTGGTGCGGCCCGAACGGTCCATCATCTCCTTGCGCAGCGCTGGATCCATGCCCGCTTCGATCTCGGTGAAATCGACGCCCTTGTCGTTGAGCAGCTTCACGGCCCGCGAGCAGTAGCCGCAGAACGGACGGGTGTAGATGGTGACCTTGGCCATGGGGAATCCGTAACAGAAGTCGTTTCCGTCCTCATATAGGACGCGCTTGCATTTCTGTAACGCGCGCGACGACGGCGAGTGACACTTGTGTGGCGCCAGCCGCCAGCAAGGCCCGGGCGCAGCCCTCGGCGGTGGCCCCTGTGGTGAGGACGTCGTCGACCAGCAGCACCTTGCGGCCGATCACTCGATGACGGCGGCCTTCGGGCACGGTGAAGGCCGCGGCGACGTTGCGACGGCGGCCGTCGGCGGACTTGCCGCCCTGGCTGTCGGTGTCGCGGCGGCGAACCAGAGCGTCGGCCAGATAGGTCCGGCCGCTCATGGCGCACAGCGGCCGGGCGATCTCGGCGGCCTGGTTGTAGCGGCGCTTGAACAGGCGCGAGGGGTGCATCGGCACGGGGACCACAGCCTCGGCCTCCTCCAGCAGGTCGGCGGCGCTGCGCGACAGCCAGCGGGCGAACAGGCCCGACAGGTCGGTGCGGTCGGCGTGCTTGAGCTTCAGGATCAGGTCACGAGAGTGCTCGTCATAGAGACAGGCGGCGCGCGCACGTGCAAAAGCGCGGGGCTTGGCCTGGCACAGGGCGCACCGGACCTCGCCGGCGTCGAAGGCGAACGGCGCGCCGCAGCCGTCGCAGACCGGGCCGTCCAGGAAGGTGATGCGGTTCCATGCCTCCATCGACAACCCCGAAGTCAGGGCCGCCCCGCCGTCGAAGGCGCGCGGCGGCAGGATCAGGTCCAGCGCGGCGCGGGCGAACGCCGTCATGCGAGGAGGCGGTTTCCAACGGCCACGCGAAAGCCCATCTTGCGCCGACATGACCACCGCCCCCCTGCTCTTCGACCGCGCCCTGCTGCGCGCCCGTCTCGACCGCGCCGCCCCCGGCTTCGCCGCCGCCGACTTCCTGAAGGTCCGCGCCGCCGAGGACGCCGTCCTGCGCCTGGAGGCGATCCTGCGTGAGTTTCCGGTGGCGGTCGACCTGGGAAGCCGAAACGGCGCTTTCTCCCGCGCCCTGGAGGCCAGCGACGCCCGCGCCAAGATCGGCCTGGTGATCGAGACCGACCTGTCGGAGCGGATGCTCGGCGCCAATTCTTCAAGAGGGCGTACCGGCGCGCGCGTGATCGCCGACGAGGAGCGCCTGCCGTTCGGCGACGAGACCCTGGACCTGGCCGTCTCGACCCTGGCCTTGCACTGGACCAACGACCTGGTCGGCGCTTTGATCCAGATTCGCCGCGCCCTAAAGCCCGACGGCCTGTTCGTCGGCGCCCTGTTCGGCGGGGCCACCCTGACCGAGCTGCGCCAGGCCCTGCTGGCCGCCGAGGACGAGATCACCGGCGGAGCCTTCCCGCGTGTCTCGCCGTTCGCCGACACGGTCGACGCGGCGGGCCTGCTGCAGCGCGCCGGCTTCGCCCTGCCCGTGGCCGACAAGGACCGGGTCAAGGTGCGCTACGCCCACCCGATCGCCCTGCTCAAGGACCTGCGGGCCATGGGCGAGACCAGCGTGCTGTTCGGCCGCTCGCGCAAGCCCTTGAGCCGCCGCGTGTTGTTCCGGGCGCTGGAAATCTACCAGGAGCGCTTCGCCGAACCCGACGGCCGCGTGCCCGCCACCTTCGAGATCATCACCGTCACCGGCTGGGCCCCGCACGAACGCCAACAGAAGCCCCTGCGCCCCGGCTCGGCCAAGATGCGCCTGGCCGACGCCCTGGGCACGGTGGAGCAGCCGGCGGGGGACAAGGCGGGGAGCTAGGCTTCCTCAACGCTCCGGAACGACCGGCGCCTCGCCGAATGGCCGATTCATGATCGACAGAGCTTCGGGCGCTAGAAAGATCCTGTTGCGGGCGTAGCCGGTTCGTTCCCGAAGAATTCCCGCCTCGCAAAGCTGGTCGACCGCCTTGCCTGCTGCGGGGAATGTCACTTTCAGCAAGACCGCCAGCCGGGTGATAGTCAGAACGGGGTATTGCGAAAGCACGTCCAGCGCCCGCAGGCTGGACGAACCCTTACGAAAGGTCCGGCGAGTGGACCAGATGTTGGCAAGCTCGCTCAGGCCCTCGCGCGTCCTCATCAGCTCGGCCGTAGCCCCGACGATTGCATCAGCCATGAAGCCAATCATCCCAACCCAGTCCTCGCGCTGCTGAGCCGCCTTAAGAGCGTCGTAATAGGCCTGCTTGTGGGCCTCGATATAGGCCGACAGGTAGAGCGGGGTCCGCCCGTCGGCCGCCATCATGATTGGCAAAAGCAACCGGCCAACGCGGCCATTACCGTCCCGGAACGGGTGCACCGCCTCGAAATGGGCGTGCGCCACAGCCATCCGCGTCACTAAGCTCTGTTGCAGGTTCTGGTCGTCCCGCATGTAGACGAGGTTCTGCTCCAGGCATCCAGGCACCTGAGGAGCGGGAGGCGGATTGAACGTCGAATAGGCGATGTCCTTCGAGCCGATCCAGACCGTGCCATGTCGCAGTTCGCCGGGCTTGTCCCGGTAGCGCTCGTCCTCGCGCATGACTTGGCGATGCAGCTGCTTGAGCAACCCGAGTTGGAAGACCGCCGCGCCATGCCGCTCGGCCCGGGCCACGTAGTACATCAGGGCCTGGGCATAGCGCCGCACCGACTTCACAGCGGCGCGGGCTTCTTCGTCCTGGGTTTCCTCCGAGGTCAGCAATTCATCCAGGGTGCTCTGCGTACCTTCGATCGCCGAGCTACTGACCGCCTCCTGCCTTATGAGGATTCGACTTACGACGTAGGAATCGTGCAGCGTCGTCGCATAGGCCTCTACCCGGGCGAGAGCCGCATCCGCGTCCCGCACTCGCTGTGCGATCGCCGTGAGGGGAATGAGCGTCGAAGGCGGAGGAAGGGGCACGACGCCATAGGCGTGGTCGTACGGCGGCGGAAACCGCTGCAATGTCGCGCGAACGCCTGGACTAAGATTGC
This sequence comes from Caulobacter sp., assembly GCA_017744495.1. Taxonomy (GTDB): domain Bacteria; phylum Pseudomonadota; class Alphaproteobacteria; order Caulobacterales; family Caulobacteraceae; genus Caulobacter. The sequence goes on along the minus strand of JAGIBE010000234.1, from coordinate 23,152 downwards.
TTCGATCCATCGTTTAATTAGAGCCTCGTCACGAGATCCTTATTAAACGTTTTTACAGAAACCTATAATAAAAATTTGAAATGTCTGAACCTGTTAAACGTTGCCGCCAGACGCCTGAGCGGGGCGATGATCTGAGGAAGCCCGTCTTCATGCTACCCTCGACCGGCGTATAATGCCTCCCAGGACAAGAGCGAGCCGGGCCATTGGACGGTACAATGTCGGTCGCGCCTTGCTCGTCACGCGGCTCAGAGCAGGTCGCGCAGCCAGGCGATCAGCGGCAGGTCGGCCGGCGGCATGGGATAGTCCGCCAGCTGGTCGGGTTTCACCCACTTCAGCGCCTCGTGTTCCTTGGCCATGACCACGCCCTCCCAGCGCCGCAGGAGGTAGAGCGGCATCAGCAGGTGAAAGGTCTCGTAGGTGTGCGAGGCGAACACGAACGGCGCGAGGCACGCCTGCGCGACCTTGATGTCCAGCTCCTCGTGAAGCTCGCGGATCAGGCATTGCTCGGGCGTCTCGCCGAGCTCGACCTTGCCGCCCGGAAACTCCCACAGGCCGGCCAGTTGCTTGCCCTTGGGGCGCTGGCAGATCAGCACTCGCCCGTCGACATCGATCAGGGCGGCGGCGGCGACGAGGACGATGGGCTTGGTCATACGCGCTTAGTTCAACGTTGAAACCCTCTCTCTTTGAGAGAGGGAGGGGCCCACCGCGAAGCGGTGGGAGGGTGAGAGGTTACAATCTTTCAGAACCTGGTTCTGACAAGACCGTATCGACCTCATATCGATGCTGAGGACTTAGGCTCTGTTGAAGGAGCTCGACGGTCCGAGTCTTTCCGGCGAAGGTGAAACCACTCACCCTCCCATCGCCTTCGGCGGCGGGTCCCTCCCTCTCTCAAAGAGAGAGGGTTTCCAGATACTCCCGCTCCACATAGCCGAACCCGTCGAAGTCCGCCGGCAATCCCGCGCCCGACATGTCCTGGCACGCCACGCCCACGAACGCACCCGTGAAGTTGGGCGCGCCGGGTGATGTGGCTTCGTCCGAGAGGATCGAGGCGTCGAACACCTCCGGCAGCCAGGTCCAGGCCTCGCCGTCCAGGCTGAACGCGAAGCGCAGGCGCTCGTAGTCGACCTCCACGCGCAGGTGGACCAGCCCTTCATCGGGCAGGGGGATCGGCGTGGTGAAAGCGTCGGCCTGGGGGCTGTCGGGCAGGGCCGACATCACCTGCACAAACCGCCCGTTCTCCTCGTCGCGCGACACGAACAGGTAGTGGAACTTGCTGGCCCCGTAGTAGCAGACCAGCCCCGCCGCTTGCTGGAAGTGCCGGGGCGCGAAGTCCATCACCGTGCGAGCGCTGTAGCAGAACGCCTGCTGGCGACGCGCCACCAAGGCCTGGCGGAACGTGCCGCCGATGGTCTCGCGGCCGAACAGGCGCAGCCAGCCGGGCCGGGCCGTCAGGCTGAACAGCTGATCCGGATAGGGCGAGCGCAGCCACTGGAAGTCGAGCGGCAGGTCGGGGCCGTCGAAGTCCTCCCACGCGGGCGCCGCCGGCCAGGGGGCGGGCGGCAGGCCGGGCGACGGCGGCGTCAGCTCCGGATCGCCCGAGCCGTCGCGGGTGCGCAGCCAGCCGTCCTCGCCCCAGACCATAGGCTGGATCGCCGTCTCGCGGCCCAACATGCAGCGGCCGCGGTTGGGCAGCGGGCGGCCGCACAGATAGGCCATCCAGGTCGTGCCGTCCGGGGTCTCGACCAGGTCGGCGTGGCCGGCCCGCTGCAGCGCCGCGTGCGGCCGGTCGCGGGCGGTCAAAACCGGGCCGTCGGGGTGCAGTTCGTACGGCCCCTCCAGCGTCCGCGACCGGGCCATGGTCACCGCATGGCCGAAACCCGTGCCGCCCTCGGCCGTGATCAGGTGGTACCAGCCGTCGCGCTTATAGAGGTGCGGCGCCTCGGTCAGGCCCAGGGGCGTGCCGGGGAAGATGTTGATGCGCTCGCCCACCAGCTTGGCGGCGAAAGCGTCGTACTCCTGGGCGACGATGCCGGCGAAGCGGTTGCGGCCCGGCCGGTGGTCCCACAGCATGTTCAGCAGCCACTTGCGGCCATCGTCGTCATGGAACAGCGAGGGATCGAAGCCGCTGCTGTTGAGGAACACCGGGTCGGACCACGGCCCCTCGATATCGTCGGCGGTGACCAGGTAGTTGTGGAAGTCGCGCAGCGACGCGCCCGAGGCCCCGCCGGTCGTGGTGCGGCCGTAGCGCTTCACGTCGGTGTAGATCAGCCAGAACTTGCCGTCGGCGTGGGTCAGGCACGGAGCCCAGACGCCGCAGCCGTCCGGCGCGCCCAGCATGTTCAGCTGGCTGGGCCGCGTCAGGGGCCGGGTCAGCAGCCGCCAGTTCACCAGGTCGCGCGAGTGGTGGATCTGGACGCCCGGGAACCACTCGAAGGTCGAGGTGGCGCAATAATAGTCGTCGCCGACGCGGATGATCGACGGGTCGGGATTGAAGCCCCTCAGGATCGGGTTGGAAATCACGGACATCGGAGGCTCTAGACGGCGGGAACGGTGATCGGCTTGGCGGCCGGAGGGCTGGCGGGTTCGCGGACCAGGGCCCACAGCAGGGCGGCGCCGGCCAGGTCCAGCACGCCCAGGGCCACGAAGAACGGGTCATAACCGATCCGAGCCACCAGGCCGCCGATCAGCAGCGAGAAGATCAGCAGGCCGAAATTGCCGCAGAACCCGGCCATGCCGGCCACGGTGGCCACCTCGCTCTTGCGGAACAGGTCCGACGACATGGTGATCACCGTCACCGAGAGGGTCTGGTGGGCGAAGCCGCCCAGGCACAGCAGGGCGATGGCGACATAGGGGCTCTCGACCCGGCCGACGAACATCATGCCGGTCATCAGCAGCGCCCCCAGGGTGAAGGCCCAGCGGCGGGCGTTGATCAGGCTGATCCCGCGCTTCTGCAGGAACAGCACCACCGCCGGCCCGAACAGGCAGCCCAGGTCCGCCGCCACGAAGGGCAGCCAGGCGAACAGGGCGATCTGCTTGAGATCAAAGTGACGGACCGTCGTCAGGTACAGCGGGATCCAGAACGACAGCGTGCCCCAGGTCGGGTCGGCCAGGAACCTGGGCAGGGCGATGCCCCAGAAATTGCGGCGGGTCATCAGGGTCAGGATCGAGGGCTTGGCGCCCGCGTCCTCCAGGTGGGTCTCCTGGCCCGAGGCGATCAGGTCTCGCTCCTCGTCGCTCAGGGCCTTGTGCTTGTCGGGCGATTGGTAGGCCAGCAGCCACAGCGCCACCCAGACCAGTCCCAGGGCGCCGGCCACCAGGAAGGCCGCCCGCCAGTTCCAGACCAGGATCGACCAGGCCACCAGCGGCGGGGCCAGCACCGAGCCCATCGAGGCGCCGATGTTGAACATCCCGCCCGCGAAGCCGCGCTCCTTGGCCGGGAACCAGATCGACACCGCCTTCATCCCGGCCGGCTGGGCGCAGCCCTCGGCCACGCCCAGGGCGCCGCGCAGACCCAGCAGGCTCTGCCAATTGCCGGCCAGGCCGTGGGCCATGGTGATCAGCGACCAGGCGGTGGCGAACAGGGCGAAACCCAGCTTCAGTCCCACGGAGTCCAGCACGTAGCCGCAAAGGGGCTGCAGCATCACGCCCAGCTGGAAGGCGCCGGTGATCCAGGAATATTCCTTGGGGCCGATGTGCAGGTCGCCCAGCACGGTGGGGGCGGCGACGCCCAGAGTGCTGCGGGTCAGGTAGTTGAGGATCGCGCCCAGCATCACCAGACCGATCATCCACCAGCGCAGCGCCCGGATCTTGCCGTTCATGCGTTTCCTCCCCGACCCCGTCGGCTCTAACGATCACATCGCGACGGTAGCGGTAACAGCCATAGACCGCGTCACCATCATCCGCAACGCCGCCAGGCCTGACCATACCGACCAAGGTCTGACCAATGGATCGATCGCGGCCGTGGCGGCGTTTGTTCGCCGAACATCACCCGAAAGGAGCCCTCGATGAGCCTCGACGATCGCCTGGTGAAGAGCGCCGCCCTGATCGGCGTAAAGGTCAACGACGCCGGCGGCCACAAGCTGGGCGCGATCCGCGAGGTGTTCATCGACCGCGACGCCGGCATCGCTCGCTACGTGGCCGTCGAGCCGGCGGGCCTGTTCGCGGCCGGCGGCAAGTACCGCCCCCTGCCCTGGCGTCTGCTGACGTGGGACGACAAGGACGAAGCCTATGTCGCCGACGTCACCAAGGACCGCTTCAAGGAGGTCCCCGCCTACGACCGCGACCAGCTCAACAGCGCCACCTATGGCTGGGCGAGCCAGGTGGAGCGGTTCTTCGAGACGGGTGAAGTCTAGGGCGGCGAGGCGACGTCGGCGCGCGAATCCTTGCCGCTCTTGGCCTTGCTCTTGACTTCGCACCCGCAATAAACGATATGCGGCCTACGCCATCCGGCGTTATCGGCCGCTCCAGCCGCGTGAGGGACCTTTCCGGTCCAGCCTGTCGAGCGCCCCGAAAGCTTCTCATCAGACCGCCCGTGTCACGCGGGGCGCTCCCCACCGACCCGCCGCCAGGCGAGCCGTGCGAGGACCGCATGCGCCGCCCTGTGCTCAGGAAACTGGCGGCTGCATGAAAGAGACTACGTGACTCAATTCTCCGACCTCGGCCTCGCCAAGCCGCTGCTGAAAGCGCTGGCCGACAAGGGCTACACCCAGCCCACCCCGATCCAGGAACAGGCTATCCCGACCGTGATGTCGGGCCGCGACCTCCTGGGCATCGCCCAGACCGGCACCGGCAAGACCGCCGCCTTCGCCCTGCCGATCCTGCACCGCCTGGCCGAGGACCGCCGCCCGGCCCCGCGCCGCGGCTTCCGCGCCCTGGTGCTGTCGCCGACCCGCGAGCTGGCGACCCAGATCGCCGACAACTTCAAGGCCTACGGCGCCCATCTGGGCCTGACCGTGGCCACCATCTTCGGCGGCGTGAAGTACGGCCCGCAGATGAAGGCCCTGGCGGCCGGCGTCGACGTGGTCGTGGCCACCCCGGGCCGCCTGATGGACCACCTGGGCGAAAAGTCGGCCCACCTGAACGGCGTCGAGATCTTCGTGCTCGACGAAGCCGACCAGATGCTGGACCTGGGGTTCGTGGTGCCGATCCGCAAGATCGCCAGCCAGCTGCCCAAGGACCGTCAGAACCTGTTCTTCTCGGCCACCATGCCGGGCGAGATCGGCAGGCTGGCCGGTGAGCTGCTGAAGAACCCGGCCCAGGTGTCGATCACCCCGCAGGCCACCACGGTCGAGCGCATCGAGCAGTCGCTGATCTTCATCGAGGCCCAGCGCAAGCGTCCCCTGCTGGCCGAACTGCTGGCCGACCGCAGCGTCGAGCGCGCCATCGTCTTCACCCGCACCAAGCGCGGCGCCGACCGCGTGGCCAAGTACCTGACCGCCAGCGGCATCGAGAGCGCCTCGATCCATGGCGACAAGACCCAGGGCCAGCGCGAGCGCGCCCTGGCGGCCTTCAAGGCCGGCGAGACCAAGGCCCTGGTGGCCACCGACATCGCCGCGCGCGGGATCGACGTCAACGACGTCAGCCACGTCTTCAACTACGAGCTGCCCAATGTGCCGGAGGCCTATGTCCACCGGATCGGCCGCACGGCCCGCAAGGGCAAGGACGGCGTGGCCATCAGCTTCTGCGCCGATGACGAGCGTCCGCTGCTGAAGGACATCCAGAAGGCCACGCGCCAGACGATCCCGTCCTTCGACCGCCGCAACGACAAGGGCCTGGCCGCCGCCGCGGCCGTCGCCGACAAGCTGGCCCCGCCGGAACGCTACGTCGATCCGCGCCGCGCCGACCCGCGCAACAACGTCCCCTCGGAACTGCGCCGCAAGCGCAATCGTCCGAACAAGGGCGGCGGGCAGAACGCGCAAGGCCAGGGTCACGGCAAGCCCGGCGGCCATAACCGCGGCCGTAACGGCGGCGGCAATGGCCAGCAGGCCCAAGGCCAGAACCGTTCGGGCGGCGGCGACTTCCGCGGCCCCAAGCGCGCCGCGCCGTCGGAACGCTGGAACCCGATCGACTCGTGATGGCGGCTTAACCCCAAAAAGCAAAACGCCCGCCTCGGTCCCCGAGGCGGGCGTTTCTCGTTCAACCCGACCCTAAGCCTTGAAGAAGGCCAGCAGGTCCTTGTTGATCACTTCCGGGTGGGTTGAGGCCATGCCGTGCGGCAGGCCCGGATAGGTCTTCAACACGCCCTTCTTCAGCAGCTTCACGGCCAGCAGGGCGCTGTCGGCGATTGGCACGATCTGGTCGTCCTCGCCGTGCATCACCAGCACCGGCAGATCGACCGCCTTGAGGTCGTCGGTGAAGTCGGTCTCGGAGAAGGCGGTGATGCAGTCGTAGTGGGCCTTGGCGCCGCCCATCATGCCCTGGCGCCACCAGTTGTCGATCAGGCCCTGGCTGACCTTCGCGCCCGGACGGTTGAAGCCGTAGAAGGGGCCCGCCGGGACGTCCTGGAAGAACTGGGCGCGGTTGGCGGCCAGGGCGGTGCGGAAGCCGTCGAAGACCTCCTTGGGCAAACCGCCCGGATTGGCCGCCGTCTTCAGCATGATCGGCGGAACCGCGCCCATCAGCACCACCTTGGCGACGCGACCGGCGTCGGCCCGGGCCGCGTAGTGGATCGCCTCGCCGCCGCCGGTGGAGTGGCCGACGTGGATGGCGTTCTTCAGGTCCAGGTGCCGGGCCAGGGCGACGACGTCGGCGGCGTAGGTGCCCATCTCATTGCCGGTGTCAGTCTGGGTCGACCGGCCGTGGCCGCGGCGGTCGTGGGCGATGACCCGGTAACCTTGGGCCAGGAAGAACAGCATCTGGGCGTCCCAGTCGTCGCTGCTGAGCGGCCAGCCGTGGTGGAAGACGATCGGCTGGGCGGTCTTGGGTCCCCAGTCCTTATAGAAGATCTGCGTGCCGTCCTGGACGGTGACGAAGCCGCTGCCCGTGGTCGACTTGGCGGCCGCGGACTTCGAGGACTTGGCGGCGGCGGCGGGCGCCTGGGCCGTGGCGGCCAGCGGCAAGGCGGCGACCGCGGCGGCGACGCCCAGGCCGCCCGTCATCAGGGTGCGGCGCGAAGCGTGTTGGATCGACTGGCTCATCTCGTGTCCCTCGTGATTGATATTGCGATATTCGTTATCGCGATATCAATACGGATAGGGCGCCCGCGACGACCTGTCCAGTGGAATATTTATCGCGATATCTTTTTTCGTGGTAAGATGCGTGAACGATCGTTTCACCCACGAGGAATTCCGTCGTGCCCATCCCGTTGGACGACCAGATCTGCTTCAGCCTGTACGCCACCAGCATGGCCATCAACCGCACCTACAAGCCGATGCTGGACGAGATGGGCATCACCTATCCGCAGTACCTGGCGCTCAACGTGCTGGGCGAGAACAACGGCGACGGCGCCACCGTGGGCGCGATCGCCCAGAGGCTGGCGCTGGAGTCGAGCACGATCACCCCGCTGGTGAAGCGCCTGGAGCAGGCCGGCCTCGTCGTCCGCCAGCGCAGCACGGTGGACGAGCGCCAGGTGCGGGTGAAGCTGACCGCCTCCGGGCGCGCCCTGCTGGACCGGTGCGACTGCCTGGGCCAGACCCTGCTGGCGAAGTCGGCCATGACCCTTGAGCAGCTGGGCGCTCTGAACCGCCAGGTCCAGGCGTTGCGCGACACCCTGGTGGACGAAGCTAAAACTTAGCCTTCACACCCCAAAATCCGCTCATCCCGGCGAATGCCGGGACCCAGATGGTATGGCTTTGAGGCTGACGCCACAGGCTCTGAGCTTTTCCAAACAGCTACACCGCTAACGGATCTGGGTTCCGGCATTCGCCGGGATGAGCGGATCATCGAGATTCAAAACAAAACGCCCGCCCCGGTCTCCCGGAGCGGGCGTTTTGTTTGAGCCCTAGCCGCCGGTCCTTAGACCAGCGCACCGTGGCAGTGCTTGAACTTCTTGCCCGAACCGCAGGGGCAGGCGCCGTTGCGGGCGGTGTATTCCCAGCCTTCCGGCAGGACCGAGACCGGCAGCGCTTCACGCTGTTCCGGAGACAGGCCTTCGGGCAGGGCGCCGGCCGTGGCGACGTTCTCGCCGGTCAGCGGATCGATATGGACCTGGGTCAAGCCTTCGGGCGTGTGCAGCGGCTCGGGATCGGCATAGGCGATCTCGACCGTCATCAGCCAGCGGGTGGTGTTGGTGCGCAGGTCGCCCAGCAGCTTCTCGAACAGCGAGAAGGCCTCCGTCTTGTACTCGTTCAGCGGGTCGCGCTGACCGTAGCCGCGCAGGCCGATGACGTTGCGCAGGTGGTCCAGGTGCATCAGGTGCTCGCGCCACTGCAGATCGATCATCTGCAGCAGGAAGTTCTTCTCCACCGAGCGCATCTGCTCGGGGGTGATGATCACTTCGCGCTCGGCGGCGTAGGCGTCGGCGGCCTGGGTGATGCGCTCGCGGAAGACCTCGTCGTCGACGCCTTCCTCGGCCGCCCATTCCTCCAGCGGCAGGTCCAGGCCCAGGATCGACTTGCAGCGCTCCTTCAGGCCCTCGATGTCCCACTGCTCGGCATAGGCCTTGGGCGGGATGTGACGGGCGACGAAGTCGTCGACCACATCATGCCGCATCTCGGTGATGATCTCCGAGAGGTCATCGGCCTCCATGAACTCCTGGCGCTGCTCGAACACGGCCTTGCGCTGGTCGTTGACGACGTCGTCGTACTTCAGGAGGTTCTTGCGGATCTCGTAGTTGCGCTGCTCGACGCGCTTCTGGGCGGTGGCGATGGCGTTGTTCAGCCACTTGTGGGTGATCGCCTCGCCTTCCTGGACGCCGAAGGTGCGCATGATCGCGTCCAGACGCTCGCCGGCGAAGATGCGCAGCAGGTCGTCCTCACACGACAGGAAGAACTTCGACCGGCCCGGGTCGCCCTGACGGCCGGTGCGGCCGCGCAGCTGGTTGTCGATGCGGCGGCTTTCGTGGCGCTCTGTGCCCAGCACGAACAAGCCGCCGGCGGCCAGGGCCTTGGCCTTGGCTTCGCTGATCTCGGCTTCCAGCTCGGCCTTCTGGGCCAGCTCGTCTTCGTGGCTCGGGGTGATCCCCAGGCCCTTCTGCTGCTGGCGCCAGTTGGCCAGGCGCATGTCGAGGTTGCCGCCCAGCTGAATGTCGGTGCCGCGGCCGGCCATGTTGGTGGCGATGGTCACCGCGCCGGGCACGCCCGCATCGGCGACGATGCCGGCTTCCTGCTCGTGGAAGCGGGCGTTCAGCACCTGGTGCGGGATGCCCTTGTGCTTCTTGCCTTCCCATTCCCAGGCGTAGGTCGACAGCAGCTTGGACAGCTCTTCCGACTTCTCGATCGACACCGTGCCGACCAGGATCGGCTGGCCGCGCGCGTGGCAGTCGGCGATCTGCTTCAGGATCGACTCATTCTTCTCGCGCTCGGTGCGGTAGACCTCGTCGTCATCGTCGATGCGCTGAACCGGACGGTTGGTCGGGATCTCGCTGACGCCCATCTTGTAGATGTCGTCGAACTCCTGGGCCTCGGTCGCCGCCGTGCCGGTCATGCCCGACAGCTTCTTGTAGAGGCGGAAGTAGTTCTGGATGGTCACCGAGGCCAGGGTCTGGTTCTCGGGCTGGATCTGTGCGCCTTCCTTGGCCTCGATGGCCTGGTGCAGGCCCTCCGACAGGCGGCGGCCGGTCATCATGCGGCCCGTGAACTCGTCGATCAGGATCACCTCGCCGTCCTTGACGATGTAGTCCTTGTCGAGCGTGTACAGCACGTTGGCGCGCAGGGCCTGGTTGACGTGGTGCACGACCGAGATGTTGGCGGCGTCGTAGAGGCCGGCGGTGTCCTCGGCCAGGTGGCCGCCCGCCATCAGGATCTCCTCGATGCGCTCCTGGCCTTCCTCGGTGAGGATGACCTGCTTCTGCTTCTCGTCGTGATCGTAGTTGGTCTTGTCCTTGATGAGTTCCTTCACCAGGACGTCGATGGTCTTGTAGAACTCGCTGCGGTCCTCGGTGGGGCCCGAGATGATCAGCGGGGTACGGGCTTCGTCGATCAGGATCGAGTCCACTTCGTCGACGATGACGTAGTGGTGGCCGCGCTGGACCATCTCCTCGACGCTGTAGACGAGGTTGTCGCGCAGGTAGTCGAAGCCGAACTCGTTGTTGGTGCCGTAGGTGATGTCGCTGCGATAGGCGCGCTGACGCTCACCCTGGCTGAGACCGTTGACGATCACGCCGTACGACAGGCCCAGGAAGTTGTGGATCTGGCCCATCCATTCGGCGTCGCGGCGGGCAAGGTAGTCGTTCACGGTGATGACGTGGACGCCCTTGCCTTCCAGGGCGTTCAGATAGGTCGGCAGGGTGGCCACCAGGGTCTTGCCTTCCCCGGTGCGCATTTCCGAGATGCCGCCGCCGTGCAGCACCATGCCGCCGACCATCTGGACGTCGAAGTGGCGCATGCCCAGCACGCGCTTGGACGCCTCGCGAACGGTGGCGAAGGCTTCGACCAGCAGGTCGTCCAGGGTCTCGCCCTTTTCCAGGCGCGCCTTGAACTCGGCGGTCTTGGCCTTCAGGGCGTCGTCCGACAGCGCCGCGTATTCCGGCTCCAGGGCGTTGATCTTCGCCACCTTGGCGGACATCGCCTTGACTTTGCGTTCGTTGGAAGAGCCGAAGAGCTTTTTGGCGAAGCCGAGCATGAAGTGAGGGTTCCGGAGCGGTGTCAGTGAGGCCGGCGCTAGGGCTTGAAGGCCTTCACTACGGTAAATTCGAGGCGCAGAAGCGAGTGGAAAATCCACTTCTACTGCGCGCGCGGAGACTTAAGCACCGGCCTAGCGGGTGTCAACGCGAGGCGGCGGCATGTGGTTACGGTTTGCGCCCGCTTTAACAGCTTCGCGCGTTTTCCGATCCATTCAATGTGCTCGGGCCGCGGGGCCGGTCGCGAAGCTGTTTCCCCTTGGCGATAAACCGCGCTAGAGCGCTCAAGGAGAGTCAGCCGGAGATCGGCCCTTATGAATAAAGCCCTGTCTCGCTTTTCAGTCCTGGCGGCCGTCGCCGCCTTGAGCCTGCTGGTCGCCGCCTGCGGTCGCAACAAGGCCGACGAGCGTCCGCCCGAACCCGGCGACACCGCCGTCGCCCGGGTCGACGGCCACACGGTCTGGGCCAGCGACGTCAAGCGCGAAGCCGTGGCCCAGGGCCTGATCAGCGAGGGCGAGCCGCTGGACATCGGTTCGGACCTGTTCCGCCAACGCCTGGACGAGGTGATCGACCAGAAGCTGCTGGCCGCCGAGGCGCTGAAGCAGAAGCTGGACAAGGACCCGGTGGCCCAGCGCCGCCTGGCCGCCGCGCGCGAACGCATCCTGGGCGACATGCTGGTGGAGAGCGTCGTCGAGAAGGCGGTCAACGAGAACGCCATCCGCGGCCTCTACGCCGAGCAGCAGAAGCTTTCGAAGCGCAGCGAAGAGATCCGCGCCCGCCAGATCCTAGTCGCCAGCCAGGCCGACGCCGAGGCGATCAAGAAGCTCCTGAGCGCCGGCGCCTCGTTCGACGCCCTGGCCATGGAGCGTTCGACCGATCCAGCCACCCGCTTCAACGGCGGCGACCTGGGCTATTTCACCGTCGACGTCATGCCGCCGGCCTACGCCGCGGCCCTGCAGAACGTCGAGAAGGGCGCGCTGGTCGGACCGTTCCAGACCGAGGGCGGCTGGGCCGTGTTGCGCGTCGAGGACAAGCGCCTGGAGGAACCGATCACCCTGGAGGCCGCGCGGCCGCAAATCGTGCGCTTCCTGACCTATGACCAGGTCCGCGACCTGCTGGAAAAGCTGCGCGGCGGCTCGAAGATCGAGATGCTGACCGGAAAGCCGCAGGACGTGCCCGGCGCGCCGCAGGAACCGGCCTCGGCCCCGCCCGGCTCGGCCGACCAGGCCCCCTCCTCCGACCTCGACGACGCCCCGCCGGCGTCCGCCCCCGCTCAAGCTCCGGCCAAGAAATGACCAAGACCCCCTCCAAGGCCTCCAAGCCCGCTGCAGAAAAGAAAGCCAAGGCCGCGCCGAAGACCGAAAAGCCGGCCGCCGCGTCCGCTTCACCCGTCGAGATCGTCGGCCAGACCCTGGAGCGCGCCCTGGTCGATCCGCTGACCGCCGCCCTCAAGCGCGCCGGTCTGCGCCGCGCCCAGAAGGACGCCAGCCAAGGCGCGCCCGAAGCTGTTCAGGCCGCCAAGCCCGCCGCGGCTCCCGCCAAGGCCGGCGCTCCGGGCAAGCCGGGCCTGGCCGTCTCGCCCCTGGCCGTGCCGTTCCCGACCATCCCGCCGATCGCCGGGGTTGAGATCGCCACCGGCCGCGCCGGCTTCTACAAGCACGACCGCGAGGACATGCTGCTGATGCGCTTCGCCGAGGGCACCAGCTGCGCCGGCGTGTTCACCCGTCACGGCGTCGGTTCGGCTCCGGTCGACTGGTGCAAGCGCCAGCTGGCCGCCAGCAAGGGCGAGGACGTCCGCGCCCTGGTGGTCAACGCCGGCTGCGCCAACAGCTTCACCGGCAAGCCGGGCGCCGACGCGGTGCGCCGCGTGGCCACCGCCGTGGGCAAGCGCTTCGACTGCCGCCAGCGCGACGTGATGATGGCCTCCACCGGCGTCATCGGCGTGATCCTGGACGACAGCAAGATCACCTCGAACCTGCGCCTGGTGGAACAGGGCCTGACCGAGGACGCCTGGGCGGGCGCCGCCTCGGCGATCATGACCACCGACACCTTCCCGAAGGGCGCCTACGCCACCGCTCTGATCGACGGGCATGAGGTGCGGATCGCCGGCATCACCAAGGGCTCGGGCATGATCGCGCCCGACATGGCCACCATGCTGGCCTTCGTGGCCACCGACGCGGCCATCGCCCCGGCCGCCCTGCAGACCCTGGTCAGCCTCTACACCCGTACGACCTTCAACTGTGTGACGGTGGACGGCGACCGCTCGACCAACGACACCCTGCTCCTCTTCGCCACCGGCAAGTCCGGCGCGCCCAAGATCCACCGGGCCGGCGACCGCCGCCTGGCCGACTTCCGCGAGAAGCTGGAGGCCGTGCTGCTGGACCTGGCCCTGCAGCTGGTCCGTGACGGCGAGGGCGCCACCAAGTTCGTCAAGATCACCGTCAACGGCGCCGAGAGCCCGCTGTCGGCCCGCAAGATCGCCCGCACCATCGCCGAAAGCCCCCTGGTCAAGACCGCCTTCGCCGGCGAGGACGCCAATTGGGGCCGCATCGTCATGGCCGTGGGCCGCGCCGACGAGCCGGTCAACCGCGAGAAGCTCAGCGTCAAGTTCGGCGACCTGTACGCCGCCCGCGACGGCCTGGTCTCGGCCGAATACGACGAGGCCAAGATGAGCGCCTATGTTAAGCGCCAGGAGTTCGAGGTCAGCGTCGATGTCGGCGTCGGCAAGGGCTCGGCCACGGTCTGGACCTGCGACCTGACCAAGCAGTACGTGGCGATCAACGGGGATTATCGGTCGTAGGGGCTCTACCCTTTCAATCGTCATTCCCGCCCTTGTGGCGGGAACCCCTGGTTCAGCTCGCACGTGAGGAGCCTTGGCGCGCTGGCGCGTCACCCTTCCGCACTTGCGGCGGATAGAGGGTTTCCCGCCACAAGGGCGGGAATGACGGACGACTTGGAAAGGATCGAGATCAAATGACCGACGAAGCCCTCCCCCTCGACCTCAACCAAGTCGCCGACGCCTGCCGCGAGGCCGGCTACGTCGTGAGCGAGATCGATCGCGGCCTCGAAGTTTCCGGCTCGGACGACGGCGGGGCCTTCTACCTGTTCCCCGAGGGTGACTGGCTGCAGGTGCGCTGCCAAGTGTTCGACGAGGCCGACCTCGAGAAGGCCCGGGACCTGACCGCCCTGTTCGAGACGATCACCCGCGCCCAGTTCCGGATGATCGGCTGCCGCTTCGGCTTCGACGAGCTGACCGGCCTATGGCTGGTGGCCGACCTCTATCCCGGCTTCGAACCCGAGCGCCTGCCCGCCGTGCTTGAGCAGTTGGCCTTCGTCTGGAGCTCGCTGGGCGAGGTGCTGGACGCGGCGCTGAAGGGGACGGTCGTCGATGAGATCACCCTGGACGCGGCGTTTGAACTGGAGCCGGACGAGCGGCCGAACTGAGCGCGCGGGTTGAGACGGCCCCGCTCCACCCGACCAACCTGGGACACGCTGGTGAACGAAGGCCGTCTGAAGCGGTTCTTCTTCAACTCGAAAGGAACCGCCCATGCTCGAGAAGATCCCCCATGGCATCGGCCACGCCTTGCGTGGCGTGCGCGCCGGCTTCGAGAAGGTCGCGAGCGAAGACCGCGCCTTCGCCGAGGCCGAGGACACCGTGACGCTCGCCAGCACCGCCTTCGAGGACGGCGGCTCGATCCCGTCGCGCTATACCGCAGATGGAGAAGGGCTGTCGCCGCCGCTGTACTGGCGTGATGTGCCGCCGGGCGCGGCCGCCGTGGCTCTCCTCGTCGAAGATCCCGACGCGCCGGCGCCCGAACCTCTGGTTCATCTCCTGGCATGGGACCTGCCGGCGGACCTCGCGGAACTGCCGGAAGGTCAGTTGCACAGCCCCGACCACGGAGGGCTCGACGAGAACCTGGGCAAGAACAGCTTCCTCGGGGCCGGCTGGCTCCCGCCCGATCCGCCGACGGGCCATGGGCCGCATCTCTACGTCTTCCAGCTCTTCGCCCTGGATCGACGACTCTCCTTCGACGGCCACCCCGGTCGCGGCGCTTTTCTGGAGGCGATCGAGGGTCACGTGCTGGCCAAGGGAATGCTCGTGGGGACTTACGAACGGCCGTAGAGCGTCACGGCTTCGCGCGGCGAGGCGCCTCGACGCCTGAAGGAATGCGATTAATCGTCATCGCCTTCAGCCCCGCCCAGAACGCACAGTAGTCGCGCCAGATGTCCAGGACGACGCCAGCGCCGTGACGGTAAGGCGCCGGCGTGCCGATGCGCATGGCCTGCTGCGGAGCGTCGCGCCAAGTGTTGAACAACCGGTCCCAGATCGGCAGAAGGCCCAGGTTGATCGGCATCCGATTAAGACTGTGATGCAGCCGATGATGCAGCGGCGACTGCACGACCCAGCGGCCGATCCAGCCGAAGTTGGACTCGATGCGCGAATGGACCAGCAGCCGGATGATGATCACCACCAGGCCGACATAGGCCAGCGCCTCGGGGTCGCAGGCCATGAAGGCGCCGGGCAGGACGGCGCCGACCACAGCGGTGAACATCGCCGGATGGATCCGCGCGGCCGTCAGGACCGAGAAGGATTCCGCGCTGTGATGGAAGCGGTGCAGCGGCCAGAACACCCTGGAATGATCCAGACGGTGGCTCCAATAGTCGAACAGGGTGTACAGCACGAACAGCACCACGACCTGCAAGGCCACAGGCGCGCCGGCGATGCTAAGCTTGATCCCCGTCGCATGGGCCAGCACTTGCCTCAGTCCCTCGCCCGACAGATAGGCGAAGCCGAAGCTCATGATCGCCGTGACCAGGGTCCAGACCGGAGCCATCTGGAACAGGTAGCAGGCCACGTCCGACCAGCCCGAGGGTGTGCGCTCGACGAGAAGGTGGCGCACCGAGCTCTTGGCCCAGCCGGTGCAAAGATATTCGATGAAGAAGATCGACGGCAGCAACAGGCTGATCTCGACGGTCCGGTCGATCACGCGCCGATGCACCTCGCTCACGCGGTGAGCATGCCCGAACAGGCTCAGGGTCAAGGTATCGGGAACGAGGTGGTGCAGCGCCCACCAGCCCAGCAGGAGCAACACCACATGGGCGGCGACGAGCGACAGGGCGACGGGGTGGAACAACCTGGAAATCAGCGCGTCGATAGAATCTCGCGTCCTCGCGACGCGGGCTTGCCCTGCCTGATCCACTCGCCTAGCCCCGCCCCAAGCCTTTGACGCCTACATGCCACGGCAGGTTGAGCCCTTTAGGCTAAGGACAGATTGACGCGGGACCCGGCGCGTCTTTTCACCGACCGCGGCGCCCATCCTTGCTTGGCCCCTTGAACGCTCCGGCCAATCGCGTTCACATCATCACCAGTGACCCAGGGGAGACGCCGCGCTTGACCGAAGCTCTGATCGTCCGCGGCCTCGACAAGACCTTCACCAAGCCGGCGGTCATGGACCTGGACCTCACCGTCCACGCCGGCGAGCTGTACGCCCTGCTGGGGCCGAACGGCGCGGGCAAGACCACCACCCTGCGGATGGTCGCGGGCCTGACCAAGCCGGACAAAGGCGAGATCAGCATTTTCGGGATCGATGCCCGGGCCGATCCGGGCGCGGCCAAGGCGATCACCGCCTGGGCTCCGGACGAGGCCATGGTCTACGACCGGCTGACGCCCCTGGAATATCTGGAGTTCGTCGCCGGCCTCTGGAACGTCGAGCCCAAGGCCGCCAAGGCTCGGGCCGAGGAACTACTGGCCAAGCTGGGCCTGGCGGGCGAGGCGCGCACGCGGTGCGAGGGCTTCTCGCGCGGCATGAAGCAGAAGGTGGCCCTGGCCGGCGCCCTGATCCACGACCCCAAGCTGCTGATCCTGGACGAGCCGCTGACGGGCCTCGACGCCGCCGCCGCCCGCCTGGTCAAGGACATGCTGCAGGAGCGGGTCGACGCCGGCGGCACGGTGATCCTGACCACCCACATCCTAGAGGTGGCCGAACGCATGGCCGACCGCATCGGCATCATCGCCGGCGGTCGCCTGCTGGCCGAAGGCACGTTGGAAGCGCTCCGCGCCAAGGCGGGCGAGGGCAAGGGCGGGTCAACCCTCGAAGACGTGTTCCTGGAATTGACCGCCGCCCCGGAGACGCAGACCGGCGGAGCCGCCGCGTGACGCTGTTCGCGCCGGGCTCGACCCTCTGGCTGCTGGGCCACGAAATGAGGCTCTACTGGCGCAACTTCCGCGCCGGCCGCGCCGGCCGCGGCGCGCGGGGGCTGATCAGCCTGGTCATCGTGGCGGCCATGCTGGTGGGCGGCGGCGTCCTGGCGGCGCTGGGCCTGCACGACGTCCAGGTCCCGATCAATCCGATCTCGATCAGCCTGGCGGCCCTGGCCACGGCCGTGGTCTTCACCCTCATGCTGTCCCAGACGCTCAGCGCGTCGAGCGAGGCCCTGTACGACCGCAACGACCTGGACCTGCTGTTCTCCTCGCCGATCGGCCCGTCGAAGGTGCTGTTCGTGCGCTCGCTGGGCGTGGCGGGCGGGGTGCTGACCATCTTCGCCCTGATCGTCACGCCGCTGTTGCTGCCGTCGGTGATCTGGGGCCATCCCGGCTGGATCGGGGTGTTCGGAGTGTTGGGCGCCTTGGCCCTGGCCTCGACCGCCGCCGGCCTGCTGCTGGCCATGGCCCTGTTCGCCCTGATCGGTCCGCGCCGCACCCGCACCGTCGCCCAGGTGCTGGCCGCCCTGGTCGGCGCGGCCTTCTTCCTGGTGAGCCAGATCCGCACCATCCTGGGCGCCCAGAAGAGCAATAGCCTCTTCATGGAGATCGAGCGCCAGGCCCAGGAGGGCCGTCTGCATCCGCCGCCGATCCTCGGCCTGCCTCTGCGCGCCATGCTGGGCGAGCCCTTGCCCTTGTTGGCGATTCTCGCCGGCTCGGCGATCCTGTTCGCCGTGGCCGCCGCCGCCCTGGGCCGACGGTTCTCGGACGCCGCCGCCGCCACCCAGGGCAAGACCGCCGCCCGTCCCGCCAAGGCGACCCGCGCCGACGCCCGGCGCGCCTTCGCCGCCGGCCCGTTCCTGGCCACCTTGCGCAAGGAGCTGCTGCTGATCAGCCGCGACGCCGCCTTGATGTCGCAAGTTCTGCTGAGGGTGCTGTACCTGATCCCTACCGCCCTGGTGCTCAGCCGCAACGCCGCCCACGGCGCCGGACCGGCCCTGGCCGGCGGGGCCGGAGTGGTGGCCTTCCTGGCCGGACAGGTGGCGGGGAGTCTGGCCTGGATCACCCTGTCGGCCGAGGACGCGCCCGACCTGCTGGCCGTGTCGCCGGCCCGTATACAGACGCTGCGCCGCGCCAAGCTGACGGCCGCCATGATCCCCGTGGGCCTGTTCCTGATCGTGCCGATCGCGGCCCTCAGCTGGTTCCAGCCGTCGGCCGGCGTTTGGACGGCTCTCGGCGCGATCCTGGCGGCTTGGAGCAGCGGCCTGATCAACATCTGGCATCAGCGCCCGGGCAAGCGCTCGGACTTCAAACGGCGCGGCGGGGCCTCGTGGATGGCGACTATCGCCGAGATGCTGGTCTCGGCCCTGCTGGCCGGCGCCACGGGCGTCGCC
Organism: Caulobacter sp.; assembly: GCA_017744495.1. Classification (GTDB taxonomy): domain Bacteria; phylum Pseudomonadota; class Alphaproteobacteria; order Caulobacterales; family Caulobacteraceae; genus Caulobacter. The sequence goes on along the minus strand of JAGIBE010000234.1, from coordinate 4,839 downwards.
GTGGCCGGTCTGTGGGCCTGGGCCCTTATCCCGCTGGGCCTCGCCGGGGCGGCCCTACTGAGCCTGAGGCGCAGCGACGTCCAGATCGCCCGCAATCTTCGAACACGGTAAAGCTCCGATTAGGGTTTTACCCGATTTTCGCGGCATTACGACGCATCTAGGCTCTCTGTCGGGTCGGGGACATAGAGTGAGTGAGAGTACCGATGGCCGCCGTGCACGCCACCTTCCGATCCCAGAATCATCGCCCGCTCCGCCAGGAGTCCAGGGCTCTGGTCGTCGCGATCAGCGTGCTGCAACTGGCGATGATCGTCTTGGTCTGGCTGCTGGCCCTGATCCCGATGGCCCTGATGGCCCTGGGTGCGACGGTGTTCCAGGCAATGAGGCCGGCGTCCGTGAAGACGCCCTCGACGGCCGGCTCCTAGACGACTTCCCTTCCCTATCCGTCCAGCGCCGCCTCGATCCGGCACACCACGCCGTCCGGCTGGAAGTCGATGCGCGCCTCGCCCGACAGTTCGGACGCCAGGCCGCGCTCGATCAGTCGCGAGCCGAAGCCGCGCCGACTGGGCGGCGAGACCGGCGGGCCGCCGCGCTCGGTCCAGGTCAGGACCAGGCGGGGATGGGCGTCTTCCAGAGTCACGGTCCAGCCGATCCGCACCTGGCCCGTCCGCATCGACAGCGCCCCGTACTTGACCGCGTTGGTCGCCAGCTCGTGCAGGGCCATCGACAGCGAAAGGGCCATGCGCGGCGACAGCCGCACCGACCCGCCCTCGGTCACGAAGCGCTCGGCCCCGCCGTGCAGGGCCTCCAACCGGGTGATCAGGTCCAGGAGGTCGGCCCCCTCCCAGTTCTCGCGGGTCAGCAGATCATGGGCCTCGGCCAGGGCGACGATGCGGGCCGAGAAGGCCTCCTGGGCCTGGGGCAGCGAGCGGGCGGCGTGAAAGGTCTGGGCGGCGATGGCCTGGATCGTGGCCAGCGAGTTCTTCACCCGGTGGTTCAGCTCGTTGACCAGCAGCCGCAGGTGCAGCTCGGCCCGCTTGCGGTCGGTGATGTCGACCGTGGCGCCGACCACCCGCACCGGCTGGCCGGCCTCGTCGAAGAAGCCCCGTCCCTTGGCCGAGATCCAGCGCTCCTTGCCGTCGTCGCGCCCGATCGTGCGATATTCGACGTCGATGTCGGCGCGCAGGACCGGGTCCATTGAGGCCAGCAGGGCCTGGCGCGTGGACTCGCGGTCCTCGGGATGCATGGCGGCGTAGAAGTCGTCCAGTCCGACCTCGGCCCCCAGCGCCATGCCGAACATGCCGTAGCCGCGCTCCGACCAGCGCAGCTGGCGCGTCTTCACGTCGAAGTCCCAGGTGCCGACATTGCCCGCATCCAGGGCCAAGGCCATGGTCGCCTCGCGCAGCGCCAGGTCGGCCTCGGCCTCCTTGCGCTCAGTGACGTCCAGAACCACCCCGACAAACCGGACGCACTGGCCGTCGTGGAAGAAGGCCTGTCCGAAGGTCTCGATCCAGCGCAACGCCCCGTCATTGTCGCGCCGGATGCGGTATTCGCGATTGATCGTGTTATCGCCCCCTGGTTCCATGGCCGCGCGGACGGCCTCCATCACCATGGGCAGGTCGTCGGGATGGACCAGGCGCTCGAAGGCGTCGAGCGGGTTTTCGATCATGCCTTCGGGAAGGCCGTAGATCTCGCGGCAGCGCTTGTCCCAGTAGCGTTCGCCGGTCTGGGGATTGTGATCCCAGCGGCCCAGACCCGCGGCGTCGACGGCGATGCGCAGGTCGGCCTCGGCCGCTTCCAGGGCGTGTTCGATGCGCTTGCGGTCGGTGATGTCGACCATCACGCCGCGATGGCGCACGGCCCAGCCCTTGGCGTCGCGCTCCACCCGGCCGCGGGTCTGCACCCAGCGGACCGAGCCGTCGGCCTGGATCAGTCGGTATTCCTCGTCGAATTCGGTGGTTGTCCGCAGATGGGTGCGGCCGGAGTGGAGCAGCCGCGCGAAGTCGTCGGGGTGCAGCGCCTTGCTGAATTCGGCCAGCGGGAGACCGGCGGCGGCGCGCTGTGGATCGACATTGTGGAAGGTCGCGTAGCGGGCGTCGGCATAGACCTTGTCGGCGACGATGTCCCAATCCCAGGTGCCCACGCCGCTGGCCGCGCGCAGGGCCAGCTGGTAGCGCTCTTCGCTGGCGCGCAGGGCCTGCTCGGCCTGAACCCGCCGGGTGACGTCGGTCAGGACGATGAGCACGCCGCCCACGCCCGACGGCGCGGTGGCGTCGGGCATCGGGCTGAGGCGGATGTTGAAATAGCCGTCGGTGACCGAGCCGTCCGGATGGACCGTCGTCAGGAACAGGTCCTCGATGACCGTGCCGCCGCTGGTCCCCGCCAGAATGGCCCGCTCCGGCGCCTCGGAATCGGCGGCCGAGGTCGGCGGCGCCTCGGCGAAGGTCGTGCCGAACACCCGGGGATGCCGCTCGCCCAGCATCGGCGCATAGGCGTCGTTATAGATCAGCACCAGCTCAGGACCCCAGCGCAGCGCGCTCGGGAACCGGCTGGCGACGATCATGTCGACGGCGAAAACCAGGCTGGGCGACCACGTCGCGCGCGGTCCGAGCGGCGTCGCCGCCCAGTCGAACGCCTCGATCCGCTCGCGCATGTCTCCGGGCGCGAGCGTTCCGCCTGACAGAGGCGTGTCTCCTGACAGGGGCGTGTCTGGGGCGAGCCCCCGATCACGGGTGTCCACCATGCCCGTGTTCCTTCCCGGCCGTGGTCAACGGCCAAGGTGCAGCAGACCTCATGGCGGGCGGGGTTTCAAGCCACGGCGCTGGAACCTGGAATTCTCATCATACGAAAAGCGGCCCGTTCCCGCCCACGGAGGCTGAAACGGCCGATAATTCAGCCGGTTGCGGTCGGCTATCCGACATTGACCTCGGCGTGGGGTGCGGCGCTTCGCCACGCCGTCCAGGCCGCGCCCAGCAGCACGGCCGCCGCGATCAGGCCGGACACCCGCAGGCCTGCGGCGATCCGCTCGGGACCGCCGGCCGCCAGGGCGCCCATCACGGCCACGCCCGCCGCCCCGGCCGCTTGGCGGCAGGCGTTCAGCACGCCTGAGGCGGTACCCGAGAAATGCCGATCGACGCTGGCCAGCAGGGCGCTGGTCATGGCCGGCACCGCCGTGCCCATGCCGCCGGGGATCAGCAGGAAGCCGGGGACCATCAGCCAGAACGGCGTGGTCGGGGTCAGGCGACTGGTCAGGGCGTAGCCCAGAGCCGCCACCAGCACCCCGCCGGCCATGGTCCTCGCCGGACCGAAGCGATGAGCGATGCGGCCGCTGAGCAGGTTCGAGACGATGAAGGTCGCCGTCAGCGGCAGGAAGGCCAGGCCCGCCTGGATCGCGTCGTAGCCGGCCGAGCGCTGTAGGAAGAGGCCCAGCACGAAGATCACCCCGTAATAGGTGAAGTTCACCGCCACCCCGATCACGACCGCCGACCAGACCATGCGGTTGCGGAAGACTTCCAGAGGAACCGCTGGATGGGCGCTGCGCATCTCGATCGCCAGGAAGGCCGCCGCCGCCGCGACGCCGCCGGCCAGGGCGCCCAGCACGAGCGGATCGCTCCAACCGCGATGGCCGCCCTCGATCACCGCCCCGACCAGGCCGGCCAGAGCCAGGAAGCCCAGGACCTGTCCTGGGATGTCCAGCGGCCGCTTCTCGCGCGGCCGGACCTCGGGCACGAAGGCCAGGGTCAGGGCCGCGCCCAGCAGGCAGAGCGGCAGGTTGACCAGGAACACCCAGCGCCAGCCCAAGGCGCCGATCAGCAGGCCGCCGATCACCGGCCCAGCGGCGATCGACACCCCGCCGGCGGCCGTCCACCAGCCCACGGCCCAGGCCCGGGCCTTGTCGTCGCCGGCCGCCGCGTGGGTGATCAGGGCCAGGGACGGCGGCACCAGCAGGGCGGCGGCCGCGCCCTGGACGGCGCGCGACAGGATCAGCTGCACGGCGTCACGGGCCAGGCCGCAGGCGGCCGACGACAGGGCGAACAGCACCAGCCCCGCCAGGAAGGCCCGACGTGGTCCGAACCGGTCGCCCAGCGCCCCCGCCGACAGCAGCAGCGCCGCCAGCAGCAGGGTGTAGGCGTCGACCACCCATTGCAGGCTGGAGGTCGGCGCGCCGAACTCGCGGCCCACGGCGTCCAGGGCCACGTTGACGATGGTCACGTCCAGCTGGACGATCGTGAAGCCGAAGCTGGCGGCCGCCAGAATCAGCGGCAGGCCGGCGGGGCGGGCGGGGGACGCGACTCGGACATGGGTCATGGCCCGATCTTCGCCCAGGCCGCGGCCCGATGTTACACGCGGGAGTGAAGCATCGGGACTTAGTCCGCACTATTCTAAGATCCGCTCATCCCGGCGAATACCGGGACCCAGATCCTATAGCTGGGTGGCTGATTGGAAGGGCTCGGAGCTGTTGGCGTCAGCCTCAAGGCCATTCCATCTGGGTCCCGGCATTCGCTGGGATGAGCGGATTTGAGGGTGAGTCATGGAAGCCAATATCGCCTCCCCCGCCGCCCTGATCGGCGATCCCAGCCGGGCGGCCATGCTGCAGGCCCTGCAGGACGGCCGGGCCCATCCGGCCGGGGCCCTGGCCTGGGCCGCGGGCCTGACCGCGCAAGCCGCCAGCAACCACCTGGCCAAGCTGGTCGACGGCGGGTTGGTCAACGTGGAGCGTGAAGGCCGCCACCGCTACTACCGCCTGGCCAACGCCCAGGTCGCCCATGTGCTGGAGGCCCTGGCCTGCCTCGCCGCGCCGGTCCGTTCGCTGGAGCAGCCCCGCTCGCCCCAGGCCCGCGC
>JAGIBE010000233.1 GCA_017744495.1 Caulobacter sp. | reverse complement strand
GATCCGGGCGGCGAGCCTTTGGCCATCCTGTGCAAGGCCACAGGTCTGCCGCGCGGGGCCGTGCGGGCCTTGTGGCGAGGGCTGCGCCGACCCGAGGCCGACGCTTCGGGCGCGCCGTCGCCCGCCCTGGAACGGGTCCTGACCGCCTTCGACACCATCGCCGTGGACCGCGCCCAGACCATGCTGCGCTACTGGAACTGGTCGCTGTCGTCAGCCATGACCCCGGCCTTGCTGAAGGCCATCCGCGAGGGCGACGAGGCCGCCGTGGACGAGTATTCGGTGCCCCAGCGGGCGGCCATGCTGGCCCTTTCCCGAGACTTCGCACGCTAATCGGCCAGGGTCGTTGAGTCTGTTCAGCGACTTTCGTGCGACTGAAATAGAGATTTCTGACAACTGAAGGCTGTATCATGCATTGGTCAGGCCAATGCACACGCCTCGCAAGATGTTAGATATTCGCATGTCTATGTTGCCCGTGTGTAATAATCTGCTATCCAAGACTGCATTGGTTCCTGGGGGACCAGTATGAGTCGGGGGAGCGACAAGAAGATGGACAGAGAGTCCGACCTCATTGAAGTCACGGCCAGTGTGGTCGCCGCCTATGTCGGCGGCAACACCATTGCGGCGGCCGACGTTCCGGCCCTGATCCGCAGTGTGCACCAGGCCCTGTCGAACGTGGGGACCAAGGCCGAAACGGCCGACGTGGGGCGCGAGCCGGCCGTTTCGGTGCGGCGTTCGATCACCCCGGACTATCTGATCTGTCTCGAGGACGGCCGGAAGTTCAAGTCGCTCAAGCGCCACCTGCGCACCAAGTACGACCTCAGCCCCGAACAGTATCGGGCTCGCTGGGACCTGCCCAAGGACTATCCGATGGTCGCTCCGAACTACGCCCAGGCGCGTTCGGACCTGGCCAAGCAGATGGGGCTGGGGCAGGGCGGCCGGAAGCCGGCCCGCCGGGGCCGCGCCTGATCCACATAAGACCGCCCTCTATCCTCGCACCGACCTTATCCTCGAACGGATTGGGCCGTGACCTGGCGGGTCAGCGGCCGGCCTCGGCTTGCGCCAGGCTGGCCGGGGTGTCTCGGCGATCGCCCATGGGGCTTCCTCGGTGAGGGAAGCTGCTGACCTTCGGCACGGACGATTCCGTCGGTCGATGATCCTAGAGAGTTACCGGAAGGCGTGTGACGCTCGATAAATCTCCAAGGTTGCGTCGCCGGCCAAATTGCCCGGCGCGCTGACCAAGAATCGATCATCATCTCAAGCGTGGCCCTTAGGGCGCGAGCCTTGAGTCTGAGCGTTCATTAACCTTAATTCAAACAATCGCTTGCGCCCTCTCCACGTCGATTTCCGCATCCGGATTTCACCCCAAACGTTTCGCTTTCGGATTGACTCACCTCAACAAACTTAGCCGTAAGGCGCGATTTTCGCTGGCGGCGATTCGGTGCTTAAGACATAGTGAATCGTCGTGATTCCAACGGCTTGTTAAGGAATCTGAAGATGAACGCGCAGCTGAGCGCATCGGCCACGGCGGCTCGCGCTCACCAGGAGATGTTCGCCTACTGGGCGTCCCTCCGTCGGGGGGCTAGCCTCCCGTCGCGCGTCGACCTGCATCCTTCGGGCATCAAGCGGATGTTGCCCACCGTCAGCCTGATCGACGTCAAACGCGATCTGGACGGCGTGATCGATTACCGCCTGCGTCTGGCCGGCACCGGCCTCTACTCGGTCTATGGCCGCGAGATCACCGGCCGCACCCTGGAGGACGTCTACAACACCGCCGCCGTCGAATACTGGCGCCGCGAGCTGGACAAGGTCGTCACCGAGCGCCGTCCGGGCGTCGGCGTGCACAGCCTGGCCTGGAAGGGTTCGCCGCACATGTCGATCCTGTGGCTGCGCCTGCCGCTGGCGAGCAACGGCAAGGACGTCGATATGATCCTGGGCTACGACGCCGTCGTCGGGGCTCAGGCCGGCGACCAGCACAGCGGCATCCGCGCCGCTTGAGATCGGCCTCGCGGGCCCGTCACGCCGCGATTTCCATGGCTCAGCTTGCCCCGACGGCTCCGCCGCCTATTGTCCGGCCTGGATTCCAGCTGAGGTGTTCGGGGGAAGAGGCCGGAGTGACCGTCGATCGCGACGTCTTTCAGTTCATTCGCGAGCACGTGCGTTCGGTCTGGGCGCTGGAGCTGCTGCTGCGCCTCAAGCACGATCCCGAACGCTGCTGGACGGCCGCGGAGCTGGTCGGCGACCTGCGGGCCAGCCACAGCCTGGTGGCCGACAACCTGACCGCCTTCGTCGATGCCGGGCTGGTGGTGGCCGAGGATCGCGGCTGCTTCCGCTACCAGCCCGCCGCCTCGGTTCTGGCCAAGGTCTGCGACGACCTGGAAAGAGCCTATCGCACCAAGCCCGTCACCGTGATCCGCTGGATCTCGGCGCCCGCCGAGCGTCTCCAGTCCCTGGCCGACGCCTTCAAGTTCAAGGGGAAGGACCAATGAGCGGGCCGACGGTGGTCTATATCCTCTGCATGCTGGCCAGCATGACCTGCGCGGGCCTGCTGACCCGCGCCTGGCTGCGCAGCCGCTCGCGACTCTTGCTGTGGACCGCGATCAGCTTCGGCTTCCTGGCCCTGAACAATCTGCTTCTGGTGGCCGACCTGGTGATCTTCGTCACCCAGGCCAATCTCTTGCCCTATCGTCAGCTGACGTCCGGCCTGGCCATCGCCACGCTGCTTTACGGCTTCATCTGGGAGGTGGACGAATGAGCTTCCCAATCACGCCGACGGAAGGGCTGATCGCCGGCGCCCTGGCCATGGGCTTTTTGATCGCCGCCTTGTTCTTCCTGAAGTTCTGGCGGCGCACCGGCGACCGCCTGTTCCTGGCCTTCTCGGCGGCGTTCGGCCTGATGGCGGTGGGCAACGCCCTGCCGGTGCTGCTGGGCACGCCGCACGAGGAGCGCAGCGGCATCTACCTGTTCCGCCTGGCGGCCTTCGTGCTGATCATCGTGGCCGTGCTGGCCAAGAACCTGCGGCGCGGAGCGTAGGCAGGGACATGCGCGAGCGCACGTCCCCGCCCGCAGCTAGAAGTTCCACGTCAGGGTCGCGCCGTAGGTGGTCGGCTTGCCCGGGAAGCGGACCACGGTGTTGGCGTTGCTGCTGACCGCGCTCCAGTAATATTCATTGGTCAGGTTGCGGCCCCAGACCTGCAGTTCCCAGCCCTTGTCCGAGGCCAGGCCGACGCTGCCGTTGACCAGGCCGTAGCTGTCGATCGCGAACAGCGGATTGCCCTCCAGGTCGCCGCTGGACCTGCTCTGCCAGCGACCGTTCAGCGCCGCCTTCAGCCGCAGGCCGTCGGCCACCTCGTGGTCGAACAGGGCCGTCAGGCCGCCCTGGAATTTCGGGCTGTATAGAAAGGGCCGCCCATCGAAGTTCTGGGACTGACCGGCGGAGTTGATGCCGGTGTAGCCCTGGACTTCAGTGTGCAGCCAAGTCGCCGAGGCGATAAAGGTGAGGGACCGCGAAGCGCGCCAGGTGATGTCGCCGTCCAGGCCGTGGGCCTCGGCGTCGGGCACGTTGGCCAGGCGGGCGAGGGCGGTGTAGATCGGGTCGGCGAAGTACACGGACAGCTGCTTGTCGGTGTAGTCGTAATAGAAGGCGCTGACGTTGGCCTGGACCCGATGCTGGAACAGCCCGGCCTTCACGCCCACCTCGTAGGCGGTCAGCATTTCCTGACGCGCCGGGGCGTTCTGGGTCGAGATGTTGGCGGCGTTGATCGGCGTGGCGCCGGCCTTGGCCCCGCGCGAGATTGAGCCGAACACCAGCACGTCCTCGGTGGCCTGCCAGTCCAGGGCCACGCGCCAGGCCACGTTGTCCTCGTCCAGCTTCGAGGTCACCAGGCCGAAGCTCTTCTTGACCGGGTCGAAGGTGTTGCAGCCGCCCTGGGTGATCGGCGCGACCGGGCCGTAGGCGGCGAAGAACAGCGCCCGGTTCACGACGTTGACGTTGGGCAGCATGTTGCCGTTGAAGTCGCGCGAGCAGCCGTAATAGTCCTGCTTGTCCTGGCTATAGCGCAGGCCCAGCGTCAGCTTCAGCGTGTCGGTCAGCTTGTGGTCGATGTTGCCGAAGACGCTCCAGGTGTCGGTGTCGATGTTGCCGACGTCCTCGTAGGTGCGGAACGCCTGGCTCATCTGCAGGGCGGTGTAGCCGCCGCTGTTGAACGGCGTGGCCAGCAGGGTCGAGCCGTAGAAGCGGATCGTCCCGACATTGGCGTTCTGGCCCAGCAGGGTGCGGTTGCTGTCGAGGATGTCGTCATGCGCGACATAGGCCCCGACCAGCCACGACCCCTTGTCGGTGGCGCCTTCCAGGTGCAGTTCCTCGGCGGCGGACTTGATGTCGCCCTTGGCCTTCTGGACCAGGATCTCGTAGCGCGCGCCGCTCCAGTCGAAGATCGCGTTGCGCGACAGGTCGTTGTAGCTGGTCAGCGAGACCAGGCGGACGTTGTCGCTCAGCTCCCAGCCGATCCGCAGCTTGAGGGCGTCGAAGTCGTCGTCCTCGCGGGCGGGGCCGCCGATGCCCAGTCCCGTGCCGACGTCGGTCCCGCGGGTGGCCAGCGGCGCCCAATCGGCCTGGCTGGCCTTGGTCGGCTTGTGCGAGGCCACGTACGCGACCACGCCCGGCGCGTTGAACGGGCTGGCGGCGGTGGCGGGGGTGAAGCCAATCGCCTGGGCGGCCAGGGTGTCGGACGTGTTGCGCCAGCCGGCGTACGAGAAGTCGATATCGACCTTGTCGGTCGGCTGGGCGGGCAGGGACAGACGCCAGCCGTCGCGATGCACCTCGCCCAGGCGCTCGTCGCGGGTATTGCTCTTCTGCCAGCCTTCGTCGCTGTCTTCGGTGCGGAAGGCGAAGCGCGCCTGCAGGCCCGGCGCGATCGGGCCGTTGAGATAGCCCTCGAAGTTATGGGTCTTGTAGTTGCCGACTTCGCCGATCACCGAGGCCCCGAACTGGTCGGTGGGCTTGTTGGTGACGAAGTCGATCAGGCCGGCGGTGGTGTTGCGGCCGTAGAGCGTGCCTTGCGGGCCCTTCAGCACCTCGACCCGCTCCAGGTCGAACATCGGGCCGGTGTTCATGAACGGATAGGCGTAGGCGACCTCGTCCGTATAGGTTCCGACCGTCGAGGTGGCCGACAGGTTGATCGTGTTGAAGCCGATGCCCCGCAGGGTGTAGGTCGGCACGCCCTGGTAGCTTTGGCTGACCGTGAAGCTGGGCGCGATGGTCGACAGGTCCTTGGGGTCGGTGACCCGCAGCTGCTGCAGGGTGTCGCCGCTGAACGCCTGGATCGGCATGCCGACGCTGTTGGCGGTCTCCTCGCGGCGCTGGGCCGTGACGACCAGGGTCTCGATGGTGGGTATGTCGTCCTTGAGCTTGGACTCCGCCCGGGGTTGGGCCTGGGTTTGCGCGACGGCGGGCATGGCCGCGAACAGCGCGATGGCCGACGTCCCCAGCGTCAGCAACAGGCGCGAATGACCTGGCATCCGATAGTCCTCCCTCCGGCCGCGTCTGCATCGGACGCTGGCTCTGCTCAGGGAGCGTGCGGGGCGCGGCCTGGACGAACAAGCTATCGGAATTGATAGGGGGAGGGGGTCTTATAGCCCCAACACGAGCTTGGCGATGATGTCGCGCTGGATCTCGTTCGAGCCGCCGTAGATCGAGGCGGCGCGGTTGTTCAGGTAACGGGCCATGGTGGTCAGGCCGTGCTCGGGCCCGACCGGCGGGACGTTGGAGCCCGGCGCTCGCGCCTGGGGCTGATGTGGCGCGGCGTAGGTCGCCAGGCCGTCCACGGCCAGTTCGTCCAGGCGCTGCAACACCTCCGAGCCCTGGGCCTTGAGGATCGATGAGGCGGGGCCCGGATTGCCGCCGCCGGTCAGGGCGCTCAGCACCCGCCGCTCGGTCATGTCGATGGCCAGGGTCGCGATCTCGGCTTCGGCCAGGCGGCGGCGGTGGTGCGGGTCGTCAATCAGCCGGTCGGTCTCGTCGCCGGCTTCCTCGCCGGCCTGGACGCGCAGCCCTTCCAGTCCCGCCTGGAGGCCGGCCGCGTAGCCGCCGCCGCGTTCGAATTCCAGCAGGTGCTTGGCCACGGTCCAGCCCTGGTTCTCCTCGCCCAGCCGGTCGGCCCTGGGCGTGCGGACCTCGTCGAAGAACACCTGATTGACCTCGTGCTCGCCGGCCAGGGTGATGATCGGGTCCACCCGGATACCGGGCCGGTCCATCTCGATCAGCAGGAAAGTGATCCCCGCCTGGGGCTTGCCCTCGGTCGAGGTTCGCACCAGGCAGAACATGTGCGTGGCCCAGTGGGCGTGGGTGGTCCAGATCTTCGAGCCGTCCAGCACGTAGTCGTCGCCGTCGGGGACCGCCCGCATCCGCAGGCTGGCCAGGTCCGACCCCGCGCCGGGCTCGGAATAGCCCTGGCACCAGTAGTCCTCGCCCGACAGGATGCGGGGCAGGTAGCGGGCCTTCTGCTCGGGCGTGCCGAACCGCATGATGGCCGGCGCCGCCATCCGCAGCCCCATCGGCGCGAGGTGCGGCGCGTGGACCCGGGCGCATTCGGTGAAGAAGACGTGGCGCTGGATGTCGGTCCAGCCGGGCCCGCCGTACTCCACCGGCCAGGTCGGCGCCGCCCAGCCGCGGGCGTTCAGGATGCGCTGCCAGGCCAGGCTGTGGTCCTTGTCGCAGAACACGCTGGTCATGCGCCGGCCCACCTCGCGCAGCGCCGGCGTCAGCTCGACGTCCAGGAAGGCGCGCACCTCGTCACGGAAGGCCAGATCGGCGCTCGACAACTCCAAATCCACCGACCGCGCTCCTCTCCCGACGTCGTCGGGGAAACTTGCGGAGAGGCGACCCAGGCGCGCAAGCTATCGGAACCGATAGGGAAAGCAGGCCGATGACGACCCCGGGCGAGGAGATCGAGCGCTTGTCGCGCGTGACGGCCCTGGCCGAGCGCGTGCGCGATCTCGGCCGCGACCTGGGCCTGCCCTACGTCGCCGCCAGCGCCGACATCTCCAGTCCCGAGCCGATGCTCGGGGTGGACGCCAAACCCTTGGCCGAGAGCACCTTCGAGTGGCTGGACGCCTCGCTCCACTACTGGCGCGACCGGGCCTTCGCCCTGCGCGCGCCGTTCATCCTGGCCGCGCGCTGCACGGCCGAGCCGTTCTTCTACGATCGGGGACGCTTCGGCAGCTGGCGGCCCCTGGCGCGGCTGGAGGCGATCGAGGTCGGCGACGCGGCCAAGACCTACGGCGTCGAGGCGGCGATCATCGCCCCGGCCCACTTGACCGGCGGGGTCATCGGGGCGGTGGTCTGGGCGTCGTCCAAGCCGGTGCCCGACCTGCCGGTGCTCTACGCGGCGCGTTCGGACCAGCTGCACGGCGCGGCCCTGCGCCTGGTCTCGGCCTATCGCGACGGCCTCGACGACGACGCCCCGCCGGTCAAGCTGACCAAGCGCGAGATCCAGTGCCTGAAATGGGCGGCCGCAGGCAAGACCGACGCCGACATCGCCCAGATCATCGGCATCTCCGGCCCGACGGTGCGCTTCCACGTCCAGAACGCGGCGCTGAAACTGCGCGTGGCGGGACGGGCGCAGGCCGTGCACCGGGCGACGGGGCTGGGGTATATCGGCGCGATGGGACGGGGGTAGCTTACCCCTCTAGGAACTGCTCCACTTCCCGCCGGCTGGGCATCGACGGCGCCGCGCCGGCCTTCTGGACCGACAGCGCCGCGGCGGCGTTCGCGTGTTCGACAGCTTCGCGCAGGTCCATGCCGGCGGCCAGGCCGGCGGCCAGGGCGCCGCAGAAACAGTCGCCGGCGCCGGTGGTGTCCACGGCCTTGACCTTGCGGCCCTCGATCAGGAAGGCCTCGTCGCGGCGGACGGTGGCCACGCCAGCCGAGCCGAGGGTGACGATCACCGTCTGGTCCGGGCGGCTCATCAGCTTGCGGGCGACGCGGCTGACCTCCTCCAGGCGCGAGGGCTCGTGGTCGAGACGGGCGTAGGTGGCCAGTTCGGTCTGGTTCAGAATCAGGATGTCGGTCAGCGGGAACAGGGCCGCGCCCTGGGGCAGGGCGGGGGCGGCGTTCAGGATGCGCAGGGCGCCCTTGGCCACGCCCGCGCGGAACAGGGCCTCGATCGCCGGAGCGGGGGTCTCAAGCTGGCAAAGCAACACACGCTGGCCCTCCAGCGAGGTGCCGGCCACGTGCTGGGGCGTCAGGGTGGCGTTGGCGCCGCTGGTGACGACGATCATGTTCTCGCCGCTGGACCCGACCCAGACGTGGGCCTGGCCGGTCGGGATCGAGGGCAGCTCGGCGACGTCGGAGACCTGCACGCCGTAGCCGGCCAGCTTGGTCTTCAGGCTGGGCCCGCTGTCCTCCTTGCCGACCGCGCCCATCAGGCGGGTAGGCGCGCCCATGCGGGCGGCGGCGACGGCCTGGTTGGCGCCCTTGCCGCCGGGGAACAGCTCCAGCGAGATGCCGGCCACGGTCTCGCCCGGCCGCGGCAGGTCGTCGACCCGCGCCACGGCGTCCAGATTGATCGACCCCAGTACGAAAACGCCCATTGCCCTCTTGTCTTCTTCTTTAACAGTCGCCCGTTTTACGCGCTTTCTTCACGCGAACCGGTTTCCACTTCGCTCGAAAGCGCTTCTAACCGCCGCCGGCGCCGCGCTGGAAACTCTCGACCAGGCTGCCGGCGACCAATCGCCAGCCGTCCACTAGCACGAAGAAGATCAGCTTGAACGGCAGACTGATCGTCGCCGGCGGCAGCATCATCATGCCCATGCTCATCAGCACGCTGGCGACCACCAGGTCGATGACCAGGAACGGGATGAACAGCAGGAAGCCGATCTCGAAGGCGCGCTTCAGTTCCGAGATCATGAACGCGGGGGTGACCACCTTCAGCGGGGTGTCGACGGCGGTCTTGGGACGCTCGATCTTGGACAGGCGGATGAACAGCGCCAGGTCGTCCTGATCGACTTGGCGCAGCATGAACACCTTCACCGGCTGGGCGGCGGCGTCGAAGGCCTCGGGCATCTCGATCTGCTTGTCGAGCAGCGGCTTGATTCCGGCGTCGTAGGACTGCTCGAAGGTCGGGCCCATGACGATGGCGGTCAGGAACAGGGCTAGGCTGATCAGCACCGCATTGGGGGGGGCCTGCTGGACGCCCAGGGCCGTGCGCAGCAGGCCCAGCACCACCACGATCCGCACGAACGAGGTGGTCATGATCACGATCGATGGGGCCAGAGACAGAACGGTCAGCAGGCCGACCATCTGCACCACGCGCTCGGACAGGCCCGCGCCGGTGCCCAGGTCGACATTGATCGCCGACTGGGCCGTGGCCACGGCCGGGCCGATCACGGTGATGAACCCGGCGAGCACCGAGATGATCGCGGCCTGGCGCAGGTCCTTGGGCTCGGCCCCGGTGATCAGTTTGAGCAGGCGGCGCATCAGGCCACGATCTCCGAGGCGGATTTGTTGGCGGCGGGCTTCTTCGGCTTCTTCGGCGCCCAGTCCAGCAATTGGCCCTCGCCCAGCATCAGCAGGCGCTCCTCGCCGTCCAGGGTGAACAACACCAGGCGGCGGGTGGGGTCCAGGACCAGGGTCTCGACCACCTGCATCCGGCGGTCCTTGCGCAGGGCGCTCACCCGCGACAGGGCGTCGGGTCCCCACTTGCGCAGCGCCACGCCGGCCAGCCCGACCAGCCCCAGGGTGATGGCCAGGGCGGCGACGGCTCGGATCAGTAGGAAGATGTCCATAGACGCCTGGCTGGAGCGAAAGATGAGTCGGATAAACAGAATAGCGCAGGGCGCGACGCGGGGCCGCACCCTTGGTGTGCGGTAGGGTTCTTAATGCGTGATTAACCCTGTTTCTTCACCATGACTCGCATGGGTCCCGATGACATTCCTCTGTTCGCGATGCTGAAGAGCCGCATGGGCTATCTGTCCCAGCGGCAGAAGGTCATCGCGCAGAACGTCGCCAACGCCGACACGCCAGAATACCAGCCGCGCGACCTGAAGGCCTATAGCTTCAAGGCGTCGCTGGACCAGCAGGCGAGCGGCCAGCCCTATCGCGGCGGCCCGGTGTCGGCCCAGACGACCAGCGGCGTGCAGATGATGGCCACCAGCGCCGCCCACATGGCGCCGTCCAAGCCGTACAGCCCGTGGCGCGCGCCCGAGCAGGCCGACAGCGAGACCACCCTCGACGGCAATTCGGTGACGCTCGAGGACCAGATGCTCAAGATGACCGACGCGCGCATGAACTACGACGCGGCGGTCGGCTTCTACCAGAAGTCCATGGCCATGCTGAAGACGGCCACCCGCCGTCCGGGCAGCTAGGGGTAAGTCCAGATGACCGAGATCCGCTCCCAGTCGATGGCCACCATGGCCATCGCCGCCAGCGCCCTGAAGGCCCAACAGGGCCGCATGCGGGTGATCGCCGAGAACATCGCCAACGCCAATTCGACGGCCCGCACGGCCGGCGGCGACCCCTATCGTCGCCAGGTGCCGGTGTTCAAGCCGACCCAGGTAGCCGGCGGCGAGGGCGTGGCCATGGCCAAGGTCGATCCCGACCGCAGCGACTTCAAGACCGAGTACGACCCCGGCAACCCGGCCGCCGACGCCAAGGGCTACGTCAAGCTGCCCAACGTCGACACCCTGGTCGAGGCGTTGGACATGAAGGAGGCGCAGCGCGCCTACGAAGCCAACATGAACGTCATCGAGACGTCGCGCGCCATGGAAGCGCGCACGCTCGACATCCTGCGCAAGTAAGGGGGCTGAGCGATGATGACCGCGCTCGCGGCCGCCAAGGCCTATGCCGCCCAAGGCTCGATGGCGACGCCCTCGCTGGGCGGGACCGGCGAAAGCAAGAAGGCCATGGACTTCGGCGCCCTGCTGAAGTCGGCCATGACCGACACCCTGCACCAGACCCGCGCGGCCGAAACCAAGATGGCCCAGCAGGCGGCCGGCAAGGCCGAATTGATCGACGTGGTCACCGCCATTTCCTCGGCCGAGGCCAGCCTCGACACGGTAATGGCCGTGCGCGACCAAGTGATCTCGGCCTACCAGGAAATCATGCGGATGCCGATCTAGGGGCGAGGGTCTCCGACCGCCTCACGTCATCGCTGTCCGTCCCAGTCCCTCCACGAACACCGTCGCCACGGCGCCGACCATCTCGACGCTGACCGTGTCCCCGGTCACTGTCGCGGCGCCGCCGCCCGACCACGCGGTCTCGCTCGCGGTGACCAATGTCGCGCCGCCGAACGCGCTGGGCAGGGACACCACCACCGTCTGGGTCGTGTTGGTGGGCTGGTAGAGTCGCAGCACGAGACCGGTGGGATCGTAACTGCCTGGCTTGGCGACGGTCAGCACGGCGGGGCTGTCGGCGGGCAGGGAGGCCAGGCTGGCCGAGTTGGCGGTCAGCATGCCCGAATACTGCTCGCCGGACGGCATCTGCGCCGCGAGCAACGGCGTGTGGAAGGCCTGGGCCTCCCGGAGCGGCTGGCCGGTTTCCGGATCGCCCAGACCGGTGGGTACGCGCAGAGCATAGCGCTTGGTGTGCGCCGCGGGGTCCGAGCCCGACGCGCCGTGTCCGCCGCTGGCGGGCGTGTTGCGCAGCAGGCAGCCGATCAGGGCGCCTTTCTCGTCGAACGCCCAGGCCGGCGTGGAGGCGTGATAGATCGCCGCCAGCGTCGTTCCATTGCTGTCCTGAGGCAGCAGGAAGTCGTGCGTGGCTCGGAAAGTCGGCGGCCCCCAGAACCCGCTCAAGGGCTGCACACTCGTCCAATGACAGGCGACGCCATGATTGATCGTCGTCACCGGACTGGCCAGCGGGAAGGACGCCATCACCGAGGTGCCCGTCGGCGCCGCGCCGGTCGTCGTCATCCGAAGGAAGGGTTCGTCGGCGCAGAGGGCGTATTCGCGAGTGAAACGCGTCGCGACGCCGTTGACCGTGATCTCTACCTCGGTCCGCAGTCGCGCCCTCAGCGGTCCCGTTTCCAGCACCACCGCGCCCAGCCCGGCGCCGCTGACGGCGACCGTAACACCAGTGATCAGAGGCATCGATCCGCCGTCATACTCGTTGCCGAACTGGTAGAGATCGCCCTCGACGGAGTCGTCGTAGAAGGCGATCACGTTGCCCGTGTCCGACAGGATCTCGGCCTTGCCGCCCAGCACGTCGACCAGGCTCTCGATCCCCCAGTCGGCGGCGGCGCTGATCGTCGCGCTGAGATAGGCGTTGGATAGGGTGTAGGACGTGGCGCCGTTTGTCGTGGGCGTCAGCGTCACGGTGTCGACGGGCGTGGCCGAGCCTTGGTCGGCCGTGCCGGTGACATAGCCGAAGCTGGGAACCTGGGCGTAGACCAGCATGCCGCCCTCAGCCGTTACCTGGGTCGGAGAGGTGCTGTCGTCGCCCCAGGTGATGCTGGTTCCGATCGGCGCGACGCCTTCGATCGCCGCGACGCCGCTGCGCTGGAACCCCAGCGAATTGGCGACGATGACACCGTCGCCGTAGGCTTGACCGCAGGCCATTCCGGCCAGGGCGTTCAGCGCGACGCCGCGCAAAGCGCGCGCGCTCGCCGCCGCTCCGCGCAGCAACGGCAGCTGATCGCCGGCATAGACCGGATCCGGCGCGGTGCCGCAGACATAGTCGTGATGGGTGCTGGGCGCGAAGTCCGTCCACGCTTGGTCGATCCGGGTCCAGAAGTCGGGCGGCAGCATCGAGTTGAGCGTGGCGTTCGACGGCTCGGTAAGCAGTCCGATCACCTCCGCCGCGATCAGCGCGCGAACGGTCTCGTAGTGCAGGGCCTTCAATTCGGGCCGGCTCGCATAATAGCCGGTCCAATAGGGCGAGCCGTTATAGGCGAAGGTTTGGAGCGGTTCCGACGCCTGCTGCAGGCCCTGGACGAATTGACCGAACGTGCCTTGCGTGACGGCGACGTTGCTCTGGGTCGCGCCCGCCGAAACCTGATTGTTGTTCCATTGCGAGATGTCGCTCGCCAGGCCGGGGATCGGCATGCTGAAGTCGTTGTCGATCGGAATGTACATGTAGGGCGTCGCCGCGCCTGAATAGGTCGGCGGCGAGGCGCCGGTCGGAGCATAGGCGGCGACGAATGTGTTGATCGCCGTCGGGGTCGGCGTGTCGTCTTGATAGAGTTGGTTTCCGAAGGCGTAGCTGTCGATCAGCCAGTGGGCGATGACGCTGGAGCCGTCCGAGGCCGGCCAATGGAAGTCCAGGCCGTTCGAGGTGAGCTGGCTGCTGGGAAACGGCCGCGAGCATGACGACAGCGTGCCGGGCAGGCGAGAGAACGCCACGCTGACGAAGCCCAGGGCGGTGAGCAGGGCGGGCAGTTCCGGCCCCTGGCCAAAATCGTCGGGAAGCCAGCAGTGAGGCTTGGGCGTCATGCCCAGGGTCGCCTTCAACCAGGTCTGTCCGACCAGGTAGTTGCGGATGAAGCCTTCGCCCGAGCAGACTTGGCAGTCCGGCGAGGTGACGCCGCCGCTGATGATCTGAAAATTGTCGCCCAGGGCCTGGATCGCGGCGATCTGGCTCGGATTGGTCTCAACGAAGCGGCGGAAGAAGCCCATTTCGCAGACGGTGTAATAGTAGGCGCCGTCGCCCGACTGAGCGTTCTGGATTCCCGAGGCGATGATCTCGTTCACCCCGTCTCCGGTCTTATAGTACCAGAAGTTCTGGGCGAAGGTGCGGATCCAATCCCAGTCCAGGTGGGCCGACTGATCCAGGATCATCGTGTAGGCGGGGGTGTCGGCGGCGGCCATGACTCTCTCCTGGGGAGAAACCACGGTAACACACGCAATGATTGCGACAAGCCGCCGGATATCGTGGCGGGGGCTTTCGCGCCGAGCCTAGCGACTGGTGATCGTGATGCTCACTTGGGGCAGAGCGGCGATCCAGGTCGCGGCCACCGCCTGGGCCTCGTCCACCAGGCGGTGCACGTCGATCACGCCCCGCGCGGTGGCGATCATGCCGCCCCAGACCAGCGCGTTCAGCAGCAGCATGACCGCGACGGCCCAGCACAGGCGGGCCCGCGCGATGCGGGCCTGCTTCTGGACGGGAAGGACGCGAGCTTCGAAGGGGCGGCCATCGAGGGCGAGGGTCATGGTCGGTCTCCTGGGAGCCGCGCCCGTCGCGTCGAACCGCGCCGGGAATCAGCTGAAGCATTAGGCTTCCCACGCCGCGCGTTCTGGCTGACTGTGACAGGACGTCCCTGCGACAGCACGTCCCTCCCAAAGTTCGGAGCCTCATGACCGACGCGATCGTCCTGGAGCAGGTGGGTAAGGTCTATGACGGCGTGACGGTTCTGGAGCCTGCCAGCCTGTCGATCGCGCGAGGCCAGTTCGTGGCGCTGGTGGGCGGATCGGGGGCGGGCAAGACCACCCTGCTCAAGACGATCAACGGGCTGGTCGCGCCCGACGGCGGGCGGGTGCTGATCGACGGCGCGGCCACCACGGACCTGGACGGCCCGACCCTGCGCCGGGGCATAGGCTATGTGTTCCAGGAGGTGGGACTGTTCCCGCACCTGACTGTGGCCGAGAACGTCGCCATCGTGCCGACCTTGCTGGACTGGGACGCCGCCACGATCGCCGCGCGGACCGGCGAACTGCTGGACTTGGTCGCCCTGCCGCGCGAGGTCGCGACCCGGCGTCCCGCCGCCCTGTCCGGCGGCCAGCGCCAGCGGGTGGGCGTGGCCCGCGCCCTGGCGGCCCGACCCGCGATCCTGCTGATGGACGAGCCGTTCGGCGCCCTGGATCCGGTGACCCGCGCTGTCCTCTCCGACGACGTCCGCCGGCTGCACGACCAACTGCATCTGACCACGGTGATGGTCACCCACGACATCGCCGAGGCCGTGCTGCTGGCCGACCGGATCGTGGTGATGCACCAGGGCCAGATCGTCGCCGACGACACGCCCAGGGCGCTGCTGGCCGGCCATCCCGACCCGGCGGTGGAGGCCCTGATGCAGGCGCCGCGCCGCCAGGCCGCCCGGATGCGGGAGATCGCCGGTGAATAGCGGGCTCCTCTCCCTCCTGCCCGAGCGCTTGGCCTGGCATGTGGTGCTTTCTGCGGCGGCCCTGGGTCTCGGCCTGCTGATCGCCCTGCCGCTGGGCGTGCTGGCCGCTCGGAGCCCGCGCCTGCGCTGGCCGTCCCTGGCCTTGGCGGGACTGGTCCAGACCATCCCCAGCCTGGCTCTGCTGGCGCTGTTCTATCCGCTGCTGCTGCTGCTTTCGAACCTCGCCAAGGGCGCGCTCGGCCACGGCTTCTCGGCCCTGGGCTTCCTGCCGTCCCTGCTGGCCCTGACGCTCTATTCGATGCTGCCGATCCTGCGGAACACGGTGACCGGCCTGACGGGCGTCGATCCGGCGGTGGTCGAGGCGGCGCGGGGCGTGGGCATGACCGACCGGCAGCGGTTATGGCGGGTCGAGCTGCCCCTAGCAGCGCCGGTGATCATGGCCGGGGTGCGCACGGCGGCGGTATGGACTATCGGGGCCGCGACCCTGTCGACCCCCGTCGGTCAGACCTCGCTGGGCGACTATATCTTCTCGGGCCTGCAGACCGAGAACTGGGCCATGGTCCTGACCGGCTGCGTCGCCTCGGCGGTGCTGGCCCTGGTGGTGGACCAACTGCTGGGCCTGATCGAGCGCGGGACCGAGCGACGCGATCGGCGACTGTGGGGCGCGGGCCTGCTGGGCCTGGCGGTGGGTCTGGCCGCGGCCGTCGCGCCCCTGGCCGGCGACCTCGCGCCGCGCCCGGCCCGCTACGTGATCGGGGCCAAGAACTTCTCCGAACAGTACATCCTGGCCGAGCTGATGGCCGATCGGCTGGAGAGCAAGGGCGCCCAGGTCACGCGCAAGATCAACCTGGGCTCGGCCGTCGCGTACCGCGCGCTCGCCGCCGGCGAGATCGACGCCTATGTCGACTACTCCGGCACGCTGTGGGCCAATGTCCTGGGCCGCAAGGACAATCCTGGTCGGGCCGCCGTGCTGGACGGCCTGCGGACCGAGCTGAAGCGCCGAGACGGGGTGGTGTTGCTGGCCCCGCTGGGCTTCGAGAACGCCTACGCCCTGGCCATGCGCCGCGACCGCGCCCAGGCGCTGGGGATCCGCACGCTCGCCGACCTCGCCGCCAAGGCCCCGCAGCTGACCATGGGCGGCGACCTGGAGTTCTTCTCGCGGCCCGAATGGACCAGCGTCGAGACGACCTACGGCCTGCGCTTCAAGGCCAGGCGACAGTTCCAGCCGACCTTCATGTACCGCGCCCTGGGCTCGGGTGAGGCCGACGTGATTTCGGCCTTCTCCAGCGACGGCCGCATCGCCGCCGACGACCTGGTGGTGCTCGGCGATCCGAAGGGCGCGCTGCCGCCCTACGACGCCGTGCTGCTGATCGCGCCGGGCCGGGCGGAGGATAGGCGTCTGCGCGCGGCGCTGGCCGGCCTGGACGGGGCGATCACGGTGGAGGCGATGCGGGCGGCGAACTACTCCGTGGACCGAGACGCGGACAAGCGCTCACCGGCGGAGGCGGCGAGGGCGTTGGACAAGGGCTTCGGTGACGGCGCTAGGGCTGGGGACACACACTCGTTCCGTGGCCTTGCCAGCACGGCCACGGTGATTGGGCGAGTGTGTGTCCCCGTCAGGATCACTCCTCGTCCAGCGACACCGGAATGGTCAGTCCGCGCTTCACAACCCCCAGCGCCACGTTGGTCGTGAACTTGCGCACGTTCGGGTTTTCGATCGTCAGCCGCGCCATCAAGGCATCGTAGGTTTCGGTGTCCGGCGCGGTGACCACCAGGATGAAGTCCGCCTCGCCGGTCACGTAGAAGGCCTGCTGCACGTGCTCCTGGCCCGCCAGCCAGGTGCGCAGCTGGGTCAGCAGTTCGGGCCGGTCGCGCTCGACCTCCAGCGAGACGATGAAGAAGGTCGGCCGGCCCACCTTGCGGGGCTCCAGCACGGCGGTCTGGCGGATTATGACGCCGGCCTCCTTCAGCTTGCGCAGCCTGCGCTGCACGGCAGAGGGCGACAGGGCCACCCGCTGGGCCAGGTCCTCGGAGGTGCGGCCGGCGTCCTCCTGGACGAGGTTCAGCAACTGGCGATCGAAGCGGTCGAGTTTCATGGGCGCGAGCCTAAGCCAAATCCAGGCGCGAAGACGCCGAATTTCCGCGTTTTCGGACCTGCCTTCGCCGCCAAACAGCCGACTTGCGCGGCTACACGTCACGGGGTCGTTTCGCTCCCCTGAAAGGTCGCTGTCTTGCTCGATCACCTCGAAATCCGCACCCGCCGCTTGGACGACTGCACGGCTTTCTATCGCCAGGTCCTGGAACCCGCCGGCTATCGCCTCGTCGTTGACGGACCCAAGAAGGGCTTCGGCTCTGACGGCGGTCGGCTGGACTTCTGGATCAGCGAGGGCGACCCATCGGTCGACGTGCACTACGCCTTCGTCGCCGCCGACCGCGCGGCCGTCGACCGAGCCTATGGCGCATCGGGCCGGCACGGCGGCGTCCAGGAACGAGCGCCGGCGGTGCTGCCGGACATCCACCCCCACTACTACGCCGGTTTCGCCCACGATCCGGACGGCCGGCTGATCGAGTTCGTCAGCCACGCGGCGGCCTGATCCAAAGTCTGGCGTTCGCTCAGTTCCGGCTTGCGACGGTTTTGTGACAGTGCTTGTTGGGCCGCATGTTCAGCTTGCCCAAAACCGTCGCCGCTCCGCTCTTCGCTTGTGGGGCCCTGGCCGCCGCCGCCCTGTCCACGCCGGCGCTCGCCGCGCCGGTCGAGGCGCTCAAGCCCAAGCTGGTGGTGGTGATCTCGATCGACCAGTTCAGCGCCAGCCTGTTCGAGCAGTATCGCGCCGACTTCCACGGCGGCCTTGGCCGGCTGGCGCGGCACGGGACGGTCTATCCCAGCGGCTTCCAGTCGCACGGCATGACGGAGACCTGCCCCGGCCACTCGACCCTGCTGACCGGCAAGTATCCGAACAGGACAGGCGTCGTCGCCAACGACTTCTACGACCTGGCGACCGGCAAGAAGACCTACTGCCTGGCCGACCCGTCCGTGGTCCTGGCCAACGATCCGTCGGGCGGCGGCCGCTTGGCCAGCCCCAAGCTGCTGATGGCCGACACCTATGGCGATTGGCTGAAGGCCGTCTCGCCCAAGAGCCGGGTCTACGCCGTGTCGGGCAAGGACCGCGGAGCGATCAACATGGCCGGCCACCACGCCGACGGCGTGTTCTGGCTGGAGACCCGCTTCGGCATGACCACCTGGGTCTCGCCGGACGAGGACGCCAAGACCAAGCTGGCTCCGGTCGCGGCGTTCAACGCCAAGCTGGTGGCCGACCAGAGGAAGCACCCCTTCACCTGGACCTATGGCGACAAGCGCTGCGCGGCGCTGGAGGGCGACTACGTCACCGGCGGCCGCGCCTGGCGCGCCGCCCTGCCGCGTCCTGCGCCGAAGGACGAGGCCGCCGCGACCGACGACCTGTCAGTCAGCCCCTACACTGACCGGGTCACCCTGGAGGCGGCGACGTTCCTGCGCGATGAATTCAAGCTTGGTGAGGGCGAGGCGACCGACGTCCTGACGATCAGCCTGTCGGCCACCGACTTCATCGGCCACCGCTTCGGCACGAAGGGGCCGGAGATGTGCGACCACCTGCTGCGGCTGGACGACCGGCTGGGCGCGTTCCTCGACGGCTTGGACAAGGTCAAAGGCCAGGTCCTCGTCGTGCTGACCGCCGACCACGGCGGATCGGACTTCCCCGAGCGCTTGGCCCAGCAGGGCTACGACGCCGGCCGTGTGCCGCCGACCCAGTGGCTGAAGGACCTCAACGCGGCAGTTCGCCAGCAACTGAGCCTGACCTACGACCCGCTGGTCCAGGCCGGCGGCATCGAGTCGCTTTACGTGGTCGGCCCCGACGGCAAGGCGCCGACGGCCGGCGACCATGCCCGGGTGACGGCGGTGACCCTGGCGATCCTGGCCAAGCGGCCCGAGGTCTACGCGGCGTACGACTCCAATACCCTGTTCACGATGGCCCCGCCGCCCAAGGGCACGCCGCCGGACGAGATCAGCGTGGCCGAGCGCATGCGCCGCAGCGCCTATCCGGGCCGGGTGGGCGACATCCTGGTGGCCTTCCAGCCCTATCAGACCCCGGCCTCGGCGGGCGCGACCTATGTGGCCAGCCACGGCAGCCCGTGGGACTACGACCGCCGGGTGCCGATCCTGTTCTGGTGGAAGGGCGGCCCGGCCCGCGAGCGGGTGCTGCCGATTGAGACTGTCGACATCGCACCGACGATCGCCGGGGTGACGGGCGTGCCGGTCCCAGCCGACGTGGACGGCCGCTGCCTGCCGCTGGGGGCGGGGCCCTCCTGTTAGAACCCTCTCCCATAGGGAGAGGGCAGGGTGAGGGGGTAGTGCGTCAGCCGGTGTGCCGGCAGGGCGTTCGCGAGCAACTGGCGTGAACGTAACCCCTCTCCCTCCCACGACTTCGTCACGGGCCCCTCCCTCTCCCGCGGGGAGGGGGTTAGGGTGAAAAAAAATCCCGGGGAGTCTCCATGTCACGACGTCTGATCGCGCTCACCGCCCTGACGCTCGTGACCACCGCCGCCCAAGCCCAGCCGTCCCAGAACCAGATCGACCGGTTCGCCGCCGACCTGCAGGTCCGCTACCAGGTGCTCGACAACCGGCCGGCCCCGACCGTCTGCGCGCCGTCGCCGTCGTGTCATCTGGCCGAGATGACCCTGGAGGCGCCTCAGGCGCCCGCCGCCGGCTGGTCGCTCTATTTCAGCAGCGTCACCCCAATCCTGCTGGCCGACACGTCCGAGTTCGCCCTCAACCACATCAACGGCGACCTCTATCGTCTGACCCCGACGGCGGCCTTCGCGGGTTTCGCGCCGGGGCGACCATTGCGCGTCCCACTGAAGCTGGCGGGTCACCAGCTGTCCGAACTTTATCCGATGCCCAACTACTATGTGGCGGCCGAAGGCGTGGCGGCGCGGACCGTCGCCAGCACCCGGGCGGCGGTCGATCCCGAAACCGGCCTGGAGAGCTTGCCTTTCGTCGCGCCCTTCACCGACGAGGCCAAGCTGGCTGGGGTGTCGGCGGCCGACACCACGGTCTGGGCCAGCGCGGCCCGGGTCTACGCCGCCAACGCCGGGGCTGGCCTCCAGCCCGTTCCCGCCGCCGCCGTCCTGCCCACGCCGCTGAAGACCAGGCTGGACCCGAAGGGCGGTTCGCTGGATCTGTCGCGCGGGCTGAAGGTGTCGGTCGCGGGGCTGCCGCGCACTGAACTGGCGGCGGCCTTCGATCATCTGGCCAAGGCCGGGGCGGGGGAGGCGGCGCGCGGCGTCGCCCTGCGGATCAAGGTCGCGCCCGACAGGAAGCTGGCCCTGGGCGGCTACCATCTGGCGATCAAGCCCGCCGGGATCGCGCTGACGGCCTCCGATCCCGAAGGCGCGGCCAACGGCCTGGCCTCGCTGGCCCAGCTGATCGACGCGCATCACGCGGTTCCGCTGCTTACGATCGACGACGCGCCGCGCTTCGACTTCCGCGGCCTGCACATCGACGTGGCCCGTAACTTCCATTCCAAGGCCGAGATCCTGGCGATCCTCGACCAGATGGCCGCCTACAAGCTCAACAAGCTGCACCTGCACCTGGCCGACGACGAGGGCTGGCGGGTCGAGATCGCGGGCCTGCCGGAGCTGACCGACATCGGCTCGCGCCGCTGCCATGACCCGTCAGAGCGCACCTGCCTGCTGCCGCAGCTGGGCGCGGGTCCCGACCCGTCGACGCCGGTCAACGGCTATTACACGCGCGCCGACTACATCGAGATCGTCCGCGCCGCCCAGGCCCGCCACATCCAGGTGATCCCGTCTTTCGACATGCCGGGCCACTCGCGGGCGGCGATCAAGGCGATGGAGGCCCGCGCCGCCCGGCTGCGCGCCGAGGGGGCGCCGGAGGCCGAGGCCGGGCGCTATCTGCTGAGCGAGGCCGACAACAAGAGCGTCTACAGCAGCATCCAGCACTACGACGACAACACCATCAACGTGTGCCTGGACAGCGCCTACGTCTTCCTCGGCAAGGTGGTGGACGAGATGGCCGCCCTGCACGCCGCCGCCGGCCAGCCGTTGACCCGCTACCACATCGGCGCCGATGAGACGCCCGGAGCCTGGAGCGCCTCGCCCGCCTGCGCCGACTACGAGGCGCGGACCGGGATCACGCCGGCCGAGCTGGGCGGACACTTCATCGAAAAGGTCTCGGCGCTGCTGGCGGAGAGGGGCGTCGTGGTGGCCGGCTGGAGCGACGGCATGGGCCACGCCAAGCCTGATCGCATGCCCACCAAGGTCCACTCCAACAACTGGGGCGCCCTGGCCGGCGAGGGCCCCGCCAGCGCCCACGTCCAGGCCAATCAGGGCTGGGAGGTGGTGATCTCCACGCCCGAGGTTCTGTACTTCGACAGTCCGCAGGCGACCGACCCCAAGGAGCGCGGCTACGACTGGCCCTCGCGCGCCACCGACACCCGCAAGGTGTTCGACTTCATGCCCGAGAACCTGCCGGCCCACGCCGAGCTGTGGCCCGACCTGCGCGGCAAGCCTCAGGCCTCGAAGGACGACCATCCGCTGGAGCCCGGCGTGCGCTTCAATGGCCTGCAGGGCCAGCTGTGGAGCGAGACGATCCGGTCGGACGCCCAGGTCGACTACATGCTGTACCCGCGGATGCTGGCCCTGGCCGAACGGGCCTGGCACGGGGCGAACTGGGAGACGCCGTACGTGCCGGGCAAGGGCTATGACTCCACGACCGGCGCCTTCACCGACGCGATGCGGACGCGGCGCGACGCCGACTGGAACGCCTTCGCCAACCTTCTGGGACAGCGCGAGCTGGCGCGGTTGGACGCGGCGGGCGTGGCCTACCGCATCCCGACGGTCGGGGCGGTAGTCGAGGGCGGCAAGCTGAAGGCCAAGGTCGAGCTCCCCGGCCTGCCGATCGAATACCGGGTCGAAGGCGGGGCTTGGCGGCCGTATGCGCCGGACGCGCCGGTCGCCGGTCGAGTCGAAATCCGAGCCCGATCGGCCGACGGGAAGCGGGCGGGGCGGAATCTGTTCGTTCCGTAATCGGAGCGGGCGGTCCGTGTGGGTTCTCGTGCACCTACGGAAAAGTCCGGCCGGGTCGGCGGCTTCGGCCGCCGAGCATGCGAGCCGCCGAGGCGCCGCGATCCTGATCATCGCACTGCACAAAAATCATGGCGGGCGCCGCCCAATGGGGCGCCGAAGGCCTTCCAAGGCTCCGTTACGGTCCCGTGACGGTCGCGGCGCTTGCAGAAATTTCAGGTTCGTCGAACTGTTTCAATCGCGGCAATGCCGTGAGTTGCGTCTGTATTCGCGTTCAAAAACAAGAACACGCTTACCGGGAAACGCCAAAGAGGAGAAAAACAATCGCGCCTAGATGGTGCACGAGGGGGTATAAATGAATAGTCGTTCGCGTAATCTCCTGTTCGCAGGAGCTTCGACCTTTGGAATCGCTTTCGCTATTGCCGCGAATGCTTATGCTGCCGACGCCCCGAAACCAGCGCCCGACGTCGCCGAACTCGAGGCCGTCATCGTCACGGGGACGCGCACCACCGGCATGAAGGCCGTCGACAGCCCCGCGCCGATCACCGTCCTGGGCAGCGACGTCCTCAAGAAGACCGGCCAGCCGGACATGATCCAGGCCCTGGCCCAGAACGTCCCGTCGTTCAACGCCCAGGCCTTCGGCGGCGACACCGCCGCCCTGACCCTGTCGGCCAAGCTGCGCGGCGTTAGCCCCAACCACACCCTGGTTCTGCTGAACGGCAAGCGCCGCCACGGCACCGCCAACCTGGCCGTTCTGGGCGGGGCCTATCAGGGCGGCGCGGCCGCCGACCTGAATTTCATCCCGCTGGCCTCGGTCGATCACGTCGAAGTGCTGCTGGAAGGCGCGGCCGCCCAGTACGGCACCGACGCCATCGCCGGCGTCATCAACATCATCCAGAAGAAGGCCTCGTCCGGCGGCGAAGTGATTGTCAACGGCGGCGGCTACATGGACGGCGGCGGCACGACCGGCGACCTGGCCATCAACATCGGCATGGCCCCGACCGAGAACTCGTACCTGAACCTGACGGGTGAGACCAAGTACCACGGCTACAGCTTCCGCGGCGCCTACGACCCGCGCGTGGTGGACTCGCCCTACAACGCCGGCGCCACCAACAGCCCGGCCAAGAGCTATCCGCAGGTGATCAACGCGCCGAACTGGCCGTATGTGAACCGCATCTCCGGCGACGCCCAGTACCGCCAGACCGTGCTGGCCTACAACGGCGGCGTTCAGGTCACGCCGGACGTCGAGGTCTACAGCTTCGGCACCATCGCGCGCAAATGGAGCGCCGCGCATGAGAACTACCGCCTGCCCAACGTCGTGAAGGGCAAGATGGCGGGCGACATCCCGTTCCCGCTGGGCTTCGATCCCAAGGAGTCGATCACCGAGACCGACTATGCGATCACCGGCGGCGTCAGCGGCGTGACCAACGCCTGGAACTGGGACCTGAGCTCGACCTGGGGCAAGGACGATGACTCGGTCAACGTCCTGGATACGGCCAACGCCTCGCTCTATTCGGACACCTCCACCACCACGACCAAGGGCTACACCCCGACGGACATCCACGCGGGCGGGTTCATCAACACCCAGTGGAGCAACACGCTGGACGTCAGCCACGACTTCGAGGTCGGCTTGGCCAGCCCTCTGACCTTCGCGGCCGGCGCCGAATACCGCGAGGAAAGCTACGAGATCACGGCCGGCGAACAGGCCACCTATTACGGCGGCGGCTCGCAGTCGTACTTCGGCTTCGCCCCGGTCAACGCCGGCAAGCACAAGCGCAAGAACAAGGCTGTCTATGTTGACCTGGCCGGCAGCCCGATCGATGCGCTGAAGCTGGACGCCGCCGTCCGCTACGAGGACTTCAGCGACTTCGGCGACACCACCGTCGCCAAGCTGACGGGCCGTTACGACTTCTCGCCGGCCGTCGCCCTGCGCGGCACGGTCAGCACCGGCTTCCGCGCCCCGACCCTGGCGGAGTCGTACTATTCGGGCATCAACGTCTCGCCCAGCTCGATCAGCGGCCAGCTGCCGCCGAACTCGCCCGGCGCGGCCCTGCTGGGCATCAACGGCCTCAAGCCGGAGAAGTCGGACAACATCAGCGTCGGCCTGGTCACCCACCTGGCGCCCAAGCTGACCATGACGCTCGACGCCTACCAGATCAAAATCAAGAACCGCATCGTCAGCTCGGGCACGCTGTACGGCGAGAACGTGATCACCGTGAACGGCAACAAGGTGACCAACGGCATCGTCTCGCCGGCGGTCATCGCGGCCCTGGCGGCCAATGGCGTCAATGTCGACCCGACGATCCGCTCCAACGCCACCTACAGCGTCGGCGCCAACATGTTCGTCAACGGCCTGGACACCAAGACCAAGGGGATCGACTTCGTCGGCACCTATTACAGCGACTTCGACGACTGGGGCCGGGTCGATTGGTCGCTGAGCGCCAGCTACAACAAGACCGAGGTCACCAAGATCGCGCCCAACCCGCCGGGCCTGGATCCCAGCCTGACGCTGTTCGACGCCATCGCCATCGCCAATCTGGAAGACACCTCGCCCAAGTACAAGGTGATCGCCGGCGGCTTCTGGACGCTGGGCAAGTTCTCGATGAACCTGAAGGAGACCTTCTACGGCGAGGCCTCTGGCCTGAGCCAGGACAGCGGTTCGTCGAACCTGATGAAGACCAAGATCAAGCCGGCGATGATCACCGACCTGGACCTCAGCTACCAGGTGCTGGACAGCGTGAAGGTGTCGATCGGGGCCAACAATCTGCTCAACTACTATCCCAACCGGATCAACGGCCTGCTGCGCGAGCACTATCTGAAGAACAACAGCAACGGCTACGTCACCCAGTTCCCCTCGTTCTCGCCCTTCGGCATCAACGGCGGCTACTACTACGGCAAGGTCACCTATACCTTCTGATCCGCCGTAACCGAACAAATCCAGGAAGAGCCGGGCCACGCGCCCGGCTCTTTTTCCGTTTGGCGTCGGTTTCGATTTCCGTCGGTCAGGCGGCGTTTTTTCTCGTGAAATTTTACGTCGCTTGCTCTCCGCACAGCCCGCTCCCCGGGGCGCCCATGGCGATGGCATGGCGGTGCTTTCTCATAAGGCTGACGAGCTTTTCGCATTGTTCCGCTGAGCGCGGCGTCTGAGATACCTGGGCGCGGACAGCCTGGCTCGCAGGCGGAAAATCGCGGTGGAAGGTCGGGGATTCGTATGGGTGATCAGTCGACGGTCGTGTCGGGTGGCGTTCTGACGCGGCGACGGTTTTTCGAGGGTTTGGCGGCGTTCGGCGGGGTGTCCCTGGCCATGGCCGGCATGGACGCCCTGGGCTTCGGTTTCGCCTCGGCCCAGGCCGCCCCGCCCAAGCTGGAGGGCGACGCCAAGGGGACCAAGGTCGTGGTGCTGGGCGCGGGCCTGGCCGGCATGACCGCCGCCTACGAGCTGACCAAGGCCGGCTACAGCGTGCAGGTGATCGAGGCCCGGTCCTTCGCCGGCGGCCGCTGCCAGACGGCGCGCAAGGGCTTCCAGCACACCGACCTGGTCGGCAACAGCCAGACCTGCGAGTTCGACGAGGGGCTCTACATCAACCACGGCCCCTGGCGGATCCCGTACCACCACCGTTCGACCCTGCACTACACCAAGCTGTTCGGGGTGCCGCTGGAGAGCTTCGTCAACGACAACGACGCGGCCTATGTCTATTTCGAGAAGGGCGACGGCCCGCTGGCCGGCAAGCCGATCCGCAAGGGCGAGATCGCCGCCGACGCCCGCGGCTACGCCGCCGAGTTGATCGCCAAGGCCGCCTCCAAGGGCCAATTGGACGCGCCGCTGACGCCCGAGGACCGCGACCTATTCGTGGCCTACATGATCAACGAGGGGCGGCTGTCGCCGACCGATCTGGCCTATACAGGAACCGAGGGGCGGGGCTTCGACGTCCACCCCGGCGCCGGCGTCGATCCGGGTCCGGGCAAGCCGTCCACGCCCTACAGCCTGACCGACGTGCTGCACTCCAAGGCCTGGCGGGTGTTGAGCTCTGTCGCCGGCTACGAGCAGCAGCGCACCATGCTGCAGCCGATCGGCGGCATGGATCAGATCGCCAAGGGCTTCGAGAAGCGCGTCGGGTCGATGATCCGCTATTCATGCGTGGTCGAGAAGATCAAACAGTCGGACAAGGGCGTGAAGGTCACCTACCGCGACAAGTTCGGCGAGCAGGACGTGATCGAGGCTGACTACTGCGTCTGCACTATCCCGCTCAGCGTGCTCAAGAACGTCGACGCCGACTTCTCCAAGCCGTTCAAGGCGGCGATGTCGGGCGTGTCCTATGCGCCGGTCAACAAGATCGGCCTGCAGATGAAGACCCGCTTCTGGGAGGAGAACCACTTCATCTACGGCGGCCATATCTACAACGACATGCCTGGCATCGGCACGATCACCCTGCCGTCCACCGGCTGGCAGGGGCAGAAGGGCGTGCTGCTGGGCTACTACGCGTTCGGCGGCGAGGCGGCCAAGATCAGCGCCAAGCCGCCGGCCGAGCGCGCGGCCTTCGCCGTGGCCGCCGGCCAGAAGATCTTCCCCGAATACGCCGAGAACTTCGAGAACGCCTTCTCGTTCAGCTGGCACCTGGCGGAGTTCAATCTGGGCGGCTGGGCCGAGTGGGGCGAGGAGGGGCGCAAGACCGCCTATCCGGTCCTGACCGAGCCCGACGGCCGCGTCTACCTGGCCGGCGAGCACCTGACCTATCTGGGCGGCTGGCAAGCGGGCGCCATCGAGTCGGCCTGGCAGCAGATCGGCAAGCTGCACGCGCGGGTGATCAAGGCATGAAGTCGCGCTATGCCTTCATCACCGTTCCTCGGGGAGTTTCCATGAGTCGCTCGATCGCCTTCCGCTCGCTTTTCATCGGCGGCCTGCTGGCCGCCTCGGCCGCGTCCGTTACGGCTTTCGCCGCCACGCCGCAGTCGCTGTTCAACGACAACTGCTCGGCCTGCCACCAGACGACGGGTAAGGGCGTGAAGGGCGCGTTCCCGGCCCTGGCCGGCGATCCCTTCGTGCAGGGCGATCCGGCCCCGGTGATGGCCACCGTGCTGGCGGGCCGCGCCGGCATGCCGGCCTTCAAGGACGACCTCAGCGACGCCGACCTGTCGGCGATCCTGACCTATGTCCGCACGTCCTGGGGCAACAAGGGCCAGCCGGTGACGGCCGCCGACGTCGCCGCCGCCCGCGCCAAGCTGAAGGCGGGCAAGAAGCCCGCCAGCCTGCAAGCCCACTAATCCAACGGTTCGCCGCCGCGAACATCCAAGGAGACGACCATGAAGCGCCTGATCCTCGCCGCCGCCGCGTTCGCCGGTTCGCTGGCCATTGGGGGAACCGCCGCCAACGCCCAGGACATCGTCCGCGGCGGCGCGCCGACCTCGCCGATCGCCAGCGTGGTGACCGTGCCGGCCGGCTACGACACTATCTATGTCAGCGGCATGACCCCGCCGATGCTGGACCCCAAGGGCGACCCGGCCCTGACGGCCACCTTTGGCGACACCAAGACCCAGACCTTGGGCGTGCTCAAGCGCATCGAGGAGGCGCTCAAGAGCCAGGGCGCCACCATGGGCGACGTGGTGATGATGCGTGTGCTGCTGGTCGGCGACCCGGCCAAGGGCGGCAAGATGGACTTCGCCGGCATGATGGAGAGCTACAAGACCTTCTTCGGCACGCCCGAACAGCCGAACAAGCCCTCGCGCATCACCAGCCAGATCACCTCGCTGGTCCAGCCGGGCATGCTGGTGGAGATCGAGGTCCAAGCGGCGCGCAAGCCCAAATAGGAGAGGGGGCAGGAGAGCGCTCTAGCTTCAACGTGGTGCTCTCCACTAAAACCCTTGCAGTTCCTGGGTTTGACGTGTGTTGGTTCCCTGTTTTGCCAATGCTTTTCGTCGATATTCTGGGAAATAACAGAGAGCCGAACTTGCTACGCGCCGAATTCCTGCTCCGCCAGCGCCGCGAAGGTTAGGACCGCGCCTGAGCAGACATCGAAGATCCTTCGCATCTGAAACCCGGCTCGCTGTCCGAAAATGCTCTCGTTTCCGGGAAAGCAGACCCCGGGGC
>JAGIBE010000232.1 GCA_017744495.1 Caulobacter sp. | reverse complement strand
ATCTTACCCAGGCCGATCAAGGCCACGCGAATGGGAGTGGCGGCGGTCATGGGCAAGCGTTTCCGACTCTGGCGTTCTAATTTGTAGGATAAATGGCGGGTCGCACTTGGGATGTCAAATCGGGATCATGTCGCCCTCTCTCGTCGAGAGAGGGATTCAGCCAGCTTGCCCCCTCAGCGGATGAAGTAGCCGTCCACCTTCCAGGCGGTGCCTTCGTGCGTGAGCACGATGGTCTCTACGGCGTCGGGCTTGTTGGCGAAGACGGTAGCGAACTGGATGATCTTGTACTCGCCGTCGGGGACCCCAGGCAGCGACGTGGCGCTGGACACGCTCTTGAGCGTGCGCGACGACACCGCGCCGAGTTGCTTGCGCAGCGGCTGGATCGTCGCGGTCCAATCGGCTTCCGTCAGCTTCGACCGGAAGATGGTTCCGGACGTTTTCCAGCTGTCGGCCCAGTGCTGACCGTCGAGAAGCTTCGCCCAGGCTTCCGCCGACGCCGCGCCGGCCTGATCGGACGCGCTGGACGAGGCCTGGAGCACGACCGGCGTCGCTGGCGGCCTTTCCTTGCCATCGCCGTGCAACACCATCGCTATCGCGGCTGCGGCTACTATCGCGAACATGATCGCTATTCCTCCAAGGAACCAAGCGAGGGTGGAACCCCCGGGTCGGCGTGGAACCGACGCGCCATGTTCTCCGCCCCGGGCCATCGCGCCGACGACCCCGATTTGCTTGTCCTCCGAGGAATTTGGGTCCGAGAAATTGGGGCCCAAGAAATTCGGGTCTCGCCCCTCGGCCTGGCCCAGGAGCCTGGCCGCCTCGCGGCTGCTGCCGACGCCGAGCTTCCGCCGCGCCTCGCGCAGGCGCTCGTTCACCGTGTGGACCGACAGCCCCAACGCGGCCGCGATCGATTTGGCGTCATGGCCGTGCAGGAGCAGCCGCAGCGTCTCCTTCTCCCGCTCGCTGAGCTTGTGGAAACGGTCTTGCCCGCCCAGCACGTCCCTAAGCCCCCAGCAGTTCGAAACTCGCCGCCAGCCCGTCCACGGCGCTGTTGGCGACCCACAGGTCGAACATGCCCGGCTCGGCGATCCAGCGGTCGTTGTCGCCGACGAACATCAGCGAGCCGCGCTCCAGGCTGAAGCGGACGTCGCGCTTCTCGCCCGGCTTCAGGGCCACGCGCAGGAAGCGCTTGAGCTCGCGGACCGGCCGGGTGCGGCTGGCTACCCGGTCGCGGACATAGAGCTGGACCACGTGCTCGCCGGCGACCTTGCCGGTGTTGGCCACGGTGACGGTGACATAGAGCTTGTCGTTCCAGGCCAGGCGCGTGGTCGACAGCTTGACGTCGCTGAGCGCGAAGGTCGTGTACGACAGGCCGTGGCCGAACGGATACAGCGCTTCGTTGCGCGTCGTGCGCCAGCGGGCCTTGTACTCCTGGCTGTCGTCGGCCTGGGGCGCGGGACGGCCGGTGGTGCGGTGATTGTAGGCGAACGGCTCCTGGCCGCTTTCGTGCGGAAAGCTGACCGGCAGGCGGGCCGACGGATTGACCTTGCCGAACAGCACGTCCGCCACGGCGTTGCCGGTCTCGGTGCCCAGGAACCAGGTGGCCAGCACGGCCGGCGCGGTCTTGACCGCCCCCTCCAGCACCAGGGCCCGGCCGTGGCGCAGCAGCACCACCATCGGCTTGTTCACCGCCCCGACCAGGTCGGCCAGTTGCTGCTGCACGCGCGGCAGGCCGATCTCGGTGCGCGACTGGGCCTCGCCCGACATGTTCTGGCTCTCGCCCACCGCCAGCAGCACCACGTCGGCGGCCTTGGCCGCGGCGACGGCCTGGTCGAAGCCGCCGGGGATGGTGTTCTCGACGTCGCAGCCCCGGGCCACGATCAGCTGCGACGGGTCAGCCATGGCGGCGCGGACGCCGGTGGCCAGGTCGATGCCCAGGCTCGGGTCGCCGAAGAAGGCCCACGGACCCAGGATGTTGGCGCGGTCCTCGCCGAACGGACCGATCAGGGCCAGCCTCTTGCCCTTGGTCGGCAGGGGCAGCAGGCCGCCGTCGTTGCGCAGCAGGACGATCGACTTGCCGCCGGCTTCGCGCGACAACGCCCGCATGGCCGGGGTGGCGGTGTTCTCGGCCTGGGCCTTGGCGTCGATCGAGCGGAACGGGCGGTCGAACAGGCCCAGGGCCTCCTTCAGGCTCAGCACCCGGCGCAGGGCGTTGTCGACCGTGGCCATCGGCACTAGGCCCTGGGCGACCAGCTCAGGCAGATAGCGGCTGTAGAGCCCGCTCTGCATGCTGATGTCGACGCCCGCCAGGATCGCCAGCCGCGCGGCGTCCTTGTCGTCGGCGGCGTAGCCGTGGGCCACCAGCTCCTGGTCGGCGGTGTAGTCGGAGATGACCACGCCCTTGAAGTTCCACTCGCCGCGCAGGATGTCGGTCAGCAGATGCCTGTTGGCCGTCGAGGGCACGCCGTTGATGTCGTTGAAGGCCGACATCACCGCCAGGCAACCGGCGTCGAAGGCGGCCTTGAACGGCGGCAGGTGCACCTCGCGCAGGGTCTCTTCGGAGAGGTCGACGGTGTTGTAGTCCAGCCCCGCGGCCACGGCTCCGTAGGCGGCGAAGTGTTTGGCGGTGGAGAGCAGGCTGTCGGGCGCGGTCAGGTCGCGCCCCTGGAAGCCGCGCACCCGGGCCTGGGCCATGACCTCGCCCAGGAACACGTCCTCGCCCGAGCCCTCCGCGCCCCGGCCCCAGCGCTGGTCTCGGGCCACGTCGACCATCGGGGCGAAGGTCCAGTGGTTGGCGTAGGACGAGGCCTCGATCGCCGCCGCCCGCGCGGTGCGCTCGGCCAGGGTGGGGTCGAAGCTGGCGCTCTCGGCCAGGGGGATCGGATAGACCGTCTTGAAGCCGTGGATCACGTCGGCGGCGAACAGCACCGGGATGCGCAGGCGCGAATGCTCGACGGCGGCGGTCTGGGCCAGCAGCGCCCCCTCGACCCCGACGCCGTTCATCAGGGTCCCGATGCGCCCGGCGCGCAGGTCGGCCAGGATCTGCTGGGTGTTGCGCTGGTTGACCAGCGGATTGATGTCGCCGACGGGCGGCCGGATCATGTCGGAATAGCACGACAGCTGGCCGGCCTTCTCCTCCATGGTCATCTGGGCGATCAGGGCTTCCACGCGGGGCGAGGCCGCGCGGGCCGCGCCAGTCCCGGCCAGGGCGATTCCCGCCAAACCTGTCGCGCCGGCGAGGACCGTCCTCCGGTCCACGCCCTTACGCCCGCCCTTCGCCATGGAGACTCCCCAACTGAACTGCCCGCAACCTCGCCAGAAACGCCTTTGGGTGCAATGGTGCGTTACCTGAGGAGCGAACCAACGCCTTCAATCTCGGAGAAGCTCCCATGACCACCCGCTGGCGCATCGATGTCCGCCTCGGCGACGCCCCGCCGGAAGCCCCGCTCCGCAGTGTCGTGGTCGAGGCCCCCACCGAGGTCGAGGCCCTGCGGATCGTTCTCGCCCAGGCCGAACAGGACAAGGCCGACGCCGAGGAGTTGCTGCAGGACGGCCAGGAGGAGGTGTTCTCCCGGACCGAGGTGCGGGAGGGCCATGTGGAGCACCAGGGGCATACGGATTGAGAAACCCTCTCCCAAAGGGAGAGGGCGGGGCCCGCGCCGCAGGCGTGGGAGGGTGAGGGGTTACACCCCGCCCGACTTCGCTCGAACGCCCTGCCGGCACGCCGTCAAACGTTTTACCCCCTCGCCCTCCCAAGCTTCGCTTGGGCCCCTCCCTCTCCCAAAGGGAGAGGGGTTCAGCGATACAGATAATCGCCGGGCAACCCCATCCGCAGACAAGCCTCCACCGCCGGCGTGCCCTTGATCGCTACCCGGTCCGCCGCCGCCGCGGCCAGCCTGACCAGCCGTCGCTCGACCGGCCTAAGATCCCACTCACGGCCCAGTCCGACCACCGCCCGCACCTCCGCCGGGGTGATCGCCACGGCCGCCCGGATCAGCGCCCCTTGCAGCCCCCGCAGCGGACCCGGCAGGATCGCGGTCCCACGCATCAGCGCCAGGAACTCGAAGATGATCTCGTGCCGCTCCAGCTTCGGCAGCATCGTCGCCAGCTGCGCCTCCCACGCCGCCACCGAGCCTGGCGCGCCCAGGGCCCCGTACAGCGCCGCCACCGGCGCGCCCTCGGCGTAGAAGCGGTCGCGGTCGGCGGCGTCCAGCGGGCGGACATAGGCGTGATACGCCTCCAGGAAGCCGAAGCTGGCGGTGGCCTGCACCCAGTCCAAAAGCTCGACGTCGTTGGCCCGATAGGCCGCGCCGGCCGGGGTGTCGCCCGTGACCCGGTCGTGCATCCGACGCACGCCCGCGATCATCGTCTCGGCGACCGAGCGCGCGCCGTAGACCGTGACCATCGCCGCCAGGCCGGTGCGCTTCAGACGCGGCAGCGGATCGCTCCGGAACGACGAATGCTCCCACACTCCAGTGCGCACACGCGGCTCGGCCAGCTCCAGGATCACCGCCGTCACCCCGCCGACGAACAGCGAGACCGGGTTCTTGAACACCCGCCACGACACCGAGTCCGGCGCGGCCAGGGCCGGCTCGCCGACGGGCCGGCGGAAGTCGATGCGCGGGCCGCCCTCGGGCTGGTAGAGGTCCTGGATCAGTTGGGCCACCCGGCCGCCGCCATCAGCCACCACTCGCCTCCTAATTACCCGTTGTCATCCCGGAAGCCTCGCAGAGGCTGTCCGGGACCCAGGGGACTGGGCTGAGGCCTTGCGGTTCACCTGGGTCCCGGACAAGCGCTGCGCGCCTTCCGGGATGACAACCGTTAGGGGCGACGCAGACCTGTCCAGACACTAGTTCACCCGCCGTTCCTTCCCCGCCCAATACGGCTCACGCAGCTCGCGCCGCAGGATCTTGCCCGAGGCGTTGCGGGGCAAGGCCTCGATGAAGTCGATGGTCTTGGGCGCCTTGAAGCCGGCGATGCGGGTGCGGGCGAAGGCGATGATGTCGGCCGGGTCCTCGGGCGCGCCGGGCTTCAACGCCACCACCGCCTTGACCGCTTCGCCCCAGGTGTCGTCAGGCACCCCGATCACCGCCACCTCGGCCACATGCGGGTGACCGTAGACCGCGCTCTCGACCTCGGCCGGATAGATGTTCTCGCCGCCTGAGATGATCATGTCCTTCACCCGGTCGTGGATGAACAGGTAGCCGTCCTCGTCCAGATAGCCAGCGTCGCCGGTGCGCAGCCAACCGTCGGCGCCGATCGTGCTCGCGGTCGCCTCGGGCAGCTTCCAGTAGCCGGCCATGTTGGCGGGCGAGCGCACGGCCACCTCGCCGACCTCGTTGGGGCCCAGGGCCTCGCCGTCCGCGCCGATGATCTTCAGCTCGGCGCCCGGCATGGGCAGGCCGGCCGAACGCATGCGGACGTTACCGGCCGGGTCGTGGTCCTCCGGCGGCAGATAGACCACCGTGCCGGTCGTCTCGGTCATGCCGTACTGCTGGACGAAGCCGCAGCCGAACACCTCGATGCACTCGCGCAGCAGGTCCAGCGGGATCGGGGCGGCGCCGTACAGGATGTGAGTCAGGCGGCTGTAGTCCACCTGCCGGGCGCGCGGCTGGCGCACCACGATCTGCAGGGCGGCCGGCACCATGAACATCTTGGAGACCCGATCCTTCTCGATGAAGTCCAGCACCTTGGTCGGGTCGAACTCACGGGCCACCACGCCCTTGGCGCCGTTGACCAACCCGACCACGCCCCAGCCGGTGCCGCCGATATGAGCCACGGGCATGGCCACCAGGCTGACGTCCTCGGGACCCCAGCGGTTCCAGTCCATGTCGGCCTCGGCGGCCAGCCGGCGGGTGGCCAGGATGTTGGCGTGGGTCAGCATCGCGCCCTTGGGGCGGCCGGTAGTGCCCGAGGTGTAGAGCTGGACGGCGACGTCGGCGGGGGTCACGGGCGGCGGCGTCTCGAGAGCGGGCGCGCCGTCGCGCCAGGCCTCGAAGGTGGGATGGCCGTACTCATTGGCTTCCATGGCGATGACCACCGGCTGGTCCAGCATCAGCACGGCCACGTCGCGGACGTGGGCCAGCAGTTCGGGGCCGACGAACACCACCCTCGCCTCGGCGTCGCCCAGGATGTAGGCGATCTCGCGCGGGGCCAGGCGCCAGCCGATCGGGGCCAGCACCACCCCGGCCTTGGCCGCCCCGAACAACAGCTCGAAATAGTGGTCGCTGTTCTTGCCGACATAGGCGATGCGGTCGCCCTTGTTCAGTCCCTCGGCCAGCAGGGCGGCGGCCACGCGGTCGGTGTGGCGGTCGAAGTCGGCGAAGGTCGTCGCGCGCCCCTCGAACTCCAGGGCGATGGCGTTGGGGCGAACCTCGCGGTGATAGCGGGCGACGTCGCCCAGGGTCGTCATGCGGTCGAAATCGACGGCGGCTCCGGACATGCAGGCGTGTCTCCTCTCGGGGCCGAGGCGGTCTAGGCGCCGCCTTCGGTTTCCAGGATCATCAGGATGAAGGCCATTTTCCGCGCTCGGCTAGGAAAAACGCGCATCCCCTCGCGTCAAACGTGCGCGGCCGGGGTCAGGATCGGGAGCCCAGACGCCGAGCGTTGGCGGTCGCGGCGGCGTGCAGCGGGGCCAGCATCGCCGACTGCCAGGCCACGCCCAGCGACATCATCCGGCCCCAGAAGGCCAGGGCGCCGAAGGAGGCGTCGAGGGCCGGGTCGAGGCCCCAGCTCGGCGCTTTCCAGGCCTGGGTCAGGTAACGGTTGGACTCCGCCGCCATGGCCAGCCAGGCGGGCCCCGCCGCATGGGCGCCCCGCGCGAAAGCCAAGGGCTTTTCCGACACCATGCGGGTCAGCTCGGCATAGTTCCCACGCGCGGGGTCATGGATCGCCTGGGCGATCATCGGCGTCCTGGCGTTGACGACGCGCAGCGACGCCAGGGCCAGCTCGGCGCTGGTGGTCGCGAGGACGAAGGCGTCGGCGGCGGTCGCCTTGCTGCGGGGTCTACGGGTTCGGGGCATACGGGCGAAACGCCGTCAAACGCCCTTCGCTCCCCACTATGATCCGTCATCCCGGGCCTCGTGCCCGGGATGACGAAATCTATGGACTTAGTGCGCCGCGTCCTTGGCGTCGTGGCCGGCGTCCTTGGCCTGGTCGCCTGCCTTTTCGGCCGCGTCGCCCGCGGCGGCGGCGGTGTCGCCGGCGGCCTTGGCGGTGGCGGTGTCGCCGGTGGCCGCGGCCTGGTTGCTGGCCTGGGCGGCCTGGGCGGCGGCGTCGGCGGCCTGCTGGCTGGAGGCGGCTGCGGCGTTCGCGTCGGAAGCGGCGTCGGCGGCCTTTTCAGCCTTGGGCTGGCAGGCGGCGGCGCCGAGGGCGAGGGCGGCGACGGCCGCGATGGTGACGATGCGCATGCTGTGTGGTCTCCCAAAAGCCCCGGCATCTTTGCCGTGGGGTGAGCAAGAGAACCCCAAGCGCCGTCTAAGGTTGCCGCGAAGGAGTCCGAGGGGGCCCAGTCCTTAAGCGCTTGACCCGATGCGGCGGTCGCCGTCTCTTGGGCCCGTCCCGCAGGATGAGCCCCCGCCCTTGCCAGATCCGGTCGCCCCCGACCCCGTACCGAGTACGCCTACGCCCGCCGCCGGCACCGTGCGCCGGCGCCTGCTGCTGATGGCCCTGAGCCTGGTGGTTCCGGCCACCCTGTTCATGGCCCTGCTGGCTCGGGCCGAGTTCGGCGAGAGCCGGTCGCGCTACGAGCGGCAGCTGATCGCCACCACCCGCGCCCTTGTGCTGGCCACCGACAGCCGGATTGGCCAGGGCCAGAGGATCCTGCAGGCCCTGGCGGTTTCGCCCGCCCTGATCTCGGGCGACATCCCCGCCTTCGAGCGCCAGGCCAGGGCCGCCGTGCAAGGTGAGCAGGGCTGGATCGTGCTGCTCGACAACGAGCGGCAGGTTTTCAACACCCGCCGCCCCGCCGGCCAGCCGCCGCCCGGCATCGGCCTGCCGGAGTCCCGCTGGCGGACCATCCAGGCCGGCCGCACCTCGGTGTCGAACCTGGTGCTGCCCCGGCCCGGCGACGAGTTCCCGCCTTTCGTGTCGATCGACATGCCGGTCATCGTCGACGGCAGGCTGTATGACCTGGCCTATCGCCAGCCCCCCAGGGCGTTCGCGACGATCTTCGCCGACCAGGACATCCCCGCCAGTTGGACGGCCACCATCGTCGACAGCCAAGCCTCGGTGGTGGCGCGCTCGAAGGACCTTGACCGTTTCCTGGGACACAAGGTCAGCGGCGAGATGCGCGAGGCCATGGCCCGGGGCAACGAGGGCGTCGCGCTGAGCCACACCCTGGACGGCACCCCCACCCTATCGGCCTTCAGCCGCTCGTCGACCAGCGGCTGGTCGTTCATCGTCGGCGTGCCGCGCAACGAGCTGAGCCGGGCCAACTGGTCGTCGGTCGGCTGGCTGACGGCCGCCAGCGTGTTGCTGCTGATGATCGGCGGGGCGGTGGCCGTCGCCGTGGCGCGCGACATCTCGGCCGCTGTCCGCGGCCTGAGCGCCGACGCCAAGGCCATGGCGGCGGGCGAGGCCATCGCCCCGGTCCCCGACCGCTACCAGGAGATCGCCGAGGTCCGCGCGGCCCTGCACGACGCCTCCGCCCAAC
Source organism: Caulobacter sp. (assembly GCA_017744495.1). Taxonomy (GTDB): domain Bacteria; phylum Pseudomonadota; class Alphaproteobacteria; order Caulobacterales; family Caulobacteraceae; genus Caulobacter. The sequence goes on along the minus strand of JAGIBE010000232.1, from coordinate 19,608 downwards.
TGCGGGCCCGCGAGGAGCAGGAACAGCGCGCCCACCAGCGCCAGCAGCTGATGATCAACGAGCTGAACCACCGGGTGAAGAACACCCTGTTCACCGTGCAGTCCCTGGCCCGCCAGAGCCTGGGACGGCCCGCCGACACGCCAGGCCTACAGGCCTTCAACGAACGGATCATGGCCCTGGCCCGGGCCCACGACCTGCTGACCCAGAGCGTGTGGGAAGGGGCCGACCTCAAGGAGATCCTGGAGGAGACGCTGGAGCCCTATCTGGACCGCACGGTGCTGGCCGGTCCGAGCGTGGCCCTGACGCCCAACGCCGCCCTGGCCCTGTCGATGGTGTTCCACGAGCTGGGCACCAACGCGGTCAAGTACGGCGCCCTGTCGGTTCCGGGGGGCTCGGTGACCGTGGTCTGGCACGTCGATCCCGGCGCCCAGCATCGCCTGACCCTGCATTGGGAGGAGCGCGGCGGCCCGCCCGTGTCGCCGCCCGCCCGCCAGGGCTTCGGCTCGCGCCTGATCGCCGCCAGCCTGAAGTCCGACATGGCCGGCGAGGCCCGCCTCGACTATCGCCCCAGCGGCTTGGTCTGCGTGCTGACCCTGTCGCTGCCCCGCACCGGCAAGGAAGAGGACGACGGCGAGACGGGCGCTCCAGCGGTCGGAAATTAGTAAGTCGTTTCTGAATTAGCACACGATCCAGGCAAAACGCGTCTGGACGTCGTTCGACGATCACGGGTCGATTGCGTGGCGCCCCGTGATGGTCTTACCTGCGTCGCTCACCCTCCTGGGAACGAGCCATGACGACACCCGACACCCTGATGCTTCCGGCCCGCCCCGAGCCGATCGCGCTCCCTGTCGATAAGACAGCGGTCATCGTCATCGACATGCAGAACGCCTACGCCTCGCCCGGCGGCTATCTGGACCTGGCCGGGTTCGACATCAGCGGCGCGGCGGGGGTGATCGACAAGATCAAGGGCGTGCTTGACGTGGCCCGGGGCGCGGGCATGCCGGTGATCTATTTCCAGAACGGCTGGGACAGCGACTATGTCGAGGCCGGCGGCCCCGGCTCGCCCAACTGGCACAAGTCCAACGCCCTGAAGACCATGCGCGCCCGGCCCGAGCTGCAGGGCAAGCTGCTGGCCAAGGGCGGCTGGGACTACGAGCTGGTCGACGAGCTGAAGCCCCACCCGGGCGACATCGTCCTGCACAAGACCCGCTACAGCGGCTTCTTCAACAGCCAGCTGGACAGCGTGCTGCGCTCGCGCGGCGTGCGCCACCTGGTGTTCGTGGGCATCGCCACCAACGTCTGCGTGGAGTCGACCCTGCGAGACGGCTTCTTCCTCGAATATTTCGGCACGGTGCTGGAGGACGCCACCCACCAGGCGGGTCCGGACTTCGTGCAGAAGGCGGCGCTCTACAACATCGAGACGTTCTTCGGCTGGGTCTCGACCACGGCCGACTTCAAGGGCGCGGTGGGGCAGCAGGCTCCGTAGCCACACACAAGAAAACTGGAGGACGACCCATGCCCAAGACCGTCATCATCCCGCCCGGCACGGGCACGCCCATCGCGCCGTTCTCGCCGGGGACCCTGGCCGACGGCGTAGTCTATGTCTCGGGCACCCTGGCCTTCGACAAGGACAACAACGTCGCCAATCCCGACGACGCCGAGGCCCAGACCCGTCAGGTGCTGGAGACCATCAAGTCGGTCATCGAGACCGCCGGCGGCACCATGGACGACGTGACCATGAACCACATCTTCCTGACCGACTGGTCCAACTACCAGACGATCAACAAGGTCTATGCCGAGTACTTCCCCGGCGACAAACCGGCCCGCTACTGCATCCAGTGCGGCCTGGTGAAGCCCGGCTTCGTGGTCGAGATCGCCTCGGTCGCCCATATCGGCAAGAAGTGAGCGAATGCGCAGCGGAACCGTCGACGGCCTATACTACGAGGTCCATGGCGACCCGGCGGCGGACCGTGCCACGGTGATCCTGTCGGCGGGCCTGGGCGGGTCGGGGGCCTTCTGGGCCCCGCAGATAGACGCCCTGCTGAGCCGGTTCCGCGTCGTACTCTACGATCACCGCGGCACGGGCCGCGGCGTGCGGACGCTACCAGCCGGGCCTTACAGCGTCGCGGCGATGGGCGTCGACATCGTCAAGGTCATGGACGCCCTGGGTCTGGACCGCGCCCATGTCGTCGGCCACGCGGCCGGCGGCAATGCGGGCCTTGCGATGGCGCTGCACCATCCGGACCGCATCGACCGGCTGGTGGTGGTCAACGGCTGGTCGCGGCCCGATCCGCACATCAAGCGCTGCTTCGACACCCGCCTGGCCCTGCTCAACAACACGGGCATCGCGGCCTATGTCCACGCCCAGCCGCTGTTCCTCTATCCGGCCGACTGGCTGAGCGCCAACCACGCCCGCCTCGAGGCCGAGGAAGTGCACCACATCCACGGCTTCCCGGACCCGGACGTCATGCGCGCCCGCATCCAGGCCCTGCTGGACTTCGACATCGACGCCGACCTGGAGCGTGTCACGTGTCCGGTGCTGGTCAGCGCCAGCGCCGACGACATGCTGGTGCCGCTGGCCTGCTCGCGCCGTCTGGCCGAGCGCCTTCCGAACGCCATTCTCGACATCGCCCCGTGGGGCGGCCACGGCTTCACGGTCACCGCGCCGGAAGCCTTCAATTCACGCCTGCTGAGCTTCCTCGGCGGCGACCTTTAAGGAGGGGGAGTAATCCATGGAAATCGGCGTCTTCATCCCGATCGGCAACAACGGCTGGCTGATCTCGGAAGCGGCCCCCCAGTACATGCCGTCGTTCGAGCTGAACAAGGAGATAACCCAGAAGGCCGAGAAATACGGCTTCGACTTCGCGCTCTCGATGATCAAGCTGCGCGGGTTCGGCGGCAAGACCCAGTTCTGGGAGCACAATCTCGAGAGCTTCACCCTGATGGCCGGCCTGGCGGCCGTGACCAGCAGGATCAAGATCTTCGCCACCGCCGCCACCCTGACCATCCCGCCGGCCATCGTGGCGCGCATGGCCTCGACCATCGACTCGATCGCTCCGGGCCGGTTCGGCATCAACCTGGTGACCGGCTGGCAGAAGGCCGAATACGACCAGATGGGCCTGTGGCCGGGCGAACAGCACTATACCGACCGCTACAACTACCTGGCCGAATACGCGACCGTGCTGCGCGAGCTGCTGGACACCGGCGTCTCGAACTTCAAGGGCAAGTACTTCGAGATGACCGACTGCCGGGTCAGCCCGCACCCGAAGGAGACCAAGCTGATCTGCGCCGGCTCGTCCAACGAGGGCCTGGCCTTCACGGCCCAGTACGCCGACTACAGCTTCGCCCTGGGCAAGGGGACCAACACGCCGGCCGCCTTCGCCTCGGTCAACGACCGCCTGAAGGCCGCCGCCGACAAGACCGGCCGCGACGTGGCCTCGTACATCCTGTTCATGATCATCGCCGATGAGACCGACGACGCGGCCATGGCCAAGTGGCAGGCCTACCGCGCCGGCGCCGACCAGGAGGCCCTGGCCTGGCTGACCAACCAGGCCGCTCCCAACGCCGCGGCGGGCGCGACGACCAACACTACCCAGCTGGCCGCACCGGAATCGGCGGTGAACCTGAACATGGGCACGCTGGTGGGGTCGTACGAAAACGTCGCGCGGATGCTCGACGAGGTGGCGGCCGTCGAGGGTACCGCCGGGGTGCTGCTGGTGTTCGACGACTTCGTGAAGGGCGTCGAGGACTTCGGGACTCGGGTGCAGCCGCTGATGAAGAGCCGGAAGGGGATCTGAGGGAGAGGCCCTGCCCCTCCCCGCCTCCACGTGTTAGGCTTGAGGCCATGAAGCCCGAACGGTCCCTCTTCGACGAGATCGATATCGACGCCGATATGGCCGCCGACGCCGAAGGCTTGGCCGATCTCGACGCGGGAAGGGTGATCAGTCACGAGGCCATGAAGGCGTGGTTGCTGTCCTGGGGGACCGCCGAAGAGCTCCCTCCGCCTAGTCCCGCCGAAAGCTGATCAACCAGCCGCCCCGATGAGTGATGATGCAGGTCGCCTCTATCGCGTCGTCTGGTCAGCTCGGTCCCGCCGAGACATCGAAGGCATCCACGCCTACATCGCCCAGGTCGCGCCCCTGGCGGCCCGACGGTTCGCGTCACGTCTGGTCGCCGCCGTGGAAAGTCTGGTCGACCAACCGCATCGTGGACGATCGCTCTATGGCGAGGTCCGCGAAATGGTCGCGATCAGGCCCTATGTGGTGCGCTATCGCGTGAAAGGACGCCCCGTGCAGATCATCCGGATCAAGCACGGCGCTCAGGAGCCCGACTAGACTAATCCACCGCCAGCATGTCGATCAGCTTCAGGCGGAACACCAGCACGCTGTTGGCCGGGATCGGGCCCGTGGCGCGGTCGCCGTAGGCCAGGTCGGCGGGGATCCACAGGGTCCATTCGTCGCCGACATGCATCAGCGGCAGGGCCTCCAGCCAGCCGGGGATCAGGCCCTCGGCCGGCATGATCGCCGCCTGGCCGCGCTGGAACGAGCTGTCGAACACCGTGCCGTCCAGCAGCTTGCCCTCGTAGTGCACCTTGACGATGTCGCCCAGCTTCGGGGACTTGCCGGTCTTCGGGCCCGAGGTCGTGACCTTGTACTGCAGGCCCGACGCGGTGGTGACCACGCCCGGCGCCTTGGCGTTCTGGGCGAGGAACGCCTTGCCCTCGGCCAGGGCCTTTGAGGTGTCGACGGCGGCCGACAGCTGGGGCGGGGCCGAAGCCTCCTGGGCCAGGGCGGGCGTCGAGATCAGGCAGAGGCCCAAGGCCAGGCCGGCGATGCGGTTCATGCGGAGACGGTCCATTCGAAGCGGAAGCTTGCGCTGTCTTTCACGGAACGCGTGGCGGCATCAAGGCCGCGCGTTGGCTAAGGGGTCTCCCTCTCCCATGGGGAGAGGGTCGGGGTGAGGGGGTACTGCGTTCGACGGAGCGCCGGCACGCCGTCAAGCTCTGTAGCCCCTCTCCCTCCCACCGCTTCGCGGCGGGTCCCTCCCTCTCCCTCTGGGAGAGGGTTCAGGCAGGGCCGCCAGCGGCCATCGTCATCGCTCTAAACAGCCCCTACTTCTTCGGCGAATAGATGTCGTCCAACCGCGCCGGCGTACCCTCGACGCGTTCCAGCCGCGGGTACTTCAGGCCGCCGTGGTAGTCGATCTTGACCGTCCGGTAACGCTCGCCGTCCTTGACCAGCAGCTCGACCGGCGCAGCCTCGGTCTTCACGGTGGCCTTGACCGCGTCCTTGATCAGGTCGTCGCTATAGGCCGTGCCGTTGACGGCCACGATGGTCTCGCCGGCCGTCAGGCCCGCCTTGAAGGCCGGGGTGTCCCAGTTGACCGCCGACAGCACGCCTTCCTTGCCGACCGTGATCCCCAGCGAGTAGCTGAGATTGACGATCTTGCCCTTGGTCTCGGACGCCTTGAAGTACTCGGTCGGGGTGTCGGTATAGACCAGCTTGTAGCCGCCGCGGGTCAGGCCATCCAGCGGCGCGCGCGCCGACAGGCCCTCGATGCGGGTCTTCAGGAAGGTCGCCCAGTCATACGGCGCGACGCCGTTCAGGGTCTGGACCACGGTGTCGAAGTCGTAGGTCAGCACCACGTACGAGCCGTTCTCGACGCCGAAGAAGGCCTTGGCGAAGTCGTCCAGCGACTTCTTGCCGCCGGTCTTCTCGCGGATCAGCGTGTCGGCGTCGAGCCAGACCAGCTGACCCTCCGAATAGTAGTCCTCGCTGCGCTGCCAGCTGGTCCACGAGGCCGGCTTGCGGTTGGCGATGATCGGGTCGTTGGTGGTGTCCAGCACGTTGCGCCAGTTGCGGCCGGCGCGGGTGTCGTACAGGGCGGCGGTGGCGGCCAGGGCGTCCAGGCCCTGCTGCTTGGTGACCAGACCCGAGCGGGCGGCCAGCACGTTGCCCCAGTACTGGGTCTGGCCCTCATAGACCCACATCAGGCTGTCGCGCATCGGCTCGTTCAGCGTGGGGGTGTAGAGGTCGGCGCCGCGGCGGAACTTGCCGTTCCACGAGTGGGTGTATTCGTGGGCCAGCAGGTCGCGGCCGACATAGCTCTTGTCCCAGTCGGTGAAGTACTTCGGCGCCACGCTGTTTTCGCTGGAGCGGTGATGCTCCAGGCCGATGCCGCCCAGCTTGTCGGTCAGGGCCATCAGGAAGTCGTAGTGGTCGTAGTGGTGCGAGCCGTAGAGCTTGTAGGCCTGCTGCACCAGGTTGCGGTGCGCCTGCAGCTGTTCGGGCTTCATCTCCAGATATTCGGGCTTGTCGGCGACCATGTTCAGGCGCACCGGCACGGCCGCGCCGGGGTCCAGGTCCACCTGCTTGAAGTAGCGGCCGGCGAACATCGGCGAGTCGACCAGGGTCTCGAAGGTGGTGGTCTTGAAGGTCGTGGTCTGGCCGTTGGTCGACGCCTTCTCCAGCGCGGTGCCGAAGCCCCAGCCTTCCGGCAGCTTCACGGTCGGCTCGATCTGGATGCGGCGAGTGTAGTAGCCGGCCGGGTAGAAGCCCAGCTGCAGCCACTGCACGTTCAGCATGTCGTCGGTGACCAGGATGCGGCCCACGTCGGGCTTCACCGGGGTGAGGAACTGGAAGCTGACCTCGATCTCGGTCGCGCCCTGCGGCACGTCGAAGTGGAAGGCGTGGACGGCGACCGGGTCGCGGGTCCAGGCCAGGGGCTTGCCGCCGGCGGTGATCACCAGACCGGCCATCTTGTCCAGGTCGTTGCGCGGCGAGTGGCCGCCCGGCACCCACTGCGGGTACAGGATGGTCATCGGACCGGCCTTGGCGACGGGGATCGTCTCGCGCACCTGGAAGATCTTGCGGTCCAGGTCGGTGGCGTCGACCGACAGCTTCAGCACGCCCGGATAGGCCACGTCCTGGGCGGCGACGATCGGCGGGGTCGGCGGGGCCTGGACCGGCACGCGCTCCTGGGCCGAGGCGGCGCCGAAGGTCAGGGAAAGGGCGAGGGCGGAGGCGGTAAAGAACAGCGTTTTCAAGAAACGACCCCAATGCGACGCGCGGGCATGCTCCCACGACGAAAGGCGGCATACTTCTCCTCTAAGGCCTGGCTTGTCGAGGTCGTTCGTCGCGGCAAGAGACCGGTTAGCCGAGTTTCCGGAGCGAGCTTGCCGGACGGGCAGGCGGTGACTTCGGGTGATCCGCGTTACGCGAGCCCGACGGACCTCCGACGATAGTCGCGGTTGGAACGCGCGCCGGAATGTGGAGGCTGGACGCGAAGACGAGCCGCGGGCGCGGTTCGGGAGGTCCTCCATGCTCGTCCATGCCGTCGCCCTCATGATGCTCCTGGCCGGCGCCCCGGCCGCGCCGCCGCCGGACGCCCCGTCGGCAGTCGCCGCTGGTCCGGCGACGGTTACGCTCTGGCCCCGAGGCGCGCCGGGTTCGGAAAAGCGCTCCGGCGAACCCGAGATCGTGGAGAACACCTATGTGCGCAACGTCCACAGCCCGTCGCTGACGGTGTTCCCCACCGACCCGCGCCACGCCAACGGCGCGGCGATCATCATCGTGCCCGGCGGCGGCCATCGCATGCTGGTCTTCGTCAATGAAGGGGTCGGCCCGGCCAAGGCCCTCAACCGCTACGGGGTCACCGCCTTCGTCCTGAAGTACCGCCTGGCCCGCGAGGCGGGATCGACCTACGCGATCGACCGCGACGCCGCCGCGGACCTGCGCCGGGCGGTCCGCTGGGTCCGGGCCAACGCCGCGCGGTACGGCGTGGACCCGCGCCGCATCGGCGTGATGGGCTTCTCGGCCGGCGGCGAACTGGTTTCGCTGGTCGCCGACAATCCCGAGCCGGCCAAGCCTTCCTCGGCCGATCCGCTCGACGCGGTCAGCGCCCGTCCCGACTTCCAGGTGCTGGTCTATCCCGGCCCGCTAGGCGTCCCGGCCCAGGCCGCCGCCGCCGCCGCCCCGCCGGCGTTCATCGCCGCCGGCTCGCTGGACGCCTGCTGCGCCGAGCCGGCCGTGACCCTCTACGAGCAGCTTCGCAAGGCCGGCGTCTCGGCCGAGCTGCACATGTTCGCGGACATGGACCACGGCTTCAACATCGCCGCCCATTCCGAAAGCCTGTCGATCCTGCACTGGCCCGACCGGCTGGCCGACTGGCTGAGCGACGGCGGCTGGCTGCTGCCAAGGCCGCCGACGCCCGCCAAACCCTTCAAGCCCTGAAAGGCCGCGCCCTCTAGGCCGCCTTATCCCAGCGCGCTTCCAGGTCCCGCACCGCGCCGAGCAGGCGGGCGGGCGAGATGGGCTTCTCCAGGCGGGCGTCGCCGCGCTCGTCATCGTTCAGCAGATGCTCGTCGCGGGCCGAGGCCAGCAGCACGGCCGTGCGCGCGCCCCGGCGGCGGCGGGTGGCCTTGATCAGCTCGCCGCCGTTCATGCGCGGCATCGAGAAGTCGGTGATCAGCAAATCGGGATCGAAGGCGTCCATCGCCTCCAGGGCCTGCGCGCCGTCGCGGCAGACCAGCACGTCGAAGCCCGCCTCGCTCAGCGTGATTTGATGGATCGTGGCCAGGAGGATGTCGTCCTCGGCCACCAGGATCTTGCGCACCACTCGCCCCCGACGTGCTTAACAACTGATTAAGGAAACCTAGCCGCCCCCACGACGCCCGTCTCCGCGCGCTATCGTCGCATGCGGCGCCTCGCGAAATCCTTAACCCGACGGGAAAGCGCCGACGGGCGATCGCAGGTGCGCGGGAAGGCTTGCATTTGCAAGTCGTTCTCAAGTATGGGCAGAGGTTCAAAGCAAAGCCTCCCCGCCCGGATTTCGTGAAGACCGCACCCGCCCAGCAAAGCCGTTCGTTCTGGCTCAAGCAGCTGCATCAGTGGCACTGGATCAGCGCCGCGATCAGCCTGGTCGGGATGCTGTTGTTCGCGGTCACCGGCTTCACCCTGAACCACGCGGGCCAGATCGAGGCCAAACCCAAGGTCGTCGACCACAAGGCGACCCTGCCCGCCGATCTCCTGGCCCAACTGGCCTCGGGTCCCGTCGAGGGCAAGCGCCCGCTGCCGATCAGGGTCGAGGCCTGGCTGGACAAGGCCGTCGACGCCGACATCGCCCGCCGCGAGGGCGAGTGGTCGCAGGAAGAGGTCTATGTCGCCCTGGCCCGTCCCGGCGGCGACGCCTGGATCAGCATCGACCGCGCGACCGGCGCCGTCGAGCACGAGAAGACCACGCGCGGCGCGATCAGCCTGCTCAACGACCTGCACAAGGGCCGCAACGCCGGCAAGGCCTGGGGCTGGTTCATCGACGTCTTCGCCGGGGCCTGCGTGGTGTTCGCGGTCACCGGCCTGATCCTGTTGCAATTCCACGCCCGAGCCCGCCCGCTGACCTGGCCCCTGGTGGCCGGCGGCCTGGTGATCCCGCTGCTGCTCGTCATCCTTTTCGTCCACCTGTGAGGCGTCCCGCCATGAAGCGTTCCCTGTCACTCCTGACGTTCTCGGCCCTCGGCGCCGCCGGCGTCGCCACGCCGAGCCTGGCCGCCGACCTCAACGTCACCGTCGAGATCCCGCGCCTGACCGTGGCCGAGTATCACAAGCCCTATGTCTCGATCTGGATCGAGAACCCGGCCGACGCCACCGCCGCCGGCACCCTGGCCGTCTGGTACGACGCCGACTCCAAGGAGGACAAAGGCGTCAAGTGGTTGAAGGACATGCGCCAGTGGTGGCGCAAGGCCGGCCGCAGCATGAGCTTCCCCGCCGACGGGATCAGCGGCGCCACCCGCGCGCCGGGTCCGCAGAAGCTGGTGTTCAGCGGCGCCAAGGGCCCGCTGAAGGACCTCAAGCCGGGCCAGTACAACCTGGTGGTCGAGGCCGCCCGCGAGGTCGGCGGCCAGGAAGCCGTCCGCGTCCCGTTCGTCTGGGGCAAGCCCGGCAAGCCCGCCACCGCCAAGGGGACGGCCGAGGTTGGCGCCGTCACCGTCGCCGTCAAATAAGCCAGAGAGAAACGCCATGACCTTCAAGACGCGCCTTCTCGCCGTCGCTTTCGGGATCGCCGCGATCCTGCCCACCGCCGCCAGCGCCCACCGCGGCTGGCTGCTGCCCTCGGCCACCGTGCTGTCGGGCGAGAGCGCCTGGGTCGGCGTCGACGCGGCCATCTCCAACGAGCTGTTCTACGCCGATCACAACCCCATGCGCCTGGACGCCGTGGTGGTGACCGAGCCGGACGGCGCGATCGAGAAGATCCAGAACCCGGCCACCGGCAAGTATCGCGCGACCTTCGACGTCCAGCTGGACAAGCCGGGCACCTACAAGATCGGTTCGGCGACCAGCAGCGTCATGGCCAGCTGGACGGAGAACGGCGAGGTCAAGCGCTTCCGGGGCTCACCGGAAGACTTCGCCAAGCAGGTCCCGGCCGGCGCCACCGACCTGAAGACCATCAAGAGCTTCAACCGCAACGAAACTTTCGTCACCCGCGACGCGCCGACGACCACGGTGTTCAAGCCGACCGGCAACGGGCTGGAGCTGGTCCCGGTGACCCACCCCAACGACCTGGTGGCGGGCGAGGCGGCGACCTTCAAGTTCCTGCTGGACGGCAAGCCGGCCGCCGACCTGGAGGTGACCTTCGCCCCCGGCAATTCGCGCTATCGCGCGACGCCCGGCGACTTCAAGGTCAAGACCGGCGCCGACGGGTCGTTCAAGGTGACCTTCCCGGAAGCGGGCATGTACTGGATGAACGCCGTGGTGCGGACGGGTGAGACCGGCCGTCGCCCCGAGGGCGGCCCAGGCGGTCCGGGCGGTCCGGGCGGTCCGGGCGGCGCCGGCATGGGCGCTCCCGGCGGCGGCCAGCAAGGCCCCGCCACGCCCCTGGTCGGCAACGGCACGAGCGCCAGCTACACCGCCACGCTCGAAGCGTTGCGGCCTTAGTAAAAATCGTTGTCATCCCGGAAGCCCCGCAGGGGCTGTCCGGGACCCAGGGGACCGGACAGAGGCCTTGCGGTTCACCCGGGTCCCGGACAAGCGCTCCGCGCTTTCCGGGATGACAACCTTATAGATCGATCCCCTCACCATGATCCGCGTCCTCGTCCCCCAGCTGACCAAAGCGCCCGCTCGCCCGATCGGCGGTGCGGTCCTGACGCTGGCCGGCGAGACGATGGGCACGACCTGGTCGATGCAACTGGTCGCCCCGCTTACGGCGAACGCTGAAGCCCTCGAGGCCATGGCTCAACGTGAGCTGGACCAGGTGGTCCGCGAAATGAGCCCCTGGGAACCGCTGTCGGACCTGTCGCGCTACAACCGCGCCGCCGCGGGCAGTTGGACGCCCTTGCCGCCGGCCTTAGCCCAGGTGCTGCGCTGCGCCCTGGAAATCGCGGAGGCCAGCGACGGCGCTTTTGACCCGACCCTGGGCGCGTTGGTCGATCTCTGGGGCTTCGGCCCCCTCGCCTTCTCCGGCGCGCCGCCGCACCCTCAGGACATCGCCAAAGCGCGCCAAGCCGCCGGCTGGCGCCGGCTGGTGCTGGAGGGCGACAGGCTGCTGCAGCCTGGCGGACTGCGGCTGGATCTGAACGGAATCGCCAAGGGCTTCGCCGTGGACCAGGTCGCCGCCGCCCTCGACCGCGCGGGCGTGCGCTCCTACCTCATCGAGGTCGGAGGGGAGTTGCGCGGGACCGGCGCCAAGCCCGACGGCCAGCCCTGGTGGGTCGAGCTGGAGTCCCCGCCAGTGGCGAACGATCGCCCACGGACTCTCGTCGCCCTGCACGGCCTGTCGGTGGCGACCTCGGGCGACTACCGCCGGTTCTTCGAGCACGACGGCCGCCGCTACGCCCACACCCTGGACCCGGCCACGGCCGCGCCGGCGGCCCACGCGACGGTCAGCGTCACGGTGCTGGACGAGAGCTGCATGCGCGCCGACGCGTACGCCACGGCCCTGACCGTGATGGCGCCTGACGCCGCCCTGGCCTTCGCAACCGAGCACGGCGTCGCCGCGATCATCCTGGCGCAAGGCCCGACCGGTCTGGAGGAGCACCTGTCGCCCGCCGTGTCGGCGATGCTCGACGAATGACCGTATTCGAAACTCTGCCGCCCGAGCGCCTGCACGCGGCCGGACTGGTGCTGGGCGCCTATGTCCTGTTTTGCCTGGCGATCGCCATGCGCGAGGCCCTGCGCCGCCGCGCCGCCCGTCGCGCGGCCCAGGCCCTGTCGGCGGGGACCGGCGCGCCGGTCTTGGTCGTCCACGCCAGCCAGACCGGTTTCGCCGAGGAGCTGGCCATGGCCACCGCCGAGCTGCTGGGCGACGCCGGGGCGCGGGTGACGCTGACCAGTCTCGCCGAGGTCACCGCCGCCGACCTGGCCAGGGCTGGCCGCGCCCTGTTCGTGGTCAGCACCACCGGCGAGGGCGACGCCCCCGACACCGCTCGCAAGTTCATCCGCGACGTGATGGGCGCCGTGCCTAAGCTGCACGACCTGCACTACGGCGTCCTCGCCCTGGGCGACAGCAGCTACGCCCACTTCTGCGCCTTCGGCCGGACACTGGACGCCTGGCTCGCGCGGCATGGCGCGAGCCCGCAGTTCGACCGCGTCGAGGTCGACGACGGCGATCCGGCCGCCCTGCGTCATTGGCAATCGCATGTCGGCCTGCTGGCCGGCGTCACCGACGCCCCCGACTGGACCCGTCCGCGCTACGGCCGCTGGCGCCTGATGGAGCGCCGCTGGCTGAACCCGGGCAGCCCCGGCGACGCGGCCTTCCACCTGCGCCTGGAGCCGCTGGACGCCGCTGACTGGCAGGCTGGCGACATCCTGGAAGTCGGACCGCGCAACGACCCGGCCGAGGTCGCCGCCCTGCTGGCCCGGCTGGGCCTGGATCCCGCCGCGCCGGTGAAGGCCGACGAGGGCGCCGGCCTGGGCGAGGTGCTGTCCTGGCGCCGCCTGCCGCACGACGACACCGCGCCCGCCACCACGCCCCAAGGCCTGGTCGACGCCCTGCCGCCCCTGCCCCACCGCGAATATTCGATCGCCTCCCTGCCGGCCGACGGCGCGGTCGAGCTGCTGGTCCGCGCGATGAAGCGAGCCGACGGCAAGCCGGGCCTGGGCTCGGGCTGGCTGACCGCTTTCGCCGCCGAAGGGGCCGAGATCGCCGCCCGGGTGCGGACCAACCGCGCGTTCCACGGGCCCGAGGACGACCGTCCGCTGATCCTGATCGGCAACGGCACGGGCCTGGCCGGCCTGCGCGCCCACCTGAAGGCCCGCGCGGCCGCCCCCTCTTCAAGTAAAGCCCGCCGCCGCAACTGGCTGCTGTTCGGCGAGCGCACCTCGGCCCACGACTTCTTCCACCGCGACGAGATCGAGGCCTGGGCCGCGGACGGCGTCCTGGCGCGCCTGGACCTGGCCTTCTCCCGCGACCAGGACCGCAAGGTCTATGTCCAGCACCGGCTGGCGGAGGCCGCCGACACCCTGCGCGCCTGGGTCGCCGACGGCGCGGCGATCTATGTCTGCGGCTCGCTGGAGGGGATGTCGGGCGAGGTGCATGCCGTGCTGACCTCGGTGCTGGGCGCGGAGACGCTGGAGCGGCTGACGGACGAAGGCCGGTACCGGCGGGACGTTTATTAAACCGCTCCGTCCCTCCCCTTCATGGGGAGGGCGGCCCTGGCGGAGCCAGGGTCGGGTGGGGCTTGATGAACTAGTCGCCCAGCACCGATCCCCCACCCGACCCGCTACGCGGGCCACCCTCCCCACAAGGGGGAGGGACAGAGGTTAGAGCTTCCCGCTCCTCCGGCGTATTGGCCCCGCGCAGCCTCGCCCGCACCGCGTCGTCACAGGCCAGCGCCACGAGGCCCGCCCGTTCCACCAGCCGCCGAAGCGGCCAGCCCGGCTCGGCGTCCTCCGGCAAGGCCGACAAGGTCACCACCATCGGAACCGGCAGGCCGTCGTAGAACGCCCCCGGCCCTTCCGCCGCCAGCAGCGGCGCCAGGTCTTCGACCGTCACGGTCGGGGCGTCCACCGCCAGGACCAGGGCCCGCGCCAGGCCGTGCGCCGCCAGGGCCCGCGCCCCGGCCAGCACCCCGCCGACCGGTCCCGAGCCGGGGGCCGGATCGTCGACGTGCTCGAGCCCGTGGTCCCGTCCGGCCGTCAGCACACGGAGGGCGCCGGCCGCTGTGGCCAGCGCCGCCACCCGGTCGACCGCCCGCTGGCCGCCCCAGTCCAGGGCCGCCTTGTCGGCGCCCATCCGGCGCGAGGCGCCGCCGGTCAGGATGATCGCCCCGAAAGGGGTCGCGCCGAGGGTCATGGCGTCAATCTAGGTCAGACAAAGTTGGCGGTCCGGGCCCTTGTCGCCCGCAACGCGTCCGGACGAAAGCAGGAAACGACGGCGCCTTGATCGCGCTGTCAGACCCCGTGCTCCATCAAAGACTTGCGCCTCGTCTTCCAAGACACCGGCAAAACGGTCTAGTCTCCGCCGCGATTAGGGGACGGACCATCGATGAACGACCGCAACGAGCGTCAACGCCGCCGCACGACCCAGAGCGCGACCATCCGCGACGTGGCCGCCCTGGCCGGGGTTTCGCCCATGACGGTGTCGCGCGTCATCAACCGCGAGACAACGGTCAAGTCCGAGACCAAGGCCCTGGTCGACGCGGCGATCCGCGACCTGAACTACGCGCCCAATCCCGCCGCCCGCAGCCTGGCCGGCTCGGCCCCGTTCCGCATCGGCCTGCTCTACGACAACCCTTCGACCGGCTATCTTTCGGAGTTCCTGGTCGGCGCCCTGGACGAGAGCAGCCGTACCGGCGCCCAGGTGGTGATCGAGAAACTCGCCGAGCCCGAACTGGCCGGCGCGACCCTGACCCGCCTGCTGAAGACCGGCGTCGACGGCCTGATCCTGCCCGCCCCGCTCTGCGAGAGCGCCACGGTGCTGGCCGAGGTCAAGAAGGCCGGCGCCGCCGCCGTGGCCGTGGCTCCGGGCATGCCCAGCAACGACATGGCCACGATCCGCATCGACAACGAGGCCGCCGCCTACGAACTGGCCGAACACCTGCTGGCCCTGGGCCACAAGCGCTTCGGCGTCATCAAGGGCCACCCCAACCAGACGGTCAGCCAACAGCGCCTGGACGGCTTCCTGGCGGCCCTGAAGGCCGCCGGCGTCCCCGACGCCGACGTCCGCATCGAGCAGGGCTACTTCACCTATCGCTCGGGCCTGGAGGCCGCCGAGCGGCTGCTGGGCGAGGACGACCGCCCCACCGCCATCTTCGCCGGCAACGACGACATGGCGGCGGCCACGGCGGGCGTCGCCCACCGCATGGGCCTGGACGTGCCGGAGGACGTGTCGATCGTCGGCTTCGACGACACCTCGATCGCGGCCAACATCTGGCCGCCCTTGACCACGGTGCGCCAGCCGATCGCCGACATGGCCCGCGCCGCCGTCGACCTGGTGCTGGAGGAGATTCGCCGCAAGCGCGGCAAGGTCGGGGAGCCCCGCCAGCTGATGCACCCGCACACGGTGATCGTCCGCGACTCGACCGGCCCCGCGCCGGAGGCCTGAGGCCTCAGTCCCGCTCGTCGATCGCGTCGACCCGGTCCGGATAGAAGGCCAGGTGGTCCTGGATCGCCGCCACCGACGGATAGGCCGCCTCGTAGGTCCAGATCGCGTTGACCGACCGCTCTCCGCCCAGCGGAAGGCTGAAGTAAGAGGCCTCGCCCTTGTAGGGGCAGTAGGTGGCGTGGTCGGTCCGCGCCAGCAGGGACATGTCGACGTCCTTGCGCGGAATATACTGCACCGCCGGATAGGACGCCTCCTTCAAGGTCAGGGCGTCGCGGCTGTCGGCGATGACCTTGCCGGCGAGGGTGACGGTCACGCGTTTCGAATTCGGCGTGATGGTGATGGGATGATCGGGTCCCGGAATCTTGATCGGACGGTCAGTCATGAGCCTTGTCCCGCTAAAGCTTACGCCTTTGTAAGTGGCCTCGAGCCCGCTCTTGCGCCAGGGTGCGGCGTGAATTCGCCCGTCGCGGTGGGGCTTGCGTTGATCGTCGTGTTAGCGCTAACAACGTCATCGACAAATGACGGGGGGCGTGGTCGGCGACTTGAGACCGGTCCAGCGCGCCCGCCAGGGAGAGAGACGACCGTTGGCCCTCAGTGATTTTCTTCCCGACGATTGGCGCGACGCGACCCTGCTGGGCCGCATCGACTTCGGCCAGGGCCCGACTCCGGTCCTGGTCCGTGGCGGGCGGATCGAGGACGTCAGCAAGATCGCCCCGACCACCTCCGACCTGATGAACGCCTTCGAGCCCGGCGCGGCGATTCCGCGCGGCGAAGACCTGGGCCCGCTCGAGGCCCTGGACGTACGTGCGGTCTGGGAAAACCCGGAAGGCGCGGCCGCCAAGCTGCTGGCCCCGGTCGACCTGCAGGTGCTGAAGGCCGCCGGCGTGACCTTCGCCGTCTCGACCCTGGAGCGGGTGATCGAGGAGCGCGCCCGCGGCGACGCCGCCGCCGCCCTGAAGATCCGCGAGCAGCTGTCGGCCAGCATGGGCGGCGACCTCAAGAGCGTGAACCCGGGTTCGGAAGGCGCCGCGCGCCTGAAGCAGACCCTGATCAACGACGGCCTGTGGTCGCAGTACCTGGAAGTGGCCATCGGCCCCGACGCCGAGATCTTCACCAAGGGCCCGACCCTGTCGTCGATGGGCTGGGGCGACCATGTGGGCGTCCGCAGCGACAGCCATTGGAACAATCCCGAGCCGGAAGTCGTGCTGCTGTGCGACGGCCAGGGCCGCATTCGCGGCGCCTCGCTGGGCAACGACGTCAACCTGCGCGACTTCGAAGGCCGCTCGGCCTTGCTGCTCAGCAAGGCCAAGGACAACAACGCCAGCTGCTCAATCGGCCCGTTCTTCCGCCTGTTCGACGACGGCTTCTCGCTGGACGATGTGCGCACCGCCGAGGTCACGCTGAAGATCACCGGCCGCGACAACTTCGTGCTCGACGGCCACAGCAATATGAGCCTGATCAGCCGTGATCCGGCCGTGCTGGCCGGCCAGGCCTACGGCAAGCAGCACCAGTATCCGGACGGCTTCGCCCTGTTCCTGGGCACCATGTTCGCCCCGATCCAGGACCGTGACGCGCCGGGCCAGGGCTTCACCCACAAGGTCGGCGACCGCGTGCGCGTGGCCACCCCCAAGCTGGGCGTGCTGGAGAACGAGGTCACCACCTGCGATCTCGCCGCCCCCTGGACGTTCGGCGTCTCCGCCCTGATCCGCAACCTGGCCGGACGAGGCTTGCTGTGAACATCGAAGTGAAGCGTCCACCCGTGAGCGCCCAAGTGAGCACCTCCTCCGCCATCTATCCCAGCCTCCGGGGCAAGCGCGTGGTCATCACCGGCGGCGGCTCGGGCATCGGCGCCGGCATCGTGGCCGGCTTCGCTCGCCAGGGCTCCGAGGTGATCTTCCTCGACGTGGCCGACGCGGACTCCAAGGCGCTGGCCGACCAGCTGTCGGGTTCGGACATCCCGCCGGTCTATATCCGCTGCGACCTGATGGACCTGGACGCGGTGGCCAAGACCTTCGCCCAGATCGGTCCCATCGACGTGCTGGTCAACAACGCCGGCAACGACGACCGCCACAAGCTCGCCGAAGTGACGCCCGCCTACTGGGACGAGCGCATGAACGTGAACCTGCGCCACATGCTGTTCTGCACCCAGGCCGTGGCCCCGGGCATGAAGGCGCGCGGCGGCGGCGCGGTGATCAACTTCGGTTCGATCAGCTGGCACCTGGGCCTGGAGGACCTGGTCCTCTACGAAACCGCCAAGGCCGGCATCGAGGGCATGACCCGGGCGCTCGCCCGCGAGCTGGGCCCGGACGATATCCGCGTGACCTGCGTGGTGCCGGGCAACATCAAGACCAAGCGCCAGGAAAAGTGGTACACGCCGGAAGGCGAAGCCGAGATCGTCAAGGCCCAGGCCCTGAAGGGCCGTCTGGTCCCGGACCACGTCGCCTCGCTGGTGCTGTTCCTGGCCTCGGACGACGCCAGCCTCTGCACCGGCCACGAATACTGGATCGACGCCGGCTGGCGTTGATCGGCGCGCCGGCGCCCTGACCTCCCCGGCCTCCGCCCAAAGCGCGCGCCGATCCTCGACCTTTGGAGGTGCTGTCGCGAGGCGGCGGACAGGGTATACCGCGCTGAGAACTTTTGAGGACGTCGCGAATGCCTACCCCCACCTGCGTCTGGGACCTGAAGGCCACGCTCGGCGAGGGGCCGATCTGGTCCGCCGAGGAGCAGGCCGTGTGGTTCGTCGACATCAAGAGCCACAAGGTCCACCGCTTCCATCCTGCCAGCGGCGCGACCGCCAGCTTCGACGCTCCTGACCAGGTGACCTTCCTGGCGCCGCGCGCGGGCGGCGGCTTCGTGGCGGGGCTGAAGAGCGGCCTGCACCACTTCCATCCCGACAGCGGCTTCGCCCTCCTGGGCGAGATCGAGGACGCGGCCCTGAACAACCGCCCCAACGACGCCACGGTCGACGGGGCGGGCCGTCTGTGGTTCGGCACCATGCACGACGGCGAAGAGACCCCGACGGGCGCACTCTATCGGCTGGACGAGGCCGGCCGGCCGATCAAGGTCGATGACGGCATCTGCATCACCAACGGCCCCTGCGCCTCGCCCGACGGCAAGACCTTCTACCACACCGACACCCTGGAGAAGGTGATCTGGGCTTACGACCTGGGCGAGGACAGCGCGCTGTCGAACAAGCGCGAATTCTTCCGCCTGGACATCGACAACGCCTGGCCGGACGGCTCGGTGGTCGACGCCGAGGGCTATGTCTGGACGGCCTTGTGGGGCGGCCACGGCGCCTTGCGGCTGTCGCCGCAGGGCGAGATCGTCGACCGCGTCACGCTCGACGCCATCAACGTCACCAAGCCCTGCTTCGGCGGGCCCGACCTGAAGACCCTGTATTTCACCACCGCCCGCAAGGGCCTCAGCGACGAGCAGCTGGCCGCCTACCCGCTTTGCGGCGGCCTGTTCGCCCTGCCAGTCGCCGTCGCCGGCCAGCCCCAATACGAGGTGCGTCTTGACCTCCCACTCTAATCCTTCCTCGGGGCGCCAACCCCGCCGCTTCCGCTCGCGCGACTGGTTCGACAATCCCGACCACATCGACATGACCGCCCTCTATCTGGAGCGGTTCATGAACTACGGGATCACGCCGGAAGAGCTGCGCAGCGGCAAGCCGATCATCGGCATCGCCCAGACCGGCAGCGACATCTCGCCGTGCAACCGCATCCATCTGGACCTGGTCACCCGCGTGCGCGACGGCATCCGCGACGCCGGCGGCATCCCGATGGAGTTCCCGGTCCACCCGATCTTCGAGAACTGCCGTCGCCCGACGGCGGCCCTGGACCGGAACCTGTCGTACCTGGGCCTGGTCGAGACCCTGCACGGCTATCCGATCGACGCCGTGGTCCTGACCACCGGCTGCGACAAGACCACCCCGGCCGGCATCATGGCCGCCACCACGGTCAACATCCCGGCCATCGTCCTGTCGGGCGGCCCGATGCTGGACGGCTGGCACGAGGGCGAGCTGGTCGGCTCGGGCACGGTGATCTGGCACGCCCGCAACCTCATGGCCGCGGG